>JAZQUX010000216.1:0-1730 GCA_045631585.1 Eubacteriales bacterium | reverse complement strand
GTGAAGCGAACCCCGCAAATCCGCAGGATTTGCTTGTTTTGCGCAAGGTAAAAAAACATTTTTTTGCTTTCTGTGGGCGCAAAACGCGGTTCTGATTCCCGTACAAGTCCGCTTCGCGCACGGTTGGGTTCGCATATCCCACCGAAGGAACAGACGCAGAGCGACATGACCGCTCAAGCAACAGTCGCTTGACAATCTATTTTTTGTGTGATATCATATTTTTGCGGGATAAATAGAAGGAATATTTGAAATTTCTGTTGCATTTTCCCCACCTTGTTCGTAATAACAAGCGAGGGCGCAAATGCAACATGCCCATTCGATCAAAGGAGATGTTTTTATGAAAACAAGAATGAATTTTTGGATGGCCTTGCTGGCGCTTCTCCTGTGCTTCGGCACTGTTGCCTGCTCGCAGGAACAGCCACCCACAGATCCCCCTGCCGATCCTTCGGCCGACGAAACACCAATTTCCCCCGAGGAGGCGTATGGAGATATTATTTCTCTGTACGAGGGTCTTGCCAAGCGCAAGCAGAACGGCGAGGAGTTGACCGCCCCCGAAGGCGCCGACGACATCACAGTGGCCGTCTACGAGATCGTCGCGATCGAGGAGGACGCTGCGCTTCTCGGCTACGCCATCGGTGACGTCAATGGCGACTCGACCGAGGAACTGGTGTTGCTCAGCCGCGAGTATCGACCTTATGCTCTGTTTACCATTGTTGACCGACAGGCTAAGCTGCTCGTGGACTGGGTGGAACACGGCAAGCGCCAAGCAGGTGCCATTGATAGCGACGGCGTATTGTACACGATCGGCAGAATCGGCAATTCCGCCAACAAATTGGTTGCCTGGTATATGAAAGTCATGACCATGGGAGAAAATGGTACTCTCAAGGGCATCGAATTTGGCGGCAAGGACAGCACGCCCGAGGGCGAAGACGTCACGCTTGACGTTTTTTACAAGATCGAGGACGGCGTGTATTCCGATATCGACAAGATGGACGCTGCCGAGTATCTTCCCAACCAGTACGGAATGATGTACGTCAGCTCCTCCGCCCAATCTTTGACCAAAGCGTCGGGATTGTACGTCCTTTCCGCCGTTGGAGAGGAACGCCAGACCAACGAGGACGCCTATGACGTGAATTTTGCCGACTACGACGGCGTGCTTGCCACCTACCGCCGTATCGTGGAGGTCATAACCTCCAACAAAGATAAGAGTTGGATCAAGGATGAGATCGACGCCTGCTTTGCTTTCGCGGATCACTATGAATACAAAACCTACGTCAAGCTGTATCTTTCTATTAGCAGAGAGCGCCCGACCGAATATTGGTACGGCGGCAAAGCGGTGGAGGGTGGGGAATACGCCTACGGCTACGACCAAAAGGACCTCAACGGCGACGGTGTGGAAGAACTGATCCTGCTGTCCGAACAATATCGATTCATTGCCCTCTTCACCATGAAGGACGGTCGCGCCGTATATCTCGGTAATCCCGGGGACTATCTTGGCGGCAGTGGAAGCTATCTTGATGAGAACGGAAAGTTCCACTGCGAGCTTACGATCGACGGCGGCGGTATGACCGGCCGCGACCGCAATCGCATTCTGTTTTGCGTGGGCGACGGCGTGCTGGAAAAGGAATTTGAGATCGGTTGCAGCTATAACATTTCGCTGGAGCCCGACGAGTGCTTTATCGTCGAAAACGGCGAGTGCATCCCCATGGAAAAAGAGGAGTGGTACGAAT
>JAZQUX010000215.1:0-2450 GCA_045631585.1 Eubacteriales bacterium | reverse complement strand
GGCGAAGATTACGATACCCATCTGATCGACATGATTCAGCACCGTATCAACGAGCTGTATGAGGCGATTACAACAAATGAGACCTACCGGGCCTTGGAACAGGCGCAGGAAGAGGTCAATGCGCTGATGAATAAGGTCAACGGAATCATCACCGCTCGCATCACGGGACAGGAGCCCGGCTGCACCCACAACTGTGCAACTTGCGGAGGTTGCCACTAATTTTTCGGAAAAATTCAAGGCAGAGGAGCTGATGCGCCATGACTCCCATGATGGAGCAATACTTTGAGGTTAAAAATCAATACCGCGATTACGTTCTCTTCTACCGTTTGGGCGACTTTTACGAGATGTTCTTTGACGATGCGGTCCGCGTTTCGCGTGAATTGGAACTGACGCTAACCGGACGCGATTGCGGCGAAGCTGAGCGCGCGCCCATGTGCGGCGTCCCGTTCCACAGCGCAGATACCTATATCGCCCGTTTGATCGAAAAGGGATACAAGGTGGCCATTTGCGAGCAGGTGGAGGATCCCGCGCTTGCCAAGGGATTGGTTAAGCGTGAGGTTGTGCGTGTGATCACGCCGGGTACGCTGATCGAGCCGACCATGCTCTCCGAGCAGAAGAACAATTATCTGTGCGCCATTTACGTTTCCGAAGAAGGCAATGGTATCGCTTTTGCCGACGTTTCGACGGGAGAACTGTTTGCCACGGTGTTGCAAGGGGCGAACATGGAGAGCAGAATGCTGTCCGAGCTGGGTACCTATCGCCCAAGTGAGATTATTTTCAATGTTCCGCGCAACCGTGCAACCGCGGCGGCAGAGTTTGCCACATCGCACCTGAAGGCTGTCCTGACCGATGCCCAAGCCGGCCGTTTTGAATACACGGCTTGCCGCGCGGCTGTTGTCGATCAATTCGGCGAGACCTTGCGCGAGGGAATGCTCGAAGATAAACCGCTTGTATGCGCGGTGGGCGGTCTTCTGGATTATTTGCGCGAGATGCAAAAGAACGAGCTGAGCGGTTTGAAGGCGCTCGACGTTTACAGCGAGGGACAGTATTTGGAAATGGATCTGAATACTCGTCGCAATTTGGAACTGACTGAAACCATGCGCGCCAAAGAAAAGAAGGGATCGCTTCTTTGGGTGCTGGACAAGACGAAAACGGCCCCCGGCGCTCGTATGCTTCGTCAATGGATCGAGCATCCGCTTTTGAATGTGGCGGCCATCGAGGAACGCCAAGGAGCGATCGAAGAGCTGTTCGGCAACTATATGTTGCGCGAGGAAATCTCTGAATTGCTTTCCGGCGTGCTTGACCTGGAGCGTTTGAATACCAAGATTGTTTATGGTACGGCCAACGCTAAGGATTTGCGTGCGGTGGCTTCGACCATTTCGATATTGCCGGAATTGCGCGAAAAGCTGGCGGGCTGTCAGAGCCGAGCGATGAAACGCATCCATTCCGAATTGGATACGCTGGAGGATATTTTCTCGTTGATTGACCTAGCCATTGTCGAAACTCCCCCGTTTTCCGTTCGTGAAGGCGGTATGATCGCGCCCGGATACAACGCGGACATCGATTATCTGCACAGCGTCATGGCGGATGGTAAGGGCTGGATTGCCAAGATTGAGGCCGAAGAACGAGAAGCAACGGGAATTAAGACACTTCGCATCGGCTACAACAAGGTATTTGGCTATTACATTGAAATTACCAAGTCGCTGGTGTCTCAAGCACCCGACCGATACGTTCGCAAACAAACGCTTTCCAACTGCGAGCGCTATATCACACAGGAGCTTAAGGACAAGGAATCCACCATTTTGGGTGCGGCTGACAAGGTGTGCACGCTGGAATACGAGGTGTTCTCACAAATTCGCTCGGCGGTTGCCGAGGCGGGCGAGCGACTCCAAAAAGCGGCGGCGCTTTTGGCGGAGCTGGACGTTTACCGTTCGCTCTCGCAGGTGGCCGCGACCAACCATTACGTTCGCCCGGCGGGGGATCTGTCCGATCGCATTTCGATTGTGGACGGCCGTCATCCCGTGGTCGAGCAGTTTGTTAAGGACAGCTATTTTGTGCCCAACGACACCGAGCTTGACACGATGCACAATCGTCTGATGCTCATCACCGGCCCCAATATGGCGGGTAAATCGACCTATATGCGCCAGGTGGCGCTGATCACGGTGATGGCGCAGATCGGCTCGTTTGTTCCTGCTCGCGAGGCAAGCCTTGGTATTGTGGACAAGGTGTTCACCCGCGTGGGGGCTTCGGACGATCTGGCCAGCGGGCAATCTACCTTTATGCTGGAGATGAACGAGGTCGCCTATATTTTGCGTAACGCGACCAAGCAAAGCCTGATTATTTACGACGAGGTCGGACGTGGTACCTCTACCTTTGACGGTATGAGCATCGCCCGTGCCATCGTGGAATACACCAACGGCAAAAAGATCGGCGCTAAAACGCTGTTTGCC
>JAZQUX010000214.1:0-9694 GCA_045631585.1 Eubacteriales bacterium | reverse complement strand
TCAGTCGACCAACGGCAATAATATCTCCGTAGCTTACGAGGCAAAGTCGGATGTTTACGTTAACATGACCCTTGAGACGTATAATGCTACCCTGAAGCCGCTGTATGAGGCGATGGGCATGACTGTTTCCAACGTCAAGATTGAAAAGAAGGAAACCAACGGTCAGCAGATTGTTATCATCAGCCAAAAGACGACGGTGAACGGTATGACCATGCAGCAGACCCAGTACATCATGGCCGTGGGCGACCTCAATTACACGGTGACGGTGACGGAGGTTGTTACGGATACCGAGTTGCGTGAGATTGTATTTGAAACCTACGCGCCGGCAAAATAAAATACGGATAAACCAAAGCAACGGGCAGTGCGAATGCGCTGTCCGTTGCTTTTTGGTATAAGTCGGAGAAAAAAGGGAATGGTATATGCGGGAGGGATGGCATGATTTTGGTTTTTATTCGCACACTTGTGGTGTATTTGATGGTCACGGGCGCGATGCGGTTGATGGGCAAGCGGCAGATCGGACAGTTGGAGGTCTCCGAACTGATCACCACGTTGCTTCTCTCCGAAATCGCAACGCTGCCGATTGAAAATCCCGACGTTCCGCTGTTGTATGCCGTGATTCCTTGTGTGACGCTGTTGACGCTGGAAGTCTGCATGGCGTTTGTTATGTCACGCCGTCCGCGACTGCGGCATCAGATGGAGACACCCTCCAGTATGCTGATTCGGCGCGGGCAGATTGATCAGCGCGAGCTGGCACGCAATCGAATGTCGGTGGAGGAGCTGTTTGCCGGCTTGCGACAGCAGGGCGTGGGAGATCCAACGGAGGTGTTGTATGCCATCTTGGAAAAAAATGGGCAGATGTCCGTCATTCTCAAAGGAGAGTATCGTCCGCCGACCCCAAAGGATTTGTCGCTGGCGGGGGAGCGGGGGGGGATGATGCACATGATGATTTGCGATGGGGAAATCAACGAGCACAATATGACGCTGCTTGGACGGGACGAGGTGTGGCTACAGAAGGTGCTGGGAGAATACGGTGTTGAGCGAGACGAGGTGTTGTATCTGTTGTGCGATGATAACGGGGAGACGGTGCTGGAGCGAAAGGAACTCGGCGTATGAGAGCGGTGCGTATTTCGATCGTATTGTTTTTGGCCGTAGCGGTACTTGTGGTCTTGGGGAGCGTGATGAACCAATGCGTTTGTCGGCAATTGCGTCAACGATTGGAGGATTTGCCCCCGCAAGTGGATGAGGTGTCGGCGAGCGAATTTGAATCGTTTGAGGCTGTTTGGCATCGATGGCGGGGCTGGCTGCGATTTACGTTGAATGCCGCTTTGTGGCGGACGGCCAACGATTTGGTGGGAGACGTGTGTGCTTATGGCCGCGCGGGATCGCAAGATGAGTATGATGCGGCGAAAGGGCGGTTGACGTTGGCCATACAAGAAATGAGCCGCCCGGGATGGGCAGCTCATTAAAACGTTCTTTGTTAGGTATTGAGAAGCAAGAAAACCACGAGAGCGCTTTGCCAAGCAAGCCCTAACACATTGACAACCCAAAAGTACCAATGCTTGGTTTTGTGGCGGAATAGTTGCATACCGAGCAGAGCACCGGGTGCGCCGCCGCACAAGCTGAGGCCGAGCAGAACGGACTCTTTGGTGCGCCATGCGCCTTTTTGTGCTTTTCTTTTGTCCGAACCATAGGCAATCAGTGCGATTAAGCTGATGATGCCGATGGCAATCAATGCGATAAGAAAGGGGGGGAGCATGGTAATTCCTCCTTGTGATGAGATGCTCTCAGTATACTACACTGCGAAGGGTTTGTCAAGAAGGCGAGGCAGAAAAGAGTTTTGCAAAAGTTGTTGACATATCAACAAATGTGTGGTATAATAAAATGTAGTGCTGTGTCATAGATTGAAGAATGACACGAATCATTGAAACAGAGAACCCACGAAAATTATAAACTGTAAAGAGGTATATGATGAAACCTTACGCATTGAATCCTACCATTGAATATCGTGATATTCAGCAAATGCTGCAGGGTGCTGCCACCATTTACGGCAAGAATATTGCGTATTCGTTCCGCAACAAGCCGAGTGACGCTGAATCCGTCAAGGTGTCTTTTCAGGAATTGAAGGATCAGGTTGATGATCTGGCGGTAGAACTGATGGCACAGGGATGCGCCGGCAAGCACTGCGCTGTGATCGGTAAATTAACGTTCCCTTGGATTAAATTGTATTATGCGCTGCTTTCCATCGGTGCGGTTGTTGTACCGCTGGATCGCGAATGGAGCGGAGAAGAGCTGGCAACAACTGTTTCGTTTGCCGATTGTGAATATTTGTTCCATGATGCTGATTTGGGCGCCAAGGGCGATATTATCATGGCAAGTGAAGACTGCCATATTCTTGGCCGCTTTGCGATTGCATACGAGGGAGAGGGAACGACGGCTGAATTGGAAGCGCGCGGTGCTGCGATGGAACAAAAGCCCCGTTTGCCCAAGATAGATCCGTTTGTCTGCGCGGAAATCGTGTTTACTTCCGGTACGACGGGCAAGGGGAAGGGCGTTATGCTATCTCAAAATGCCATTTTGACAGACATTGCAGGCGGTATGGAGTACATTTCGGTTAGCAAAAAGACAATTGCTGTGCTTCCGCCCCACCACACCTTTGGCTCGACCGTCAATCTTCTTGGCCACATGCTGACGGGCTCGGAGGTATATCTGTCTTCCGGTTTGCGCTATATTCAAAAAGAATTGAAAGCAGAACAGCCGGAGCATTTGATCCTGGTGCCTTTGTACTTGGAAACGTTTTATCGTAAGATTTTGGCTAATGCCAAGGAAACCGGAAAAGAGACGATTTTGTCGTATATGATGAAGGTCAGTAACGGTTTGCGCCGTGTCAAGCTGGACCTGCGTCAAAAGATGTTTGGCTCCATTTTGTCGGTCTTTGGCGGCAAATTGAATTTGGTTATTTGCGGCGGCGCTCCTTTGAATACGGAAATCGTCCACGCTTATGAAAGCTGGGGCATCAAGGTGCTCAACGGCTACGGCATTACCGAATGTGCTCCTTTGTTGTCGGTCAACCGCAACAAAGAACAGGTGCCCGGCAGTGTTGGTCGCATTTTGCGTTGCGTGGATATGATCATTGCCGAGCCCAACGAGGACGGCGAGGGTGAAATCCGCGTCAAGGGTCCGAACGTTATGATGGGCTATTACAAGGACGAAGCGGCAACGGCTGCGGCCTTTGATGAAAAAGGTTATTTCCGCACGGGCGACTACGGTAAGATCAAAGATGATATTTTGACCATCACGGGACGCCTGAAGAATCTGATCATTCTGTCCAACGGTAAAAACGTATATCCCGAGGAAATCGAGACCGAGCTGTGCGCAACGGGTGGTATCCTGGAAATTGTTGTTTATGAGGGTCAGAGCAAGAGAGGCAACGCATACAATACGATCGTTGCTGAGATCTATCCCGACAACGATTATATCACGGCCAACGGCATTGAGGACGTGGCGGCATATCTGAAAGATAAGATTGACGAGTACAACCGCACGGCGACGTCGTACAAGAAAGTCGGTATGCTGAAGGTTAGAAAAGAGGAGTTCCCCAAGAACACGTTGCGTAAGATCAAGAGATTTGAACTGGATCGTACCATTAAGTAATCGGGAACAAAGGAAACAAGAATGGAATCGGAACGCTTTAATGATTTTGTACAGCTGATCGAAGGCATACACAAGAATGTTAATAAGATCAAACTTTCGATTGCTCCGACCCTAGGTGTCAAGAGTGTTCATATTTTTTGGTTGTATGAGTTGTTGTCTCATCCGGCCGGTCTGACTGCGACGACGCTGGCTTCCAAAAGTAAAATTGACCGCTCGCTGGTATCCCGCGAAGTAGAAGAACTGCGCGAGCGTGGATACGTGGAGGTCGTTGGCGGCGGGGGAGAGAAACGAAAGAATTACAACTCTCGCATCCGCTTGACCGAGGAGGGACGGTCGCTGGCTCTGACCATTACGGAATATGCCATGGCGGCGCAAAGCGAAGTAGATACCGGCGTGAGCGAGGATGAGTTGCAATCCTTCTATGTTACTCTGCGCAAACTGTCGGATAACTTGTCTCGCTTGTCTCAGCGCCCCAAGACAATTAAACAGGACGTTGTATAAATAAAAAGGAAATCCTACGATTTGCTCGTTGGATTTCCTTTTTATTTGATTTCTTGTTCTAAATGCGCAAATAACTCTGATGAGAAGAAATCGAGGATCGACATTTCCAAACCGTCACATATTTTCTTGACGGTGGATACGGTGGCGCTCTTGTTGCGGCCGCTGACAATGTTGTTCAAGGTGGATTGAGTGATGCCGCTCAGGGTTGACAGCTTGTTGACCGTGATGCGATGCTCGCGGCACAACTCCAATATTCTCAGGCGCACGGCCTCTCCGATGTCCATGGTGGTTCTCCTTTGCACATTTCATTACTTATATCTTAACCTTTTTGAGATGAAAAAGTTAACTCAAAAGGGTTGACTTGAAAAGAAATGTGTGGTAAAATGGAGAAAATCCGCCATGGCGGATGAAAAGGAGGATGCAAATGTCGATTGAAATTAAAACATTGGATGTAGCTAATGAAGCAGAGAACCAAACGATTCGCGTGTATCAGTATTTCGGATGGAAATTTAAAAGTAGTCAAAGAATTTACAACAAAAATACCAGCTTGGAAAAAAGAGAGGGCGACTTGTACGCTGTTACGGAAACGATGGACTATACCAAATTGGTGTTTGAACGTGACACGAATATGAAAAATTACCAGCGGTTGCGCGAATTGGAACTAAAATACCACGGTCTTTATCAAAGTTTACCGAACAATCCGCCCCTGTATTCTTCGGATGTTAGCATGGACGAATGGGGACGGAGCGCACGTCCGGATGTTACCGGTTTTTTGGGAGGAACTGTATCTTTCATACTTGCTGCCGGTGCTGCCTTGTCGGCTATGTGTATTGCCGCAACCATGCTGGATCCTACGCCTCTCATTGAACAAATCAAAAAAGATTTTGTAGCTTTTGGAGGATTTTTAGCAATTAGTGCTGTTGCAGGATGGATTGTATCGGCACTTTTGAAGAAAATCATCTTCCGCCCCGTTACATTAGGCAAAGCGCTGAAGGGATATCCTTGCAAAGAACGCGAGAGATTGGCGGAACAATACAAAATTGTACATAATAAGGCTGTTGAGTATGAAACTAAGCTTGCAAAAATCGAGGAGATTTTTGAAGAAGCCGCTTCTTTGTGCGAGTAATTGATACATAAAATAAACAGGAGAACGCTGAAAGAGGCGTTCTCCTGTTTGCTTACCCCCTCACTACGCCCGTATCTTGGGCGGCTTTGATCACGGCTTGTGCGACGGCGGGGGCGACACGCGGATCGAGAGCGGCGGGGATGATATTTTGTTCGTTGAGTTCATGATCGGGGATGAGGTTGGCGAGCGCATAGGAAGCGGCGACCTTCATTTCTTCGTTGATACAGCGGGCGCGGCAATCGAGGGCGCCGCGGAAAATGCCGGGGAAGGCTAAGACATTGTTGATCTGATTGGGGAAGTCGGAGCGTCCTGTACCGACGATGCGAGCGCCGGCGGCGAGTGCTTGATTCGGCATGATTTCGGGGGTGGGGTTGGCCATGGGGAAGACGATAGCATTCTCCGCCATGGAACGCACCATATCTTCCGATACCACACCGGGGGCAGATACGCCCACAAACACGTCGGCGTCCTTCATGGCATCGGCGAGCTGTCCCGTCAGGTGCGAGCGATTGGTGACTTTCGCGATATCCGCATGGGCAGAATTCAGACCTTCCATTCCTTCGCAAATGATGCCAAAGCGGTCAACCATGATCAAGTGGCGGATGCCGATGTTGAGCAGGTGGCGGCCGATGGCGATACCGGCGGAGCCTGCGCCGTTGATGACAACGCGCGCTTGATCGATGCGTTTTCCGACGACCTTCAGCGCATTGATCAGGGCGGCGGCAACGACGATGGCGGTACCGTGCTGGTCATCATGAAAGACCGGAATGTCACAGATTTCTTTGAGCTTTTGCTCGATTTCAAAGCAACGCGGGGCGCTGATATCTTCCAGATTGATTCCGCCAAAGCTGCCCGAGAGCAGATAAATGGTGCGTACGATTTCATCGACGTCCTTGGAGCGGATGCAAAGGGGGAAGGCGTCTACATCGGCAAACGTTTTGAACAAGACGCATTTTCCTTCCATGACGGGCATACCGGCTTCGGGACCGATATCGCCAAGGCCAAGCACGGCTGTTCCGTCGGTGACAACGGCAACCAAGTTGGCGCGGCGGGTCAACTCATAGGATGCGGCGGGATTTTTCTGGATTTCCAAGCATGGTTCTGCCACGCCGGGGGTATAGGCCAAGGAAAGATCATTTCGGTCGCGGACGCGGGCACGGGGGACGACCTCGATTTTTCCCTTCCATTCGTAGTGTTTTCTCAAAGATTGCTGACGGATATCCATGGGGTGAGCCTTTCTGTGTTTTGGGGAATAAGGGGGATTTTTGTTTGTTGTTTTATACCATTTGTTCGGGACGGAATACTTCGTCAAACTGCTCGGTGCTCAGGTAACCCAGTTGTATGCAGGCTTGCTTGAGCGAAATGTTTTCGCGGTGCGCCACTTGGGCGACGTGTGCGGCTTTTTCGTAGCCGATATGGGGTGTCAGGCAAGTAACCAACATCAAGGAATGATTGACGTTGTCAGCCATTTTTTGACGGTTGGCTACAATCCCCGCGACGCAACGGGAGTCAAAGGATTGTATTCCGTCAGCCAGCAGTCGAACCGACTGCAAAAAATTATAGGCCAAGACGGGCAGGAAGACGTTAAGCTCAAAATTGCCTTGCGATGCGGCCATACCGATGGTGGCATCGTTGCCCATGACCTGCACGGCAATCATGGTGATGGCTTCGCACTGGGTGGGATTGACTTTTCCGGGCATAATGGAAGAGCCGGGCTCGTTTTCGGGGATGGTGATTTCCCCCAAGCCCAAACGGGGACCGGAGGCCAGCCAGCGGATATCGTTGGCAATTTTCATCAGGTCGCCGGCGAGTGCTTTGAGGGCGCCGTGAGCGAAAACCAACTCATCTCTGGAGGTCAGGGCATGGAATTTATTGGGCGCTGCCGAAAATGCAGAGCCGCTCAGGTTGGAAATTTCTTGCGTTACGATATGGTCAAAATTCAAGGGGGCGTTGAGTCCGGTGCCCACGGCGGTGCCGCCCAGAGCCAAGGGGCGCAGTTGATTGATGGCGATACGGATCATCTCGGCGTCCTTCTGCAGGGAGGTTCGCCAACCGCTGATCTCCTGTGAAAATCGAAGCGGGGTAGCATCTTGCAGGTGCGTGCGGCCGCATTTGATGATGTTGGCATTTTCTTTTTCCAAGCGAAGCATGGTTTGACAAATGCCGTCGAGCGCAGGAAGAAGCTGCTTTTCCACGGAAAGCACGGCTGCTACGTGAAGAACGGTAGGGAAGGTGTCGTTGGATGACTGGGACATATTGACGTCATCGTTGGGATGCAATAGGCGGTTCTTGAGAATCTCGTTGCCGCGATTGGCAATGACCTCGTTGACGTTCATGTTGGTTTGCGTACCGCTGCCGGTTTGCCACACGGAGAGGGGAAAGTGCTGCTTGTGTTGTCCTTGGAGGATTTCATCACAGCACAAGGCGATGGCGGCACATTTTTCGGTCGTCATGGAGCGCGGACGCAAAATGCGATTGGCTGTTGCGCAGGCTCTCTTGAGCAGGGCAAAGGAGTGTATGATTTCCCAAGGCATTTTTTCCTCGCCAATGGGAAAATTTTGAGTGCTGCGCTGTGTTTGCGCGCCCCAAAGCTTATCGGCGGGAACGTTGACCTCGCCCATGGAATCGTGTTCGGTTCTGTATTGTTTCATGTTGACCTCCGTGTTAATCGAAAATGATGTAATTGGTCCAGGCCTTGTTGCCGAGCTTGTCGGTGACTTCGGCTCGTACAAAGCGGTCGGTGGGGGCGATGGTGTAGGTGGCCTCGGTCAAGCCGTCACCTCGTACGATGCGGCCGGGTGTCCAGCTGGTGTTGCTCTGAAAGGCGATCTTGGCAACCGGCGAGCAGGTAGCTCGCACGTGACCGGGTCCGATGCGCTCTATGTGTACCTCGGGGCCTTGCGTGGCGTAGAATTTACCGGCACGGATGGCGTCGATCAGTGTCTGGCGCTCCGTGCTTTCTGCCTCGACCATGATCCAGCCGCGACAGGCGTCGTCGGCGTAGTAGTGGACGTCATCGGTGGCGATCAGACCGGGGAAACGGCCAAGACAGGCCAGCTGGTCGGCGATAACATCGGAATAGGCGCGGTCGCTCATGCCGCACTCGGACACGGCGTTGTAGATTTCCAATACATCAAAGTCGCCAAGGGCGAGCAGATGCTCGGCTGTGTTGAGACTCCATGCGGGGTGTCCGGCGATGGCCAGGCCGCCGGCTTGCTTGATGCTTTGGATGGCGGCCGCCGCGTGGGCGTGTGAATCTTTGAGGGCGCTCGCCCACTGACGGGGCAGATCGGGGTCATATTGCATACCGACGCCGATGATGTGTACGACATGAGGACAGTCAGCGCCGCCCACGTTATACTCACAACCGGAAAGCACGGTGATCCCTTGCATTTCGCACGCCTCGCCGTACAACCAGTGGTCGGTGAAGGCGATGGCGTCAAAGCCGGCTTCGGCATATATGCGCGCGGCTTCAGCGGGTGTTTTTTGTCCGTCCGAAAGGGTGGTGTGCAGGTGCAAACCCACCTTCTGTCTTGTTTTTCCAAACATATCCGTATGCATCCGGTCAAAGCCCTCGATTCATGGTGATTTCTGCCCTTATTTTAGCACGATTGTGCTTTCAAATCAAGACCTTTTGCCTAAAAAAGGGGCAGAAAAACTGTGCAAGTAGCCAATTTTTTTCTTTGTGTCCGTAACACCTTGAAAATGCCAATAAAAATATGTATAATTAAGGCAGTGTAGCATTCAGTACACCCTAAAAACTCTTGTTTTGGAGGATTATTCACATGAAAAAAGTAAGAATTGGTATTATCGGTTGCGGTGGTATTGCAAACGGTAAGCACATGCCTTCTCTGGCAAAGCTGAACAACGTTGAGATGGTTGCATTCTGCGATATCATCGTAGAGCGTGCTGAGCAGGCAAAGAAGCAGTACGGTACGCCCGAGGCTGCTGTTTATGAAGATTACAAGGAACTCTTGAAGGACGAGACGATTGATGTCGTTCACGTTTGTACGCCCAACCGCGCACATAGCTTTATTACGGTTGACGCGCTGGAGGCAGGCAAGCACGTTATGTGCGAAAAGCCTATGGCCATCAACTCCGCTGAGGCAAAGAAGATGCTGGATGCTGCCAAGCGCACCGGCAAGAAGCTGACCATTGGTTATCAGTCCCGTCAGCGCTCCGATGCTATGTACATGAAGAAGGAAGCCATGGACGGCACCTTCGGCGAGATTTACTACGCGAAGGCAACCGCACTTCGCCGCAGAGCTGTTCCTACTTGGGGCGTATTCCTCAATGAGTATGAGCAGGGCGGCGGTCCTCTGATCGATATCGGTACCCACGCGCTCGACCTGACGCTGTGGATGATGGACAACTACAAGCCCAAGTACTGCATCGGTACTGCTTTCCATAAGCTGA
>JAZQUX010000213.1:0-2976 GCA_045631585.1 Eubacteriales bacterium | reverse complement strand
CGGTAGCAATGAGCTCGCAGAGAGAGGTGGGCTCGCCGCCGAGCGCGATCTTCAGAGTCTTGGGACCCTGATCAACGGGCTCGTCGTTGTTGCCGGGCTGCTCGTTGTTGCCGGGCTGCTCGCTGGAGCCAGGCTGGTCGGCGTTGCCAGGCTGTTCGGGGGCACCGCCGCAGGCGGCAAGGCTGAAGACCATTACGATTGCGAGGATCAGTGCAAGGATAGAAGTTGCTTTTTTCATTTTCTTACCTCCTAAGTAATGTTTGGACTTCGCGCTTGATTGATTTGCTGGGGCTTTGCTGGGGAATTAACGGGTGCTACCCGTTGTTTACTTCGAAGCAGGCGCAGCAATGGCCGCCGCCCATATCCACCAACGGGGGATTTTCTCTGAAACAACGATCTTTGGCATGTTCACAGCGCGGGGCAAAACGGCAACCGGGCTGGGGCTCGATGGGAGAAGTAACCTCACCCTTCAGCACAATGCGTTTCCGATTCCGGTCGACAACGGGACGCGGAATCGCAGAAAGCAAAGCCTTTGTGTAGGGATGCTTCGGCTCGCGGAAAAGCTCCTTGGCCTCACTCTTCTCGACCACAGTGCCCATATACATGACGCAGATGTTGGTCGAGATGTGCTTGACGACAGAAAGGTCATGGGTAATAAACATGTAGGTGAGACCCATTTCCTTTTGCAAATCCTGAAGCAAATTCAGCACCTGGGCCTGGATGGAAACATCCAGCGCGGAAACCGGCTCATCGCACACGATAAACTTAGGCTTCAGCGACAGTGCTCTTGCAATACCGATGCGCTGACGTCTGCCGCCGTCCAACTCATGGGGATAGCTGTTTGCAAAGCGGCGAGCGATACCGACAGTGTCCATCAGTTCGAAAACATACTTTTGCCGCTCTTGCTTATTGGCACAAAGACCGTAAATGAGAAGCGGCTCCTCAATCAGCTGCGTGATACTCATACGGGGATCGAGGGATGCATAAGGATCCTGGAATATCATCTGAATATTCCGGCGAAGCTCCTTGCACTCCTTCTTGCTGACCTTCGTAATGTCGTTGCCTTCAAAGAGTATCTTTCCGGAGGTCGGTTCCGTAAGGTGAATGATCGTGCGTCCGAATGTGGATTTGCCGCAGCCGGACTCACCTACAACACCCAGTGTCTCGCCACGCGCAATGGAGATGCTGACATCATCAACGGCGTGCAGTTTCCCGCGAGGGGTGTTGAAATAGGTCTTAAGGTTTTGCGTTTCCAATATGACGCTCATTTTTCAGCCTCCCTTCCCGCGAGGTAGCACTTGACGAAATGTCCGGGTTCGACTTCGACCACAGGAGGATCGCCGGCCTTGCACGCATCGCAGTGCTTCGAACAGCGGTCATAGAAGCTGCAGTAGGGCGGCAGGTCCATCGGATCGCACATGAGTCCGGGGATGGGCTCAAGCCGATCGACATCGACTTCGAGACTCGGAAGAGATGCAAACAGGCCAAGCGTGTAGGGGTGGAGCGGATTGCTGAAAATTTGCTCGATTTCGCCCGACTCGACGATTTCGCCCGCGTACATGACCGCGCATTTGTCGCAGATATCCGCAACAACACCGAAGTCATGGGTTATGAGGAGCAGTGCCGTGCCGAGTTTGTCCTTCAGGTCACGCATGAGGTTGAGCACCTGTGCCTGAATCGTAACATCAAGTGCGGTGGTTGGTTCGTCGGCGATAAGCAATCCAGGGTTGCAGGCCAACGCAATCGCGATGACGACGCGCTGTTTCATACCGCCGGAAAACTGATGCGGGAAGTCACGGTATCTTTCGGGAGAAATGCCGACCGTTTCCAGCATTTCCTTGGCTTTCTCAATCGCCTTTACATCGGAAATCTTGTTGTGCTGCTTTATAACCTCGGCGATCTGATCACCCACGCGCAGCACGGGGTTAAGCGCGGTCATGGGATCCTGAAAGATCATGCTTACGTCTTTACCGCGAACAGAGCGCTTGGTCTTTTTGTCGGCCGTATTGAGGTTGATGCCGTTGACGAGGGCACAGCCTTCAATTATGTTTGCGGGCGGATGGGGAAGCAGTCCCATGATTGAAAGAGCAATAGTCGTTTTGCCGGCACCGGTTTCGCCAACCAGGCCAAGTGTTTCACCCTTCTCAAGAGAGAGAGAGACGCCGTTGACGGCTTCGACGATGCCGTCGTCGGTTTCATAGTGGACAACGAGGTCCTTTATTTCCAGTATCTTGGTATTTTCTTCTGCCACAGTGACACCCCCGTTATTTAAGTCTGGGGTCCAGCGCGTCGCGGACGCCGTCGCCGAACAGGTTAAGTGCGAAAACGGAGAGCATGATGGTGATGCCCGGGAAAATCAAGAACCACGGCGAGGAGGAAATGTAGGGCTTTGCCGCGGAGAGGATGGAGCCCCATTCAGCGGTGGGCGGCACGATGCCGATGCCGAGGTAGCTGAGGGAGGAAACAACCAGAATGTTGCCTGCAACGCTGAAGGTCGTAACAACGATGACCGGACCGAGTGCATTGGGCAGCATGTGTCTGAGCATCATTCGCACATTGCTTGCACCGATGGCACGGGAGGAATCCATATAGTCGGCACCCTTTACGGTGTAGACAGCGCCTCGCGTGATTCGTGCAAACAGCGGCAGACAGGATAGGGATATGGCGATGATCATCTTGAACGTACCCGTTCCGATGGCGGACAGCACAGCCATGGCGAAAAGCATCGCGGGGATGGCCATGAAGATGTCCATGATACGCATGATGATGTCCTCAACTTTGCCGCCGTAGTATGCGGCAACGAGTCCGAGGCCGCCGCCCACGATCAGAGAGAGCGCGGAGCAGATGAAGCCAACGGGGATGGAGATGCGGGAACCGTAAATGAGTCTTGTCAGGATATCGCGGCCAAAGTCATCGGTACCGAGCAGATATGTCAGACTGGGTTTTTGCAGAACAGCCGAGTAATTCTGTTCGTCG
>JAZQUX010000212.1:0-5160 GCA_045631585.1 Eubacteriales bacterium | reverse complement strand
GTTGCGACCCATGAAAATGGAGCCGGCGTGGCGGATGCTGTCCAGATAGTCGAAGGGATTGTCCATGCACAATTCCAGATGCTCGGGGGCGATTTCGTTGGCAATGTCGATGGCGACCTTCAGATCGTCCGCGACGATGATTTTGCCGTTGTTATCGATGGAGGCGCGGGCGATCTCGGCGCGCTCCAACAAGGGAATCTGACGCTCGATTTCCTCTTGAACCGCCTCGGCCAAGTCGGACGAATCGGTCACCAGCACAGCACTGGCGAGTTTGTCGTGCTCAGCCTGTGAGAGCAGATCGGCCGCGACGTGACGGGGATTGCTCCCCCCGTCCGCAACGATCAAAATTTCGCTGGGACCTGCGATCATATCAATGGAAACGATGCCATAGACCTGACGCTTGGCCTCGGCCACAAAAGCGTTGCCCGGGCCAACAATTTTATCGACTCTCGG
Organism: Eubacteriales bacterium; assembly: GCA_045631585.1. GTDB lineage: Bacteria > Bacillota > Clostridia > Oscillospirales > CAG-272 > SIG644. Next base: position 4,707 of record JAZQUX010000212.1, on the reverse strand, counting down.
CACACTCTCGGTTCCGTACGCCAGAGCAGCTACGGCTTGCGCGCCGCCGACCTTGAAAATACGGTCGATGCCGGCGACGTGTGCCGCCGCCAAAATAACGGGGTTGACCTTGCCCTCGCGGTTGGGAGGCGTGACCATGACAACCTCGCGCACGCCCGCAATCTTGGCAGGGATGGCATCCATCAGAACGGTGGAGGGATAGGCCGCCGTGCCGCCCGGCACGTACAAGCCCGCGCGATCGACGGGGATGACCTTTTGTCCCATGACAACGCCTTCTTCATCGTTGATGATAAAGCTGTTGCGCACCTGCTTTTCGTGGAATTTGCGAATGTTGGCGGCGGCTCGCTCTAAAATTCCGATGAATTTGGGATCCACCATGGCGATGGCTTCGTCCATCTCCTCAGGCGTGACCAACAATTCGGTCATGTCTGCACCGTCGAATTTTTTATTATAAGACAGAAGAGCTGCGTCGCCCTCGCGTCTGACCGTCGCAATGATATCCGCGACAATGGCGGTCACGTCGAATTTGGGCTCGACGCGGGCGAAAATCTCTTCGTTTTTTACTTGTCCGTATCTTAAAATCGGGATCATGCTTGCACCTCCGTGCGATCTTGAATTTGTGCTTGCAGGCTGTCGGTCAAACGACGAATGTCTGCCTGCTTGAATTTGAAGTTGGCTTTATTGGCGATCAAGCGCGCGCTGATGGGAAGAATCTCCTCATACACGCAAAGATTGTTTTCCTTGAGCGTCGTTCCCGTCTCAACGATATCCACAATCACGTCGGACAGCCCCAAAATCGGAGCAATCTCGATGGAGCCGTTGAGGTGGATGATATCAATGTCACGCCCGATGGACGCGTAGTAGCGTTTGGCAATGGTTTCAAATTTGGTCGCCACCTTCAGGGGACGACGGCGAGTATCGTCATCGCGGAAGCCGACGGGTGCGGCCACGGCCATGCGGCATTTGCCCAGCTGCATATCGAGCAATTCGTACACGTCGCGGGCGTATTCCAGCAAAATATCCTTGCCCGCCACGCCGATGTCGGCAGCTCCGCGCGCCACGTAGATGGCAACGTCCGAGGGCTTGACCCAGAAATATCGGATGCCCGCCTCGGGGTTTTCGAAGATCAGCTTACGGCTGTTCTCGCGAATGGAGGGGCAGGCAAAGCCCGCCTTTTCAAACATATCGTACACCTTCTCGCCAAGGCGACCCTTCGGGAGGGCAATATTCAGCATATCACTCATCTTTCTTGCCTCCTCTCATGTCAATCACCTGCTCGACGTGCCACGAGTCGGGCAACTCACGAACGGCAACGGTTTGTCCCAGCGCTTTTCTCTCTTCCATTGTCTCGTTCAACACGCGCACGTCCGTCTGATCGTCATACAACAAGACGGTTTGGTAACATTCGCCGGGAGCGGTGGTGTAGTAGCCGGCCAGACGATCCAGATAGACCGCGAAGCCGATGGCATCGGAGGTTCGGTTCATCTTACGCATCAGGCGATCGTAGCGGCCGCCGGACAAAACGCTGTCGGGAATGCCTTGGATGTAGCCGCGGAAGACGATGCCGATATAATAGGTCATGTCGCTGAGCAGCGAAAAATCAATCCGGATCTTTTCCTTGACCGATGCGGGCAAGGACGAAAGCGTGAGTGAGAGCTCCTCGATGGGCGCACACAGCGCGTGGTTCTCCTTGGCCAAAGCGCGCAATATGGGAAGCACCTCGTCGGGGGTGCCGTCCGTGGAAATCAGCGTTTGCAGATCGGCCACGCGCGAAGCGGGAGCGCCGGCGTTCTCGCAAATACGAACGACATCGTGGACGTTCTTCTCGGCAATGCAGGCAAGGATTTGTTGCTTGGTCTCCTCCCCGACCGACAGGCTGTCCAACATACCGGCAATGATATCAAGGTGGGAAACCTCCAAAAGATAATCGGGCGAGTGGAAGAAGGAGATATAGCGTCCGGCTCTCTTCAGGCTCTTGACCGCCAGCGTGAGCACTTCGCAGACAAGATAGGAGTCCAGCGCTCCGATGCACTCCAGACCCACCTGCGTGATCTCTCTAAAATCGCGGCTGCCGGGGGTGGTGCGGTAAACGTTTTCATTATAATAGATGCGGCTGACTTTGCCCGGCAGATCTCGTCCGCTTTTGACGATGGAGAGGGTGACGTCGGGCTTGAGCGCCAAAAGGCGGCCGGTATGGTCGGTGAAGGTGATGATGTTATCCGAAACGAGAAAATTCTTATTGCGGACATACAGATCATACTCTTCAAATTTGCTCATTTTATACTGCGTGTAGCCATACTGACCGTACAGCTGGCGCAGGTTATAGGCAACCATCTCTTCTCGGGTCATGGTGAGAAAGGCGGCTTCGTTTTGCTGATATTGTTCCATATCTTTAGTCTCCTTGTTGCTCATCGGATGCTTTATCCAGTACGGCGCGGTAGCCCTCGCCCCAGGTCAAGCATTTGTTGACGCGGCAGATGGTGGCGGTACTGGCGCCGGTGGCGGCGCAGATTTCTTGGTAGTTTTTACCTTCATTTAACATTTGGGCCACGCGGAAGCGTTGGGAGAGATCCTGCAGTTCTTTGATGGTGCAGATATCGTCGAAAAACGCGCGGCATTCTTGTATATGCTCCAGCGACAAAATTGCCTCAAACAGGGCATCGTAGTCTTGGGGATGGGACGGTTTTTTGGTCATGGTTCAGTTCTCCCTTGCGAATGAAAGAATGTTTTATCATTTTACCACGGTAAAGCGATAAAGTCAAGGGGGTTAGGGGGATTTTTTGGGCGGGGGATCTAATTTTTTTGCGACTTCGTAGCCGGATAGGCGCGCCACAACGCGGCGCGCTGTGCGTTTATGTTACTTCTTGTCGCTCGACAAGAAGTAACCAAGAAACGAGCCCAGGCGTTCCCCCTGGGAACCCCCTGGCTTTGCCGCTCTGCAATGAGCGTTTAGGAGAAAAACATATAAGTTTTTAGTGTGTCTCCCGCCGCAAAGCCACCACGAGCGGCAGGCGTGAAAAGCAAAATATTTTGCTGAAATAGGGCGCGGAAAACGTAAGCGAAAAGTTTTTACAAAAGCACGTTGCGTGACACTCAAGTGAGCGCGGCTTTCTTTAAGCCGTGCTCGCAAAAGCTGAAACTGCTCATCTTCGCGAAAAAATGAGTGGAGCGGTAGCGGAACGGTTTTCGCGCTTGGGGGGGATTCTAAGGGGCTTGCCCCTTAGTCCGCTTTCTTGGTTCGTTCTTTGTCGGATGACAAAGAATGAACATCATGTTCACCGAGCGCGCGCAGCTGTGCGAGGCTGTAGGAGAAGACGTGTAAAATTTAGTTTCTCTACATCTCACGCCGCAACGCCACCACGAGCGGCAGGCGTAAAAAGTAAAAATTTTTGCCAACATAGGGTGCGGAGAACAAAAGCAAAAAGTTTTTACAAAAGCGCGTTGCGTGCCACTTCCGTGTCTGCATTTTTTTCAAAAAGTTTCCCTACCACATCGTCCTCTCATCCCAAAATCCCCTCCGCATTGCGGAAAAAAATCCGCTCTTTCTCATCGTCCGTCAAGGGCAACGCCAAAAGATTTTTGACCTCCTCCGCCGCGTTCCAAATGGGGAAATCCGTGCCAAACAACACGCGCTCGGCGCCAAACGCGCGGACATACTCCGCCACTTTTTCAGGCGGGAGAAACATCATACAACTGGAAATGTCCAGATAACAATTCGTATCTTTCAAATATTGCACCGCTTCATCCCACTTCGACCAACCGCCCAGATGCGCGGCAATGACGGTCAAGTCGGGAAAACGGTTAATCACACGCCGCAAATGCCGCGGATGGGAAAAATTCCGATGCTCGTCGCCGCAGTGAACAAACAGCGGCATCCTCGCTTGTTGTAACCACTCATACAGCGGAAACAGGCGCGCATCGTCCGTGTTGATCGCCTGCATATCGGGGTGCAATTTCACGCCAAGCAGTCCCGACGCGCGGATATATTCCAGCTCCCCCCTCATATCGTCCATGTCAGGGTGAACCGTGCCAAAGCCGTAGCATTCGGGGTGTGCTTTGGTCTGCTCAACGATAAATTCATTGACGTGGCGCACGCCATGGGGCTGAACGGCCACAGGCAACAGGACAAACCGACCGATGCCCGCCTTCTTGCCTGTTTGGAGCAAGAGATCGATCGTTCCCGTCTGATCGGTATCAAGACCGTAAAAATTGCAGGTCGCCCGCGTGGCTTTTGCGGCCAGGCGATCGGGATAAACATGGGTGTGGAAATCGATAATTTTCATAGGTACCTTCTTGTTTCTCTTAAGGAAATCAAAAAGCCCCGCCGATGGTTGGGCGGGGCGAAATGGCTTATTCGTTCACCGCGATGCACTCAATCTCGATTTTCGCTCCCTTGGGGATACCGGCCACTTGCACACAGCTGCGGGCGGGATAGGGCGCAGAGAAAAAGCTCTCGTAGATGCGGTTGACCACGGGAAAATCGTTCAAGTCAGCGAGAAATACGACCGTTTTGATGACGTTGCCGGTCGTCAGTCCTGCGGCGGCAAGCACGTTTTTGAGGTTGGTCAGGGCTTGGGTTGCCTGCTCCTCGATGGTTTCGGGCATGGTGCCGGTGGCGGGATTGACGGGAATCTGACCGGAGATGAAGGTGAGATTGCCGGTGGTCAAGCCTTGGGAGTAGGGGCCGATGGCGGCGGGGGCATTGGG
>JAZQUX010000211.1:0-4454 GCA_045631585.1 Eubacteriales bacterium | reverse complement strand
GGAATTCGGCACCATCAGCCATGGACGTACCACCATATTTATCAGCCACCGTTTGGGTTCGACCAAGCTGGCCGATACCATCTACGTTATTGAGGATGGTAAGATCAGCGAGGCGGGCAGCCACGCTGAGTTGATGAAGCTTGGCGGCAGCTATCGCGCCATGTTTGAAGCACAGGCCGTCTGGTATACCGACGAAAAGGAGGTGGGATGATGAAGCGCATTGATATCAATAAGCCAATCAAGCTCCGCCACGTTCTGGCAACGGCACTTGATCTGAGCATGCACGCCTCTCCCGTCCTGTTTATCACGGCCGTACTGCTGTATACCTTCAAAGGCGCTGTCTACGGTCTGACCTCTTATGCAACACAAAGCGTATTCGATGCTATTGAGGCTGTACTGAACGGCAACGGGGCACTCGCGACGGCTGCTTGGATGATGCTGTTGCTTGGCGGCATCTACATCATGCGCAACCTTTGTGACGCCATGGGCTTTTTCATCAGCTCGGTGCTGGGTGGACGCAACAACCGCGTGATTCACTTCCGCAAAAACCGCAAGGTGGCAAACCTTGACCCGATCTCCTTGGAGGACGTCAACATTCACGATGACCTCAACAAGGCAGGCGTGGGCGCAGGTACGACGCAGAACGCGCTGATGGCCGTCATGACGCTTATTACTTTCAACGTCACCTATTGGGTGATCATGAGCATTTACCTGTACTCCCTCAAGCCGCTGTTTATTGTCTTTATTCTTGTGGCATTTGTCCCTCAGTACATCGGCGAGTGGATGAAGGTGTCTATCGTCAAAAAGAATGAAGATCTTGTCGCACCCAAGCGTCGCCAGTTTGAGTTTTACGAAAAGGCGGTCTGCGGCACGGAATTTATGAAGGAGACTCGCCTGCTCGGCGGCTTCAAATTCTTCTTTGGTCGCTACGGCAGAACGCTTCGCGAGCTTAACCGCGAGGAATGGAAAGCACAAGTTAAAATGCTGCTGGTGGACTTTGCCTCTCAGATATTTGTGCTGGCCGGCTATGGCGTCATGATGTTTATGCTGGTTGACGCACTGCTCAAGGGCGAGATCTCGGTCGGTGCCTTTGCGGGCGTGTTTAGCTCGGTCGGTGCCATGTTCCACATGGCCGGTGATATTCTTTGGCGCGTTAGCAAGATTACGACCTTTGTCGGAACGGCACACAACTACGTCCGTTTCATGAACCTGCCCGAGAGGGAAGGCGCGGTCGTGGAAGCTGACCGTACCGCGGGCATCGTGGCCAAGGATGTGACCTTCTACTATCCCAATACCGATCATCCCAGCCTGTCCGACGTGTCGCTCAACATCAAAGCTGGTGAGAAGATCGCTATTGTCGGCGAGAACGGTGCTGGTAAGACAACTTTGGCTCGCCTTTTGCTTGGCATTTATCTGCCTTGCGAGGGCGAGGTGACGTTGCAGGGCATGCCTACAGTAACTACCGATCCTAAGACCCTCTACCGTGGCGTTTCAGGCGTGTTCCAAAAGTTCGGGCGCTATCCGCTTACTTTGAGCGACAATATCCGTATCAGTGATTTTGGCAGCGAAGATGATCCTGCATCGGTTGCCGGTCGCTCGGGTGTTGACATTGATTCGCCTGCCTGCCCGGAGGGGCTTGAAACCATGCTCTCACGCGATTTTGGTGGTGTTGAGCTGTCTGGTGGTCAGTGGCAGAGAGTCGCCATTGCGCGTGGCCTTTACCGCTCTCACGATGTAATTGTATTAGACGAGCCGACCTCGGCCATTGACCCTATCGAAGAAAGCGCCATTTATCGCAAGTTCATGGAGCTGTCCGACGGCAAGACTGCCATCATCGTCACTCACCGCTTGGGCTCTGTCAAGATCGCCGACCGCATCCTGGTAATGGATAAGGGACGCATCGTTGAGGAGGGAACTCACGACTCGCTTATGAGCGCGGGTGGTATGTATCATCAAATGTATCAAGCACAGAAAAAGTGGTATGAGGAGATTGAATGAAACCTGATCGAGTGATAAAGTGGATTTTCTTTGACGTTGGTTCAACGCTTGTTGACGAAACGGAGGCATACGATCACAGAGTCCGAGATATTATTGCCGGTACGGATATCACTTTTCAAGAATTTGACGATATGCGTATCGCGCTTGCTCGCCAGGGGCTTGACGGTAATTCCGCTGCCATTAAACACTTTGGATTGACCAAAACGCCGTGGCACTCGGAGGATGAGGTTCCGTATCCGGATGCAAAGAGTACGTTAGCGGCTCTTATTCAAATGGGTTATAAACTTGGTATTATAGCAAACCAAAAGCTTGGAACAGCAGAACGTCTGGAAAATTGGGGCTTGCGTCAATACTTCGATGTCATTGCTGCATCCGCAGAAATTGGATATGCGAAACCCGACAAGCGAATCTTTGAAAAGGCACTTGAGATGGCGGGATGTACCGCTCGCGAAAGTGTTATGGTCGGCGACCGTCTCGATAATGACATGATTCCGGCCAAGGCATTGGGCATGAAGACAGTTTGGATTAAAAACGGCCTTGCCCAATACCAAAGCGAGGAGCTTGGCAAAGACATAGCAGATGTTCAAATTGCTTCGTTATCCGAATTGTTATTGGTCGATTTACTTGTGATTGAATCACCTACAAGCAAAAAGGATAACAAAATAGAGGGGGCGATTTCAAATGTGCAAATATGAGATATGCGAAATGGCTACGGCTGGCGAAATGGATGAAAAAGGGTTCGTGCACTGGAAGGCATGGCACGAAACATATACAGGACTTATGCCTGATGATTATCTAAATAATGTAACGCTCGAAAAATGTGTTAAAATGGCACATAAGTTTCCACAAAACACTCTATTGTTAAAAGTTAATTATAAAACCGTAGGTTTTTCTTGCATAGGGAAGAGTGCTGATGTGGAAGATGCCGATGAGATTATTGCGGTCTACCTGCTAAAGGAGTACCACGGCAAAAAATTGGGATATGAGTTGCTAAAGCAAACCCTTACTTTGAGGAAGAGCAATCGGCCCATAGTATTGTGGGTGCTAAAAGGCAATGAGAAAGCAATACGCTTTTATCAAAAAGTTGGATTTGCGTTTACTGGAAATGAAAAGGCTTGCCCCTTTGGAATTGAATTGCAAATGCAAATGAAATAACAAAATCTCATGGAGATTGAAAAAATATATTACCCAAAACAGCCGAGAGTGAACTGTATGGTCGCTCTCAGCTGTTATATGCGATCCTTTAGTAGATGCGAGACCTTCTATTTGTATCCTATTACAGTCAATCTTTCCACTATTTGGCGGCGAAAAAAACTGTTTTCAGTTCTAATGCTCCAAATTTTATGAAGCTTGCATTTTAGAACAAAGGGAAAAATACCCCCGAAAAATGCCGCCTACACTTTATTAACGCGACAAGCCGGCATAAAATATATATTGTCGCAAAATCCATTTATACATAATATATTAGATGAAAATCGGCAGAATCAAAGATTTTGCCGATTTTATATTTACATTACCCACTCCATCGAAGCGGCTTGGACATAAAATGGATTTTTTTGCTTTGCTTGCAGGGGGCGGCGCTTCGAGTCCTGTACGTGCGACAGACGAATATCAAGAAGGGAGAGCTTCAAACGAAGCTCTCCCTTGGGTTATTCATTCAATTTGTATTTCTCTGCCTGCAGTTGGAACATCTCGGCATATTTGCCGTTTCGCTCCATTAACTCCTCATGACTTCCTGACTCGATGATTGATCCATTTTCAAACATATAAATGCGGTCCGCCATGCGGGTGGTGGACAAACGGTGCGAAATGAAAATGACCGTCTTTTCGTCCGCCTTTTTTAAAATTGCGTGGTTGAGCTCGTACTCAGCCAGTGGGTCGAGCGCGCTGGACGGCTCGTCCAAAATCATTAGCTCGTACGGACGGGCAAAGCAGCGGGCAATGGCCACCTTCTGCGCCTCGCCTCCCGACAGATTGACGCCCTTGTCGTCAAACTCACGGGTCAGAAGCGTGTTGATGCCGTCGGGAAGCTGCTCCAACTTTTCATCAAAGGTTGCCGCGTGCAGAGCCGCCTTGACGGTAGCCTCCTGCTCGGGCGTGCCATCGTAGACGTCACCCAGTACATTTTCCGCGACCGTCGCACCGAACAGGCGGTAGTCCTGAAACACCGCGCCGATGTGCGAGCGAAGCTGCTCCAGCGACAGCTCGCGCAGATCTTGGCCGTTGTAGAGGATTCGTCCCTCACTCGGGTCATACAGGCGCATGAGCAGCTTGGTCAGTGTCGTCTTGCCTGCACCGTTGTAACCGACAAAGGCGATCTTCTCCCCTCGTTTGATGGTCAACGATACGTTTGTCAGCGAGGGCTTGGGAGCGTCCTTGGATTCATCCGGGACCTCGCCCGGGACCTCGTCCTTTGCTTCCTCCTTATCCTCATCCTTCTTTGGGGATACGGGGTA
>JAZQUX010000210.1:0-1787 GCA_045631585.1 Eubacteriales bacterium | reverse complement strand
GATGGTATGCACAGACAGCGCAGAACGGTCCTTGTGGTCGGCATGGGGACTTCCCCTGCCGTTTTGTCGGGAACGGTATGGGTGTGACTAAAGATGGAAATGTATGTTTGCAAAACGTCTGCACTTGTTATATAATGCAGACGTTTTGTTTAGGAGGTTTATGTCAGTCACACGTTCCAAAAAAGAACTTCAGGGAATATTTTCCGTGTCCGATGCCGCCATGCATGGGATGTCGAGGACGTCTCTGTCAAAAGCCGAAAGGGCAGGGGAAATAGAGCGCATAGCCCGCGGTATCTACCGAAAGCCGGATGCTCCGCATATCCCTTACCCTGAGATAGAAATACTGTTGAAGCGCAAGACGCGGTTTGTGGTGGCTCTTCAATCTGCGCTGAGGCTCCACAATTTCACAACCGCAATGCCATCTTCTCTATGGATAGCTCTTTCTCGCGGCGGGCGTGTTCCGTCTGTGGATTTCCCTCTGGACCATGTTTTTCTGTCGGGTGCGTCGTGGACATACGGCATACAGACAATCGATTCTCACGGGTTGTCAATCCCCGTGTTTTCTCCGGCCAAAACCGTCGCAGATATTTTCAAGTTCCGCAACAAGATAGGTCTGGATGCGGCAATCGAGAGTCTCCGGGAAGGCCTTCGCAAGAATCTTTTTGACGTAAGCGAGCTTCTCGGCGCCGCTAAGGTCAATCGGGTCGAGAATATCATCACTCCATACGTAGAGGCTTTGATATGAAAAATTTGGCTGATTCGGTTTTGGCACGGTTGCGAAATTTTGCAAAAGCCCGCAATCTCATGTACAATGAGGTTCTTATGCGGTACATTCTCGAGCGCATTTTCTACAGAGTGGGAGCTTCGGAACATGCCGGGAAACTCATACTCAAAGGAGGAAATCTGTTTGTGTTTTGGCAGAATGGATTTGATTTCCGTCCAACTATGGATGCTGATATGCTTTTCCGTGGCGAGAGCAGTCCAGAAAGATTAAAAGAAATTTTCACAGAGATATGCATGGACGAATCCGTGGATGATGGTGTGAGGATTGATATCAAGTCGATAAAAGCGGAACAAATTCTCGAGGAAACCGAATATGGAGGCATTCGAATTACATTCAATGCTTGCATTGGGCAGACGCGTACGCCTGTCCAGATAGATATCGGCGTTGGAGATGCGGTCACGCCTGCAGCCAGGAAAGCCGAATATCCTACGTTGTTGGATTTTCCTGCGCCTTCCATTCGGATGTACCCACCGGAGACTGTGATTGCGGAGAAATTTGAGGCCTTGGTGAAGCGAGGGATTCTGACAAGTCGCATGAAAGACATTTACGACATATGGAAGCTGAAATCGCTTTTTGAATTCGATGGCAAAGTGCTGGGGGAAGCGATCTTCAAAACATTCAAACGACGGAATCGCACAATACCTGTCAATCCACCAGTGATATTTACGCCGGAATTTCATGAAAGCAAGCTAAAACAAAAACAGTGGACGGCTTTTTTGCGGAAATCGCGGCTTGATGTCGGTGAGAAATCGTTGTCTGACATTATTGCCGAGATTGCTGAATTTCTGATGCCACTGTTGAAGAAATGCCGCAGTTCGGATATTTGAGCTTTCAGCAGGGGGCAATTGGAACTGTGGTATAATGTTTACAAATGCGAGATGGTATGCACAGACAGAACAGAACGGTCCTTGTGGTTGGCATGGGAACATCCCCAGCCGTTTTGACGGAATCGGTAAAGTCGGATCGTAGCCATGTCGTGCTGTGTGCCAAGGAGGTGCTGTTG
>JAZQUX010000209.1:0-3263 GCA_045631585.1 Eubacteriales bacterium | reverse complement strand
CCCCCAGAAAAACGGGTGGGAGAAATGATTGTTTATTTGCGTGCTGTGTGTGTTGCCATCACACCGCTTTGACGCTCTGTGTCTATCGTCGCAAATCGAATAAGCATGGCAAGCTTCCTTTGAGTAAATTGTGTACTTGACAATGCGTGGGATTGTGTGTTAAAATACGGTTGATGAGGGATATTTTTCAGGTATCCCGACGGACACACTTCCTCAATGCCGCCGGAAGAGTGTACGCTATTTACTCACATCATGATGGAAGAGGAAACGTATGAAAAAGAGTCATTTGATTATCGTCGCGATTTTTTTGTTGCTGTTGACCGCTTGCGGACAAACGCAAGAAGTCCACACACACGAATACCAAACATCGTCTGTTGAGCCGACGTGCGTCACCGATGGTTACACGGAATATATTTGTGAATGCGGCGACAAATACACCGAACCGCTGACCGCTGTTGGTCACAAAGGAGAGGTGATCCCCGGCAAACAAGCGACCTGTACGGACGACGGCATGACCGACGGAACGAAGTGCTCTGTATGCCATGAGGTTTTGGTACAACAAGACATCGTCACGGCCACGGGGCATCAATATGGCGAATGGATTGTCATCAAAGACTCGACGACAACCGAGGTGGGTCAAAAGCAAAAGAAATGTGCTGCTTGCGGCGATCAGCAGACCGAGGAAATCCCTGTTAAGGACGCTCCTGAACCTTCGGAGTATACCGTGGAGTACGATTTGAACGGCGGATATTTCATTGGCGGATATGCATCGACAGAGCAACTTGCCAAAGACTTCCTGGCAGATTTTAATAAGTATGGCGATGGAAGCGTTGTTACGATGGAAAATTTCCAAAGCGATAGCCACCCTTGCGTCAAAACCTCGCTGGCCAACTCTGCCATGCTGGCCAAGTGGAAATGGCTGTGGAGCTATATGCTGTCTCATTTGCAGGAGATCAACCGAGGGGAATCTAGCGAGTACATCGTAGAAACCTATCCGATTCTGCAGAGAATGATCAACGGTGACACTACGGCAATCTTGGAAAACGCCAATGCAAGAACGTCGATCAGAAGTTATCTGCATGGATTGTTCAATTCCATGAAGGGCTGTGGGGATATCAATGTAAGCTTTTCTTGTTTCTCGCCTGACTTTTCTTCGGCGGATGAACAGAAAAAATTATTGCAACAGCAGTATGATTTAACCGCGACACTGAAAAACGGAGAAGCGTTGCCCCAAGCAATCAGAGAAGGGCATGAGTTCGTTGGTTGGAAAACCGAGGACGGCCAAATTGTCACCCAAGCAAGTTGCCATGGTCTGCTGGTGGCCGTATGGGCAGAGCAAAATCCCGTTGAGAAGATATCGATTACCAATCGAGTAACGGAACTGTTCTTATCTGAGACGTACCAGCTAACCTGGGAGATTCTCCCTCAAAATGCGGGGAATCAGCTTGTGACGTTTGAATCTTCCGATCCATCGATTGCAAGTGTTGATAAAAACGGTTTGATCACCGCGCATGGAATTGGCAAAGTTACCATTAAGATTATTTCCTTGTCCCAAGACGGTCATGCCGATACGATGACGCTGGACGTGGTATCCCCCGAATATTTTGATATTAGTTATGAAACCGAATCTTACGTTGTCATCGGTGAAAAAATCAAACTGAACGCTGCGTACATTAACAGAAAGAACGAAATTTGTGATGTCTTGTGGAGCTCTTTGGATACATCGATCGCCACGGTAGACAATAACGGATATGTGACCGGAATCGCAACCGGTGTTGCCACCATCAGAGCAACGGTTCAGGGGAATGCAAACAAATATCAGGATTTCGTCGTTACCGTTCTGACAGAGGAAATGAACGAGGCGCTGGACTTGGTCTTGCGCGCGCACGAGAGCAATGTTTTCGTGAAATACAATCTTCCCATTGGTAGCGGAACGCCTGCCTATTACGCTGATATCTTTGGAAGCATCAGCCGATTGCTGTATAACAAGGAACTGGAGATTGACTATACATACAATCAGAAAACAAACGACAAATACGGTAACGACTTGCCTGGCAGAATCATGCAGAGCATAGAGTTCATTACCGTACACTATACGGGCAGCTTTGGTACCACAGCAGATGCCGAGGCACATGGTGAGTGGTTCTCGCAGCCGAAGTCTGAAAACAATACATCCATCCATTATTCCACCGGTAATGACGGCATCTATAAGGGACTCGATGAGCAGTATCGTGCAGCCCATGCAGGAGATGACGGATCAAGAAATACGGTTTCCGAATTTTCTTGGATTGATACGCCCGTAGAGGTGCTACCGAGTGATCCTGAGATCCCCGTAGTCACCATTACCGCCAATGCCACTTATGCGATCAACGGAAGGGATACCGGCGTTCGTGTTCCTGAAGAGACCAAATTCGGTCGTGGCTATGTGACAGACTCCAAGTGGCTCAACGAGCAAGGAATCGGTGTGAACATCAAGGACGGTAAATATCAAATCGGAACATCTTGGTGGTGCTATACGCAGGTGTACGAAGGACGCATTTGCTCCAACGGCGGTAACCGTAACTCCATTGGTATCGAATCTGCGGTCAATAAAGGCTCGGATTTGTGGTACACGTGGCAGATTACGGCACAGTTGGTCGCGGATATTATGGTGCGAAATGATCTGGATATTACCAGAGTCAAGGGACACCATTTCTTCAGTGCCAAGAATTGCCCTCAGCCCATGCTGGAAAATGATATGGAAATTTGGTGGGAATTTATTGAGCTCGTGAAGTGCGAGTACGAGAAGATCACTGCTTGCGCGGATTATGAATTCTATTTTGAATGTGATGATAAGCTTGTGAATGAACACGGAAGAGTCACGGGCCAAGAGAATCATTCCCAGATTGTGACCTACAACGTGACGATCGTCAAGGACGGCGTAGAACAAACCATTACCTTGGCCTCCATGATCGAAGGCGCTTATAACAGATAACATCGCCTTGATGGGTCAAAAAACAGCGATAAGGAGTTTATTATGTTAGAATCCGTTTTGACATCTTCTCTTGAAAAGGGATTTGTCGATCAGTTGCCCTGCGATTTTCCTCCCCTTGTGTCGGCCATCCTACTCAAAAATCAACATCTTTCTTTCCAGTTGATGCTGCGCATTCCCACGGGGAAGAAGGGATGCCGCGTGTCTCTTACCTTATCGGGTAGCGCCGCTCCTCATGCTACATGGTACAATGTGCGTCAGATCCCGGTTTTGCTGGCAGCATACGACTCGG
>JAZQUX010000208.1:0-2944 GCA_045631585.1 Eubacteriales bacterium | reverse complement strand
ACAGCGAAATGATCGATGACCGCATGGAAGAGGGGCTTTCCGAGGAAAGCGCCGTCTCAGCGATCGGCTCTGTCGAAGAGGTTGCTTCACAAATCATTGCCGATATCCCCCTTTTGACGCTTGTAAGGGAAAGAGTGACACCGAAAAAGAAGCTCGGGACATGGGAAATCGTGCTTTTGGCGCTCGGCTCCCCGATATGGCTTTCGCTCGCGCTTGCCGCCCTTGCCGTTCTGCTTGCGCTTTACGCTTCTGTTTGGTCGCTTGTGGCTTCTCTTTGGGCTATATTCGTGTCGTTTGCCTGCGTTGGACCCTGTGCTGTGGCTATGGGGATCGTTTTCGCCGTGCGTAACGGCATTGCGGGCTTTGCTATGATCGGCAGCGGCATTTTTGCCTTGGGGCTTGCGATCGTCTTGTTTTTCGGCTGTAAAACGGCAACCGCGGCAACGGTGATCTTAACCAAAAAAATTGCCTTGGGCTTCAAAAGGCTCTTTATGAAAAAGGAGGAAGCGTGATGCGCGATAAAACAAAAATTTGGCTTTTTGCGGCAGTTTCGCTTCTTTTGGTGGGACTGATTCTGTTCGGAGGTACGATGACCGTGTTAAAATGGGATTTTACAAAATTATCGACCGTAAAATATGTAACCAATGAATATATTATTGAGGAGAGTGTAGAAAGCATATCGGTCCTCTCCCAAGAAGCCGATATCGCCCTCTTGCCCGCCACCGACGGTAAAATCTCCGTTGTTTGCCGCGAAAGGGCAAAGGCGCTCCATTCGGCATCGGTCGAGGACGGCACACTTAAAATTGAGGTCAACGACACGAGAAAATGGTACGACTATATCGGCTTCTTCTTCGGTGCGCCCAAAATAACCGTCTATCTTCCCGAGGGGGTATACGGCGCGCTGGCTATATGCACAAAAACGGGAAGCATAGAGATACCCCAGGCCTTCACCTTTGGGAGCATTGATATAGAGGAAAGCACGGGTGACGTAACGAGCTATGCTTCTGCCTTGGGCGATATCAACATAAAGGCGACAACGGGAAGCATTCACATAGAAGGAATATCCACAGCCTCGCTCGCGCTTTCGGTGTCGACGGGTGAGGTAACTGCTTTGGATATACACTGCGCGGGTGACATTGCCGTCAGCACGTCAACGGGAAAAACAAGACTGACGGACGTGAACTGCCAAAATCTAAGGTCAAACGGAAGCACGGGTGATATCCTTTTAGAGAACGTTATTGCGACAGAGCGCATCTTGATTGAAAGAAATACGGGGGACGTGCGGCTTGAGGACGCAGACGCTGCCGAGATTTTGATCGAAACGGATACGGGAAACGTCACGGGAACGCTTCTTTCACAGAAGGTCTTTATACCGAGAACGGACACAGGCAGAATTGACGTTCCGAAAACCGCCATCGGCGGCAGATGTGAAATCGCCACCGACACGGGAGATATTACAATAAGCATCAAAGAATAAAAGCAGGGCAAGAGCCCTTACTCTGCCCCGAAAGCAAAAAAGCAAAGCGGTACGTGTGCTTGTCCTTTAAGACGGCATACATACCGCTTTGCTTTTTTCGTATGCTTTTATTCCTTGGTGACCTTCTTTGTGTTCTCCGCTTTGACCGCGGTCGTAACGACGACACCAAGACTTGAACCGATGTCCCAGCTCACGTGGATGGTGCCCATATCGTCTACGAACCGAACCGTGCCTCTGCAACCTGGAACAAGGTCGGTGCGGTATGGGTCATTCATTTTGGCAAGTTCTACCATCGCCCCTTCGGTGTATTCCTCACGGATACGCGCAAGTGCCTCTTTGGTTATGAAATTCATATGACTTCCTCCTTTATTTTGGGTACTACATATATCACTCTAAAAGGTGGGAAAGTCAAGCGGTATTCGATGCTGTTATCAAAAATAACAAATAAATTTACAATTATTTTTATAAAGGGTATTGATATTTCGTCACAAAAAGTATATAATATTTGTGACGAGGTGATGATATGGCACGAATTAATTGTTTTGCTCCGATATCCATGCGAATCGAATCAATGCCTACGGGCGAGGTTTTTATTATATCTGACTTTTCTGATCTTGCGGATGACGCTGCCATTCGCAAGGTTTTGTCGCGCCTTGAGGGGGATGGAAAGATTCGCCGTATTATGCGTGGCGTTTACGATTGTCCTGAATATAACGAATTTTTAGGAGAGTATATCGAGCCTAAACCCGATAAGATTGCCCACACTCTTGCTAGGAATTTCGGATGGACTATTGTTCCTTGCGGAGATACCGCATTGAATATGCTTGGCATCTCCGCCCAGGTTCCTTCGGTGTGGCTTTATGTCAGCGACGGAACCTACAAGGAATATGCATACGGAAATATTGTTATTAAATTCAAACGCACGACTAATAAAGAAATATCCAAGATTTCATATAAGACAGCACTTGTCATCCAAGCCTTGAAAGCACTTGGCAAGGAAAATATCACCGATGAAATTATCGGTAAAATCATCACAACAACAACTGCTGAAGAAAAAGCCACGATGTTCGCGGAGGCAAAGTATGCGACATCCTGGATTTACGATATTATAAAAGAAATTTGCGGAGGAGCAAAATGAGGAAAATAGCAACCATTCCGGCGCGTGACCGAGAGGCATTGTTTCGTAATACTGCTGCCAAGATGGGTATGAGCGAAGCAATCATTGAAAAAGATTTCCGGGTATGCTATATGCTCGACTACCTTTTCCATCGTTGTGAATGGAAAGATAACCTTGCTTTCAAGGGTGGGACAAGCCTTTCCAAGGCATACGGACTCATTGAGCGTTTTTCCGAAGACATATTCATGCACAAATCCATCAGAAAGAAGGTGAAGCGATGTTTAAGATTGCCATATGTGACGATGAAAAAGAGTTTCGGGATGCAGCGGAGCAGATGCTGAAGCAGTATA
>JAZQUX010000207.1:0-9272 GCA_045631585.1 Eubacteriales bacterium | reverse complement strand
TGTGCTGTTGGGCTTTTTTGAGCTGTCCGGCGGGGTGTCTGCGGTCGCTTCAGCCTTGCCACCTACCGCCGCGGCGATTGCTTGCGGTGCGCTGATTGGCTGGGGAGGACTGTCGGTTCATTGTCAGATTTTTGCGGTGTGCCGTGGATGTCCTGTACCGCTTGTGCGTTTTTGGCTGTCTCGTCTCCTTCAAGCCGCTCTGTGCGCCCTCGGTGTTTTCCTTTTGCTTACATGGGGAAATATCGAGCTTTCCGTGCCCAACGCAGACGAGGCGATCGCTCGGCTTGGAGATTTCCCCGAGGGGTGGCTTGCCTGCTCGGTATGGTCGTTGGGAATCGTAGGGATGGCGGTAGGTCTTTTGTGCTTAGTGTTTCGCAAAATCATGAAAAGGAGATCGTATGGCAAATCAAGGTAAACGTGAGACGTTTTGGCGGCGGATACGAAGGGGCTATGACCGCTTATCCTTTCAGTGTCTTCGCTGTGAGAGCGAGAGCAACCGAACGCTGACGGTGCAGGGCTGTTGTGCTATTTTGGAATACACCTGCGAGTGTATTGTATTGCAAATCCGTGATCCCAACGTCGGAGCCGTTTGCGTTTGCGGTAGGGAGCTGCTATGTTTAAGTTATCATCCCGATGCCGTACGTATCCGAGGGGTGATTTCATCTGTGAGCTTTTGCAAGGACGGAGGTAGGTGGCGTGAGAATTGATTATATTCTGTTGGGATACTGTGACATTGACGTGCCGTATCGTCATGCAGTTGCGTTTCTCAATTTGTGCCGCGAGTACGGATTGGTGTATCAGCCCTGCAAAGCGCACGCAGAGGATGGCATGACGGTGCGTTGCCGGAGAAGGGTGGCTAAGAAAATGCTGGCTTTGTGCCGTGAGCGCAGAATAGAGGTTCGAGTGACGACACAAGGGGGCTTGCCGGAAGTCGCGTTTCAATATCGGAAACGATATGGGCTGATGGTCGGCGGAGTCCTGGCTACGCTGATGGTATGGGTCTCTTGCCATGTTATCTGGGATGTTCGTTTGGAGGGCGAGGGGGGCATGGATACCGCTGAAGTATATGAACAGCTTGGACAGGGAGGATTGAGCATCGGTGCGTGGATTCCTTCGCTTGATACCGATGCGGTGGAAGAACAACTGCTTGTTACCTCTCGCGGTGTCGCTTGGGTTGCCGTCAACGTCAAGGGATGTGTGGCTTACGTACAGGTTCGCCCCCTGTTGCGACCTGATGTGGAGCAGGCAGACAGCGGTCTTTGCAATTTGGTAGCGACCGAGGACGGCGTGGTCGAATCGGTGCGCCTTTTATCGGGAGATGTCAAGGTCAAGGCAGGGGATATTGTGAGAAAAGGGCAGC
The DNA here is from genome assembly GCA_045631585.1 of Eubacteriales bacterium. GTDB lineage: Bacteria > Bacillota > Clostridia > Oscillospirales > CAG-272 > SIG644. The sequence goes on along the minus strand of JAZQUX010000207.1, from coordinate 7,912 downwards.
TTTTGATTTCAGGCGTGCGCGAGACGGATGACCTTCACGCCGCCCTGACACAGGCCAAAGGAGAGGTCATGGCGCGCACAGAACAGTCTTTGGTTATCGAAATTCCCTTCGTTCAGGAGAGAAAAGTCTACTTGGGGACAAAAACTCAAAAAAAATCACTCTTTTTTTTCGGAAATGAGATAAAATTTGCAAAAAGTACTGGAATTGAGGGGGGGAATTGTGATACAATAAAGAGACTGGAAACGTATAGCCTGTTTGGAAGAGTCTCTTTGCCGTTGACGATGGAGACGGTGGAGTATTGCCCCTACGAAATCAGGCGGGACACCTTGACGGAGGAAGAAGCGCAGCGGCAGGCGTATGATGAGCTGGGGCGTGCGCTGACACTGGCGACGCGTGATGCAACGCTGTTGTCTCAGCGAGTGAGTTGCGAGGTCACAGAGGATGCTTACCGATTGGTCTGCTCCTTTACCTGCGTGCGTAACATTGCAGCTCCTTTGCCGTTTGAATCGAATGAGAGCAAGGGCGTTTCTTAGTTTTGAGATCAAAGCCTTGGAGGCATCATATATGAGTCAATACAAACAAACCATAGCGGTGTCGAATGCCGAGATGACAGCCCGTATATTCGGCGCATTTGACGCCAACGTCCGCTTGATTGAAGGCGCATTTTCCGTAGTGGTGCGTAACCGTGCGAAAGACCCCTCCGGCGAGGGTGCCATTACGGTGGAAGGCGCGGACGTCCGCGACGTTCAAAGAGCGGCACAAGCATTGGAAAATATGAGAACAATGGCCGCGCACGAAGGAGCGCTGTCCGAGCAAGCGGTGCGATATATCATCAGCATGGTCAAGGCCGGAGAAAAGAACGCCGCGCAAGAGTTGGGCGATGACTGCATTTGCGTGACGACGCGCGGTAAGCCCATCAAAGCGAAGACGGTGGGGCAGAAAAAATACGTCGAGTCCATCCGCAAAAACACCATCATTTTCGGTGTCGGTCCGGCCGGAACCGGTAAGACCTTTTTAGCCGTCGCCATGGCGGTCAAGGCCTTGCGGGACAAGCAGGTCAGCCGCATCATTTTGACGCGCCCCGCCATTGAAGCAGGGGAGCGACTGGGCTTTTTGCCGGGAGATTTGCAGAGCAAAATTGATCCGTATCTTCGTCCGCTTTACGATGCGTTGTTTGAAATGATGGGCGCAGAGAATTATCAGCACTGTGTCGAAAAACAAACCATTGAGGTCGCCCCCCTGGCCTATATGCGCGGACGCACGTTGGACGATTCGTTTATCATATTGGACGAAGCGCAAAACGCCACGCCTGAGCAAATGAAAATGTTTCTTACCCGCCTGGGCTTTAATTCCAAGGCGGTAATTACGGGTGACTTAACTCAGACCGACTTGCCGCACGGAACCAAGAGCGGTCTTTCCATGGCGGTCAACATTTTGGATGATATTGAGGATATCTCCATCCATCGGTTTACCGAGCGCGATGTGGTACGCCACCATTTGGTACAAAAGATCATTCAGGCCTATGATAAGTTTGAAAATGAGCGCCGCGCCGAAAACGAAAAGCGCGGAGAAAGCTTTTCCGCTAAAAAATTCAAAAAGAATTGACAAAACAAAAGGAAGGTAACAAACATGAATTTGACGGTGTATTACGAAAATGAACAACAAGCGATTTCTGTCACTTATAAGCTGAAAATGCTCATTCGCCGTGCGATCGAGGAAACGCTGGCATACGAGCAATACAACAACGACGCCGAGGTTAGCGTTACGCTGACGGACAGCGAAGGGATCCGTGACCTCAATCTCCGTTTCCGCGGCATCGACGCGCCGACGGATGTACTGTCTTTCCCTCTGTTCGATTTTGAAGGGGAGACGGACGAGCCTCCGGTGGATGAAATTCAAAATATGTTGGGCGATATCGTACTTAATTTGGAGCGCACGCAAACACAGGCGGAGGAGTTCGGCCACAGCTTCGCACGTGAGGCCGCTTTCTTGACCGTCCATTCCATGTTGCATTTGCTTGGTTACGATCATGAAACGAGCGAAGAAGATGAGGCCGATATGAGGGCTCGTCAGCGCGAGATCATGGATCGCATGGGCCTTACTGTCAAAGAGTAAGAGAATTGGGAAAGCGAAGGGGAGTTTATATGCCATACCCGGGATTTCAAAAGAAAAGAAACGATGAGCAACAGGATATACAACCCGAGCCGATTCGACGTCCCAAGGAGCAACAAGACACCGCGGGGAAGACGGAAACGTTTGTCTCACGCAACATCAAGCTGTTAACCTTTCTAGCCTGTATGGCCGTGATTGTCATGATTATGGCGGGCTTTGGAATTTATCGCGCGAAAAATTATGGCGATGATGTCAAGGAGCCGGATAATTTGATGACGGTGGATCAAATGCAGGCGTTGGTTGCCAAGGGAGAGGCGTTGACGTGGCGAGATTTTGACGGCTATGCTTGCGAGGTCGTCAGCGAGAACATCGCTTATGTCTGTTGCTATGACGTCGAGGGCGGGGACTACTGCTTTATGGTAACGTCCGAAACCAAGGGAACGTCCATTATTTCAGTTATTTGGGTGGATTTTACCGCCGGTGAACAGACGGAAATTTTTGCTCCTGAAAAACAGGCGCAATGATCCATTACCTATGGAACGAGGAAAAGAAAAGATGAATCAAACAAGAACTGCTTATATTGCCATTGTTGGCCGCCCTAACGTGGGCAAGTCTACGCTGTTGAATACCTTGCTGGGAGAAAAGGTTGCGATCGTATCCAACAAGCCACAAACAACAAGAAACCGAATTCTCGGCATTCTGACCGAGGGGGACGATCAGTACGTATTTTTGGATACCCCCGGTGTGTTTACTCCTCGCAATGCGTTGGGAGAGTATATGGTGCGCACGGCCGGCTCTTCGGTGGGGGATTCGGATGCGGTCATTTTGATGGTCGATGCCACAAATAACGTCACTTCCGTCGAGGAAAAGTTGATTGAAAATATCAAGAAGGCGGAAATTCCTTCTATTTTGGCGGTGAATAAGACCGACCTCGCTACGCCCGAGGAGATCGCTCGTTGCTTGCAGACCTACTCGGAGCTTCACTCTTTCGATGCTTTTGTGCCGCTTTGCGCGAAGAACGGAAAAAATGCTCGCGCACTGCTGTCCGAATGCCAAAAATTTTTGGTGGAATCCGAGTGGTTGTTCCCTGAGGATATGATGACCGACCAGCCCATGCGCCAGGTGGCTTCTGAGATCATTCGCGAGAAGATTTTGCGTACGCTGGATAAGGAAATTCCCCATGGCGTTGCCGTCGTTATCGAAGAATTTAAGGAAGAAGACGATCTTGTTCGCATTCGTGCCGAGATCTTTTGCGAGAAAGAATCTCACAAGGGTATCATCGTCGGCAAGGGCGGCGAGGGCCTGAAGCGCATTGGCTCCTATGCCCGCGCAGATCTGGAAAAGATGCTGGATTGCAAGGTGTACCTGAACTTGTGGGTGAAGGTCAAGGAGAATTGGCGCGACAATGCTCGCGCAGTCGGTAATTTCGGCTATCAAGACGAGTAATTCAACATTGGCGAAAGAGAGGTGAGAATATGTCAGAGCAGTGTCATACCATGGGGCTGGTCATCCGCGCCAAGCGAGAAAAGGACGTGATTCTCACCCTTTTGACACCCGAATTGGGAAGAATCACTGTCATTGCCAAAGGAGCGAGATCCCTGAAGGGACCGCAAATGGCCTTGAGTCAGCCGTTTTGCTACGGAGATTTTGAATTGTATAAAAAGGGCGATTTGTATTGGTTGCGCACGGGAGAGCTCAAGGAGAACTTCTATGGTGTGACCGCCCGCCTTGACGCACTAAACTTGGCCTCTTACTTTTGTGACGTGGCCATGGCGGTCAGCGAAGCAGGATCGGGAGATGAAGAACTGTTGCGCCTGTTGCTCAATTCGCTGTATTTTTTAGCCAATCAAAGTTATCCCGATGAATTGATCAAGGGCGTGTTTGAATGGCGCGTATTGGCCATGCAGGGCTTGGCTCCTGCCGTCCATGCCTGCCGTGGCTGTGGCAAAACGCAGGACAACGGTTTTGCTTTGGATATTGCTCAGGGCGAGTTGTATTGCGGAGAATGCCGCGCCAAACGTGAAGTTATGGCAGAGGCCATCATGTCGGACGACGATGCCCCCCGCCATGAATGGGTGCTGTTGGGCCCCGGAGCGGCGGAGGCCATTCGATTTGCTGTTTCCACTCCGCTGGGCAAGATGATGTCCTTCCGCTTGGACGATGAAACGGACAGACACGATGTATCGCGCGCGGGAGAAAAATTTGTGCGCTATCATTTGGACGTGGATAGTCCTGCTCTTCGAATGTACGAGCTCATGAGGGTCAAAGGGTAATACCTTGTCTTCTTGGAATGACATAAAAGATACAAAAACAAATGATTCCGATTCAAAGGATGTACTATGAATATCACTGAAAAAACAATGACCACTCTGGAATTTGACCGCGTGTTGGAGATGCTCTGCGACTGCGCTCCCACGGAGGGCAGCCGAGCGTTGGCGCGCCGTCTGTCGCCGTCGGATGACATTCACGTCGTGTTGCGCCGCCTGCGTCATACCACAGACGCTCGCCGTATGTGCGACGCCAAGGGAATGCCCTCGTTTGGTATGATTAAGGAAGTGTGCGGGGCTTGCGAGCGTGCCGAAAAAGGGGCGATTCTCACTCCTCGCGAGCTGTTGGATATCGCCGGCGTTTTGCGTACATCTCGTACGCTGCTGGATTACGGAACCACCAATCGAACGTTTGAAACTTCACTGGACGAGATGTTTGAACGTTTGATGCCCAACCGTCACTTAGAACTCCAGATTGAACGCGCTATCCCCTCGGAAGATACCATCGCAGATGAAGCCAGCCCCACGCTTGCGACCATCCGTCGTAATATGAGAGCGGCAAATCTGCGCATCAAGGACATTCTTCATAAATATATTTCCGGTGGCACAAACGCAAAATATTTGCAGGAAAATCTGGTTACGTCTCGTGACGGACGCTACGTCGTTCCGGTCAAAGCGGAGCATCGCGCCGATGTGCCGGGTCTGTTGCACGATACGTCCGCTTCAGGTGCGACACTGTTCGTCGAGCCGATGGCTGTGGTTGAGGCGAACAATGAGCTTCGCCTGCTTCACGCCAAAGAGGAGCGTGAGATTGAGCGCATTTTGGCCGAGCTGTCCGCTAAGGTCAGTGAGGTGGGGAGCACGATTGATCTCAACTATCGCAACATTACGGAGCTGGCCTTCATTTTTGCCTGCGGCGAGCTTTCGGCGCGTATGCGGGGCATTGCTCCGGTGCTAACGGGAGAACGAACGGTAAAACTGTCTCGCGCTCGTCATCCCCTGATCGACAAAGCCAGCGTAGTTCCCATCAACGTGTCGCTGGGGGCCGGATGCGGCGAGGATGGCGGCTATGATACGCTGGTGATTACCGGTCCCAACACGGGTGGTAAAACGGTTACCTTGAAAACCTTAGGATTGTTTGCCTTGATGGTGCAGTCCGGATTGCATATCCCGGCGGAAGAGCCCTCGACGATGTGTCTGTTCGACCGCATACTGGTTGACTTGGGCGATGAGCAGAGCATTGAACAGTCGCTTTCCACCTTTTCTTCTCACATGGTTAACATTGTTTCTATTTTGAACCAGTTGACCGACAAATCCTTGGTTCTGTTCGATGAGTTGGGTGGCGGTACCGATCCCATTGAGGGCGCGGCACTGGCTGTTGCCATCATTGAAGCCGTGCGCGATGCGGGTGCTATGTGCGGAGCAACCACCCACTACGCGGAATTGAAGGCCTATGCGCTGACAACCAAGGGCGTGTGCAACGCTTCGTGTGAGTTCGATGTGGAAACGCTCAAGCCCACCTATAAGCTGATTATCGGTACGCCCGGTAAATCCAACGCCTTTGCGATTTCCACGAAACTTGGGATACCCGATGCCATCGTTGCTCGTGCGCAAGAGTATATCAGCGCGGACAACAAGCAATTTGAAGATGTAATTGAACAACTGGAACGCAGTCGCATTCTCATGGAAAAAGAACGCGTCGAGGCCGCAAGACTGCGCCGTGAGTACGAAACCTATAAAACGACCAACGAAAAGCAAATCGAAAAGAAGCTTCGTGAAGCCGAGGTCACCTTGGAGAAGGCGAGAGAAAAGGCCAATTCCATTCTGACCAGCGCCAAAGTTTCCAGCGATTATATTTTGGAGCAGGCCGACAAGGTGCGACGCGCGCAAGCAACCGACCGCTTGGCCTCGCAACTGGAGGAAACGCGCCGAAACGTCCGAGCCTATCTGCGGGAAAACGAGGATTTGATTGATCCCGTGGACGAGAAAAAGGACGAAACTTACGTTCTGCCGCGTCCGCTTCGCAAGGGCGATGAAGTGTATTTGATGGACATTGGAAAGCAAGCGGTGGTGGTAGCCGATCCGGACCACAGCGGAAACGTGATGGTGAAGGCCGGAATCATTACAACCAAGACCAAGGTGAAAAATCTGAAGCTCATCGAAAATGCACCGCAGTTGATTACCAAGGACAAGCAAAGCAAGAAGGCCTCCGATTATCGGGCGCAGGTTAGTCACGATTTCAAGCCCGAGATTGATCTGAGAGGTATGACAGGCGAAGAGGCTTGGGGTGTCGTGGATAAATATCTGGATGAAGCACAACTGCATGGCATCAAATCGGTGTCGCTTATCCATGGAAAGGGTACAGGCGCGCTTCGTGCGGCGCTGTGGCGTATCCTCAAGGGAGATAAGCGGATTGCCTCTTTCAGAGGCGGTCAATATGGTGAGGGAGATGGCGGTGTAACCGTGGTTGAACTCAAATAATCTCTTTGTAACATTTGCATAACCGATCGCTGATGCGTCAACCCTTGGGAAGACGGGCGGTCGGTTTTGTTTTTTGAAAAGTGATGCAAACGGGGCGAAAAAAACAAAAAAATTGATTCAAAAGAAGGAAAACCGCTGGCGTAGGTGTTGACAAAAAGGGATTTTTATGATATAATAAGGCATAAAATTAGTGATATCTCGAATAAATTTATTGTGCAATTCGCCATATTGTGTGGCGATTTCGATGTAAAATCCATGTATTTACACCAAAGAGAGGATGAGTTTAATGGAAATTGCGATTATCGCCCATGATACGAAGAAAGAATTGATGGCTCAGTTCTGTATTGCATACTGTGGCATCTTGAGTAAGCATAATCTTTGCGCGACCAGCATTACCGCGAAGTATATTTCAGATGCAACCGGACTGAATATTGAACGTCTTTTGACGGGAGAGCAGGGCGGTGAGCAGCAGATTGCATCCCGTATCGCGTATAACGAAATTGATGTGTTGCTTGATTTCCGTGATACCCGTCCTACGGAGTATGCGGATCCGGTAGAGCACGAGCTGTTCCGTATGTGTGATATGTACAACATCCCTGTCGCAACCAATATAGCGACCGCCGAGGTGATTATCACGGCACTTGACAGAGGCGACCTTGATTGGAGAGAAATTTTCAATCCTCGCTCCGCATACAATCAGCGGCATAAAAAATAATCGAAAAACCTATTGACAAACAAGGGGCTGTGCGGTACAATATTGCATGGCAACGGCGTTTGCCGCGATCGGATATGTAAAGGGGTTGCTTTGCATTCAGAGAGAGAACCCGGAGGAAACTCCGTGCTGAAAGGTTCTTGTGTGGAGTCCTGATATACCACCGCATCGTACAGTTGAATACAACGAAGAAAAAGCACGGGTGGAACCGTGCGGAGCATATCCGCACCCCGACAGCAGTAGATCTGTTTGTCGGGGTGCCTTTTATTTTAATCATGGAGGAAAAACCAATGTTTACAGTAAAATTTGCAGAAAAAGAAATGAGCTTTGACGCCCCTTT
>JAZQUX010000206.1:0-3571 GCA_045631585.1 Eubacteriales bacterium | reverse complement strand
GAACGACTTTTCCTGCGTTTTTGCCTTGGTAGAGAATATCGTGTGCCGCCTCAACCATTGAGCAGTTCGCAGCCAATTTCGTTTTCATGTTGACACCTCTGCTTTAAAGCTCTGCGATCGCAACGTCGCCTGCGGGAACGGTCGTGCCGCACAGCGTGCAGTCCTCGCGGCTGTCATTCCAAAGAGCCAGGATCTTACGGTCGCCGAGCGTATATTGAACGCCGCGTATGCCCTGCGGCAGATCGATCGAAGGCAGATCGTAGATGCCATCGGTGAAGAAATCAAGATAAGTCTGCCTCAGATCGGTCAGCTTCTTGATCAGAGCCGAGTAATTGGGGCAATCGTTCATGGTATCGATGCGGCAGCGGTAAAGACCGACGTCGAACAGCATGCCGTGGATGAAGGCATAATTCAGTTCACGGCGGTAGATCGCCTTCTCGTCGTGCGCCAGACGGTTGGATGTCAGCACCTCGGGGAAGGTGTAACGATAAATGTAGGGATAAACGCCCTCCTCGAGCGACGTACCCGGGCCGCTGCCGTGGGTGAAGTCGAGCAGGGGACTGATGCGGTCGGATGTCCTCTCACTGCCGAACCATTGATCCTCATCCACCATCTCGCGGATGCGCTTGACCGTATCCACGCGGAATTGCGGCTCAACGTCAATGCGATCGCCATGATCATGGGAGCGGTCAAAGCAAAGGCGGAAGCCACAGCTGAGCTGATCGAAAAAGGTGCCGTTAGAGCCAAGCTCCAGATGGCGATGTGCCAGCTCCTCGACCTTATCACGCCATTGGGGCGTGCCGTGACAAGCACCGACCAAGGTCTTGTGTCCCCCGTAGCGGAGCATCGTGCCGTTGTTAGAGAAATTGTAATACTCACGGTACTCCTGCATCTCGATGTTCTTCATGGTGTATTTCCACCCTTCGTCCCGATAATAATCGGTGTTGACGTCGATGATGTGACCGTTGGCGTAAAGCACCACTTTACCGCCCAGTTCGTTGATCTCTCGAATGGCATTGCGCAGGGTGTCAGCACCTCCAAGCTCTTCGTCCGGCTGGTAGTTGGGATAGCCGCTATCCATACCCTCCTGCCACCAGGCAAAGAGCAGGATCATGCGAATGCCGTACTTGGCGCCCTCGCGGTAAATTCGGGGCAGATCGTGATAAGTGTGAAAAATCTCACCGTATTGATGCTTCAGAATGATACGTTGCCAGCCGTGAAGCGGTTTGATGCTCTCCTTGTGGCGGATACGGCCATTTTCGTCAATGATATCCGCGAGATAGGTGCGATTGGACCATGCGCGGTAGGAAGCGGCCTCCTCTCGCCAGTCGGTATCGTAGACGGCGAGGCGGTAACCCTCCAGCGTAAGCGTCTCACCGGGAAGGACGGCAGGATAGGAGCTAACAGTCATGATCAAGCGGGTATCCTTCTCCTCACGGGGACCTGTGCCGAGGACGAAACCGCTGATGCGACAGGTCTCGTCGCGACGGGAGAGAGCCAGCGTATGATCACCGTTTTGCAGACAGAGCCAAGGCATGGACATCTGTCCGGGATAGGTGTGACGGCGCCAGACGTTTTTGTAGTCCGCAGCCATGTATTCGGTGTGCGCTTTTTGGACGTAGTTGAGCGGATCTGTCACGCGCTGTCCGAGTGCCATTGGCAGATACAGAACATCCTTTTTGCTTTGCTCTGCGGTATAAGCTATTTCAAAGAAGGGATATTGCAGCTCGTTGACGCGTACCTCACTTCGATTGTCGATCTCGGCGGCATATTCCAATGCGCCGTTTATATGACGGACGGTCAGCGTCAGTGCAATGGGATAGGTGTTTCCATCCTCGGCAAGGAGATCGTCATAGTGAACGGTCAGCGTGTCGCCCTCATGGCGGATGGCGGCAGGCGTCTGCGCGTGAGAATAGACGCCAAGCTCATTGTTTTTGCCCACCTGACAGAAATCCAGATGGAGCCGCCAAAAATCGGCATCCGCTTTGAAGAGAGGGGTATAACTTTCCGACGAGAAGGTCAACGTGTTGCGCTCGAATTGAATATGTAAAGTGTTTTGCATAAGTGGTACCTCCTATATGGTTTATTTTATTATAAAACAACACGGCACAAAAGTCCATAGACGAAAACGCTATATTTTTGTGTAAAAGTGAACCTTCTTGCTTGACAATCGGCAGGATGCGTGCTATGATAAAAGAAAAAGGGGGGATGTTATGCTTCGATTGGATCTGGCGAAGACGATCAACTGCTCCATGGCGGGACGCGTGCGGCAGAGCCGTGGCTGGGAGCACGAGGGAATAAAGCACGTGAGCCGTAATCTGTTCGTCTTTATGATCGAGGGGAACGCGGAGTTTCACTTTAACGGACGTGATTTTCACGTGAATCCGGGCGATGCTCTTCTTATTCCCAAACGTACGCCATACACGGCGAAGACGGAGGACAGTTGCGAATATTACTTTTTGCAATTTCAAGGAGATCTGGAGATCTGTGACGGTATGCCGTCTTTTTCGTACGAGCGTCATCATTTTTCTTTTGCGCTTCCTCCTGTTCAGTCTCCTTGCGTTTTTTTGGATGAATATTTGCAAACAGGGGAGAGATATACTGAGTTTCTCTCACGCATCGGCGGATGCATCGGCAATGCCTCGGAAACGACGCATACCGCACGCATGCTGCTCAACGTGGAATTTGAGCGTATTCTGATCATGCTGGGCGGGATCTGTGAGCGCGCGTACAGTAAGCGACGGCTGCCCCCGACGATGGATAAGATCCTGTTGTTCATCCGTGCAAGGCTTGCTGGAGCTCTCAGTGTTCACGATATCTGCACCCATTTTAATCTTTCACGCTCCTACCTCGCCCGTCTGTTCAAGCAATATTTCCAAATGACGCCGACTGCGTATATCAATAACGAAAAAATGCACTATGCGGGTGAACTATTGCAAAATACAGACATGAATATCAGCGAGATCGCCGAATATCTTGGCTACTGCGACGTTTTCTATTTTTCCCGCCTCTATAAACGTACCTTCGGCGTGCCGCCGTCAAGGGACATCAAACGGTAAAAAGAGACAACCTCCGCCGCTCGATCAATGCGCGTGGCGGAGGTTGTCTTTCTGTTTGTTAAAGCTGTTTCATCAGACGGATATAGAATTCGACAGCACGTCCGATGGATTCGAGGCGGATGCGCTCGTTGATGCCATGAATGGTGGCGCGTTCTGCGCTCGTCAGATCCATGGCGGAGAAACGGTAAACGCGATCGTAAATGACACCCCAGTGGCGGCTGTCCGAGCATTGTATGGCAAACTTATAGAAAAATCTCCTTGCGGTCAAGCAGAAGATACTGAAAAAACATAACTAATTCACTGTGGTTAAAAGTCAATCTATACAGCAACATTGAATCAATAACGTATCAAAGTATAAATCTCCTTAATTTGCGGATACTAACATAGCAACCTGAAAATCAAAAACGGCGGGAATAACCCCGCCTTACGGTATAATTGCAAAAGGAGATTTTATATAGTTATGAAAGCAACAGGAATAGTCAGAAGAATCGACGACCTCGGCAGAGTCGTTA
>JAZQUX010000205.1:0-4779 GCA_045631585.1 Eubacteriales bacterium | reverse complement strand
TCGCCGTAGTATATGTCAACCTTGTCAATGACCTCGTTCTTCGGCATCATATTCTCTTTGTCAAAGTCGATGTAGATAATACCCTCGTCATTGATCGCCGCATCCTTCGTGACTCTACGGAGCTTGAAATCCATCTTGTCGCGCTCCCATACTCGACTTGCGTATCCGTTGAGCATCTCGCAATATCTTTCCGCAGCTTTACGGAATACACGATTCTCAAAATTCTGCGAAGAGTATATGATCGCGTATAGATTATCGTGTATAACGGAGCATTTGTACTTGACTATGGGCTTGATGAAATTCTTCTGCACAGGCTCTACGTCACCGAGCTTTGCGCCTTCCCATTGATCTCCGTTGTAGAACTGATAATTGCGCTTGCTGTCCGTATAGATTCCAACGCGCCTATGGTAGTTTTGACCTTTTTCGTATAACGCCCATATCGGCGTTTCCTGTATCTCTCTTATATCCACCTATTCTCACCCCCTCGGAACGTCCTTTTGTCCGTTTGACGTGCCATCGTAGCTGTCTATGTTCTGCATTATGGTATCAATACGATTCTGCTCCGCCTCGGCTTCCTTCTTGCTCTGATGCTCTCTCATCGCCTTCATAGGATTGATCGTGGGCGTTTCTATCTTCTCGCCCTTTGCCACGGTCTGTCCTACCTTTGCGCCGATAATGAAGCAACCAATACAAGATATAGCCGTTGCTATTACAACAAATATTGCTTCCATATATCCCCCTTATACAATAGTTATCTCCTCACCGTAATCGTACTGACTTTGGTGATGCTTTTCTATATTGAAATTTGTCTGCGGATTTACTATGATAGGCTCGTCTATAAAGACCACTTGGTCGCGTATATGATGCGCTATGGCAAGTCCCATCATCATATCGTCGTGTCCGCCTTCAGGAGCTTCTATGCGCCCCTTCTCGTTGCGCACAATCGTCAAAAGCTCTTCAAGCGTATCTTTGTCGCAGATAGTATTGCAATGCTCTCTGACAACCTCTATGAGCCTTGAGATGATGGTCGGACGTGTAAGGCTCGTTGTCTTAAAGCCAAACCTTTTCTCCGTCTTCCCGGTATACGTGTCTTGCGCCTCTCGCGTGTATTGCTTCGGATAACCTAACCTCTGTAATTCCATTATTGGATATGAGTCAAAGTTAGCCTCAATACCGATCAGAGCATCGCTGTAATACCTACCAAGACAATACATCTGCCTTGTATATTGGTCTGCATCGAATTGATGCTTCAGTACAGCCACTTGTATGCCCGTCTTGGCATCGAGAACGTGTCCCGTGAAGAAGTCTGATCCCTCTCCCGCCGTATCACCGCCAATGCAATACTGCGTAAATGCGGGCTGATTGGGAAGAAAATATATATTGATATATCCGTTCCTATCGTTTACCCACCTTATATTACTTATCTTGAGTCCATCGTAGTCATACGTGAAATATCCCGTCTTAATGGCTCTCGGAAGCTCGTCAAGGCGTTTCTGTATTGCCCTTGCATCAAAGACCGTCTTACCGAGAATACCCCACTTACCGAGGCAATAGACCTCATAGGTATACTCGTCAATCAGTTTCAAGTCCTCAAGAGCTTTGCGGTCATCATCCGTGAGGAATTTGTTGTCAAGGTATGTAGTCCAACACACCGTAGCAAGACCGCTGTCTATGAAATGCTTCTTTATCCAATGCTGTATGTTGACGGGGTTAAACGATAAAACTATCTGCTTCTTCGTTTTACCACCACGCAAACGGACTTTAAGCTGATTTATGTCAGCCTCTTGCATCTCCGTGGCTTCCTCGCACCATATATGCGTAAGCTCTCCGCTCTCAAAGGTAATTGACTTGATCTTCTCAACGTCATCAAGTCCCGCAAATGCGACCTCGTTGCCCGTAAGCTTGCACTTGATTCGCATATCACTCTCGTTTACCTTGAAATGCTCCGAGAGATTCCAATTCGATATTACTTGTTTTAAGAGCGGAAACGTGCTTCGTCTGTTTGTATCGCCCGTCTGCCTCGTTACAAGCAAATTGCATCGCTTTGGATGTATGAGCTTATATATCCATCGCTGCGCTATAAAATAGCTCTTTCCCGATGATCCACCGCCACCAAACACAAGGTATCTGTCCTCATTGTCGAGGAACGGCAAATATACGTCATTAAATACCTTTTTGGATATCTTTATATTGACGTTCATTAGTCATCACTCAATTCGATATTGATGGTCAGATCGCTATTAACGTCAGCCTCAATCTGTTGCTTTTCCTTCCATCCCTCAAAGTTATTCGCAAGGCTGAATTTCGCGCCGTTTGCTCCGTCCTTGTCGAAGAGTCTTTCCTCGGCATATTGCTCAACCTTTGCCTTTGCGCGCGTTATAGTGTCATTAAACTCTTTTCTGCCCTGATAATTCAGCAACGCTTGTCTGCTATTAAGACCTAACGCGAGAGCGAGTCCTGTGATTGTAAGAGGCTTTGCATCAAGGATAATCGGTCTGCCGTTTTTATCCGTCATTACGTTGCCCTCGTCATCAACGAGTGGTCTGCCCTTGCATTCCTCAAAGTATGCATCTATCTTCTCTTGCATTTCTTCTTTGGTCTTAAATATAAGCGGTCTACCCGTCTTTTTCTCTTCACTCATTCTCTCGCCCCCTTTCACATTTTTTATAGCTTCGCCCACATATCTCTCTTGTGTCCGTTAAGATATATGATAGGCGATCTCTTTGATGCGGGCTTAAATCCCGCTTTATCTCCATATCCACCGTGATTCAACGATGCAGCCGTATTTACGTATAACTTATCCACCAAATCAACGGATGAATTTGCACCACTCACCCTATAAAATGCTTCTTTCATCACTACGGGCAAGTGAGTATGTCCCATCAAGAAAATATCGGCATCAACAATACAAGCAAGGTCTGCAAGTCTGTTTACCTTGCCGCCTTCACGTCTTCCGCCACCCGATCCGTGAGTAACGTATATCGTGTATAGCTGCCTTCTGCCTTTATTGTTTTTACCAAAGCGAACAAATAAAAGAGCGGTAGTCGGGGAATATCTTTCGCTTATCCCTAACTGACCGCACATTATTTCCGTCATATCAATGCCATCTGACTTGTATACTCTGTTTTCGTGATTACCGGGAAGAACTGCGAGTATCTTGTCCTTTATAGGCTCAAATATCTTCACACAATGCTTTAATTGCTCCATAGGTTGAAGATTTGCTGCATAAGTGTCGCCAATACTTGATGCAATAGCCGTGTCCATCAGATCGCCATCAAGGATGCAATACGCATTCTTGGTATTCTTGATATACTCTATCTTCTCCAATATTAACTTGTAGTCGCATTGTGAGTCACCTATATGCAAATCAGCCATAGGATGAACTTCAATCTGTTCAGCATACGGAAGATTACATTTAATAGCCTTCACTTGCCTTCCCCCTTTCCGGCAAAAATAAAAGCCCAACAGGAAATGACCTGTCAGGCTTGGTTTGATATATTTTGTTCAGTATATATAATATCACATGTTTTTAAGAAATTCAATGAAATTTAGTGAAAAGATTTAAGCAGAAACCCAATGCTGACCACCTGCTTTCAAGTGTTCTTTATCAACCACTTGACTAATCCTGCACCGTGAAAGTCCATAATATTCTGCCGCTTCAACCATTGTGTCAAAAACAAGTCCACTTTCAACAGCTTTCACTTTTTTTCTGTGACCACCTGCCCTTCCACCTGGTGAAACATTATAACCTTCTTCAACGGCATTATAGAACTTAATCCAGTAGACTTCTTTTTCATTAGCTTCGTCCTTGGTTTCAGCACTGTCTATCTGTTCAACTGCAAAATTATCCGCACCGAATTCTTTTATTGCTTTTTGCAGCTTGTAACAATATAACTTGCGGTTTGCATCACAGACATGGCGGTTCCATCTATACTGCAATTTTCCACTTGTCCTGCCGATATACATCATGCCATTTATTTTGTTTGTAATTTTATAAATTATCATTCCATATCCCAATCCATCAATGCCTGAACCTGCCTTCTGTATTTCACTGCATCACCTAACGCTGTGTGGAGCTTTTCTGTCAGCTTTTCATTCTTCGCCAAAAGGTTTCTGTTCCTTCTTTTTAGTTCCAAGTTTTCCATGCGCAATTCTTGCATTTCTTGCCGCAGTTCTTGAATTTCAAGGTCGTATTCAGTCATCTATATCACCTTTCTTCATCGGCTCTATAATGTACCAGTCACCCCAAGAATCCCTGCCGCAATCATAGCATTCACCCCTTTCAAGGGGATGTCTGTCATCTTCGATTCTTTCAAGCTTGTTGTCATCCATCAAATTAATTGCGCATCGGATGCAAAGATATTTCTTTTTCATATTTCATCCTTTCAGTAAATCATCAACAGCAAGCAGTGCTTCACCGTGTATGTAGCAAACATTTCTATATGTCATGTTCATTTCAACCGCAATCTGTTCAAGTGATTCAAACAGCAAATATTTCTTTGTAAGGACAGCCAGTTGATTTGGATTTTCCACCTTTTCAAGTACACTGCTAACTTCACGCTTCCTGTCCACATATTCATCAATGGTTTCATTTATCTCAGACTGCAAATCTATTATTTTCGCAATAGCATCACCAAGCTTGTCTTTACTGCCGGAGCTTGAAACAACATCATCCTTCCAGGAAGAAGTGATCTTGGTGGTCAAGGCTCTCAGCCTGTCCATTTCTTCAAGCTTCGCAGTTATTAGATTTTCAAACCGCTCCACCTGCTGTAAATATCC
>JAZQUX010000204.1:0-5130 GCA_045631585.1 Eubacteriales bacterium | reverse complement strand
GCCACCATCGAGTCTCCCGCGCCCACCGTGTTGACGGGCTTGCCTCCTACGGCCGGTTTGCGGTGAACCTGCCCCGTCTCATCCAGCAAAAGCGCGCCGTCTCCGCCCAGCGAAACCAGCACGTTGCGTGCGCCCAACTCTTGCAACCGACGAGCGGCGTCAGCCAGTTCTTGCTCACCGCCCAGTTCCCTCCCCGCCAGCGCACAAAGCTCATCGCGGTTGGGTTTGATCAAAAACGGGTGATATTTCAGCGTGTTCAGCAACAGCTGTCCCTCGGCATCGACGGCAAAACGGATGTCTTTCCCCGCCAGGCGCAAAAGGATCTGTTCATAGATATCACACGGCAAGCTTTTGGGAATACTTCCTGCCAAAAGAAGGATATCCTCCCCTGACAGCTGATCCAGTTTCTCATACAGCGCGTTCAACGAAGCCCCGTCAATCTCCGGTCCTTGCGCATTGATTTCGCTCTCGCGCCCACCTTTGATCTTGACGTTGATGCGGGTCATTCCCGAAGGCAACATCACAAAATCACAAGCGACCCCGGCGCTCGTCAGCATTTCCTGCAAAGCCTGTCCCGTAAATCCGGCTACAAAGCCCAGTGCCGTTGTTTTCACACCCAACTGGTGCAACACGTAAGAAACGTTAATGCCCTTGCCGCCAAAATCCAACTGCTCACTTGCAGATCGGTTGGTTTTCCCTTCTGTAAACGAGGGAACATATACCGCATAATCCAGCGCCGGATTGAGTGTCAGGGTATAAATCATGTCATTTCTCCTTTTTGGACGAAGTCGAGCGCTTTCTGCGGCGACGGAACAAGTAGGAACGGAACAAAATCACATTCATCACCACAAAGAAAGCAAACAGAATGGCCAACGTGATTTCGGGATAGGACGGTGCCAGCGTCGCCAAAATCATCATGGGGAATCCGAATACAATCGCGGGGAGATTCTGATAGACCAGATTATCCGCCACCGGAGTTTTATATTCGGGATCGATTTCGCGCAACAGAATCATACCCGTGCTGGCCGTACCGGTCAGCATACCGTACATCGCCATAAACTGTTGCTCCGAATAACGGCGGAACAGCTTGCGCGCCACGAAATGATTGTACCAATACGTGCTGATGGCACCAACGACGGCCAAAATCAGCAGAATGTGCCAATACTGCGTAATATACTCCAAACGAATGGCCGCGATACCGGCAACAATCATCAAGTCAAAGAAGAAGCCACCCATTCGGTTCATCAAGAACGGATTGATATACTCCTTTTTCACCCAGCCGATCTTTCGCAGCATATCCAATCCCCATTTGAGGACCGTTGCCATCAAAACGCCCAGCAGGAAGTTAAAACCATACAAAACGGATTTGAAGCCGGGCAACAACAGCGAAAGCAATGCCATCACTCCAAACGCCATCATGTAAACGGTCATGATAATAGCAATTTGGACGGTCATTTTATCAATGCTGCCGTTCATGGGGATTTCATCCGACGCTTGGATCTGCTCCGCGCTCATGGATTCCACCCCATCTTCTGTATCGGCAACAGCAAATTTGCCTTTTCTTCTGAGAATATGGAGGTGAATAACACCGCCAATGGACGCAACCAAAAAGCCAAGCGCCGCAATGGTCAAGCCAAAGCTACGGCCGCCGATAAAGCCGTTGTCCGTCTCATAAATATTACCATAGTTGAGAGCCTGCCCCGTTCCCTGACCGTAACCAAACGGCAACAGAATACCGGCCGCAGAGAAGAAATCCTTTATGATCAGCGCGGCAATCATGGTAATTCCCATACCGAGAACACCCTGCAACAGATACGTCGCGACCGTCGTGACACCGGTATTGAATACCTCCCTCGTGCGTCGCATTCCTTTTTGTCGACGCTTGGAGCGGAACGTGGTAGCAATGAAGCCCAAGGCCAAGCAGTGATATGTAATGACCTCCATCGTCCCCATACCGTTTCCACCGAAGAAGTTTGCATTAAACAGCAAGTTTCCCGTGATGTTCTGATAAATCACCGATGTCAAAAGCAAGAGAATACCGCCCAACACCGACGTGGGAATCAAGGACACTCGCAAAAAAACGATGGATTTTTTCAGCAAGTTTGCTACCAACAAGCTCATCAGCAAAACAGAGATTAAGCTGATAAAGCCCCAAACCTCAGAGTCCCAAAAATTGAAGTTCTCCATACGCTACCCCTTTTTTCACGTTGTCATAGTGGTAATAGAAATTGGCATACTTGACCGCATTAAATCGCTTATCCCCTTTGAGCTGATACAAGTCATTGTCAATATAAATATTCAGCTTATTTCTTCCCATCACCGCAAGAGAGGAGACCTGATCAAACGAAAGAGGAATGTCAACACCCTCCCCCTTCAGCTCCATTCGGTTGCCCCACAGGCGAACCGTAACGTTGTTCGCAATTTTTTCTTTATGCTGATATAAAATCACACGCGAAAGCGAAACGTTATCCTCATAGAGCACATCCTGCGTCATGGTATCGGGAACCAAATGGCACACAAACTGCTCCTGATAGCGGTACCAATCCTTGATATAGCGGAAAGGAAACGGCTGATCCACGCCTTGTAACGATAAATCGGGCATATATCTAACCCGTTGACCGCACTTCGTACAGCAAGCAATGTCTCCATGGCTCTCCCACTTGGAAAGTCCGCACGAAGGGCAAACATACATCACGCGCTCCAGATATTCGGCGCGCTTTTTGTGATGATATTCTCGATTCATGGTGGTATCATCCCAGGAAAGCTCGCTTTGAATGATGGAATACAGTTCATCATCCGACATTGCGGCATATTCTGCGGGCTCGATCACACGAGTCACGCCCGCCTGCATCTTTCCTTTACGGATCACGTCGCTCCAGCGCGGCTGAACGCCATAGCCGCCTTCGATGCGGAAGATAGCCAGCGGGACGCGCAACAGGCGAACCAATCCCACAATGGAGGGCTTGATATGCTCCGTCACACCACTATACGTGCGATTTCCTTCGGGAGCGATAGCAATGGTCCCCCCCTCTCTCACGACTCGCACACACGTTTTCACCGCCTTCATATCCGTGGTGGCCTTCTTGATGGGAATCGGCGCCGCCACGTGCTCAATGACGCGGGAAATCAGGCCATTGGAGAACAGGTCCTCCGTCGCCACATAATACACCGAACCCGGAATCGCCATTTCTACAAAGAATTGATCAAACGGGGTTTGGTGGTTCATCAAAATCAAAAATTGCTCTTTTTTTGCTCTCTTGAATTTTTTTACGCTAATATGATACTTGAGTCTTGAATACAGCGATGGTGCCCATTCAAAGAGAAACCGATAGATTCGATGGCGGAGGCGTGTCCAAGGTTTTTTCTTTTCTTTTTTCATAGAGCCTCGTATATAAATATTAAGATTTCTTTAATTTAAAGACATACGCATATTATAACTTAAAAATGTTGATCTGTCAAGTTTTTTCGAAAAAGAGAGAATCACAAATCCATCCATCACCTCCGGCTGTGCATAAAAAAAGCGTACCGCTTAGCAGCGATACGCTTTTATGTTCAAAGGGATTACTCCTCAACAGGAGCCTCAGCCTCTTCCTCAACGGTCTCGGGCATAGCTTCAGCCTCAGCCTGAGCCTCATCAAGGAGTGCGCGGATGGACAGGCTGACCTTCTTCTTGTCGTAGTCGATGTCCAGAATGCGAGCATCTACCGTCTGACCGATCTCCAGAACGTCAGCGGGCTTTGCAATGCGGGTCTGAGCGATCTGAGAAATGTGGATCAGACCGTCAACGCCATCTACGATCTCAGCAAATGCACCGAAGGGCATCAGGTTAACGATCTTAACGGTAGCAACGTCGCCGATCGCATACTGAGAGGTAAAGATGTTCCAAGGATTGGTAGCATCGGTCTTGTAGCCCAGAGAAATTCTCTTCTTCTCAGCATCGAAGCTCTTAACGAATACCGTCAGAACGTCGCCGATGGCAATGACCTCTGCAGGGGACTTGATGTGCTTCCAAGACAGCTCGGATGCGTGAACCATACCGTCAACGCCACCCAGGTCAATGAATGCACCGTAGCTGGTCATGCTCTTAACAATACCGGTGAAGGTCTTGCCCTCTTCCAGGGTTGCCCAGAACTCAGCTTCCTTTGCGATTCTCTCATCGCGCAGGACGGAGCGGATAGAACCAACGGCCTTCTTGCCGGGCTTGATCTCAAGCACGCGGAACTTGGTCGTGGTGCCAACCAAAGCGGTCAGGTCGCCATCCTTGGGGATGCCGGTCTGAGAGCCGGGAACGAAAACGCGGTTTGCGTTGGAGAGAATCAGAACGCCGCCCTTGACAGCCTCAACAACCTTACCCTCGAGAATCTCGCGGGTCTCAGCTGCGTTAACAATGTTCTGCCAATTCTTGTCCGAATCAACTCTCTTCTTGGAGAGCTCTGCGACGCCTTCGATATCGCTGACGCGGATAACGAATGCTTCGATCTCGTCGCCCTTCTTATACAGGGCCGTCAGTTTAGCCGAAGGATCGTCCGTGATCTGCTCTGCCTTGATGTAACCCGTAACGCCTGCGCCCAGATCAAGCTGAAGCTCAGTATCGCTAACGTGCTCAACAACGCCGGTAACAACATCTCCTGTATTTAAAGTTTTAAAAGAATCTTTCAGTAGTGTTTCGAAATTTTCCATTTCGCTCATGGTTTTGTATACCTCCTCTATTACGTCGTTCGGTGTCGATGCACCGGCGACAATACCTACTCTTTCGTAGGGCTGCGGTATCTGACGGACAAGCTCGCTCGCATCTTCCAGGAGCAACGTCCGCACGCCTTCTGACCGACATGCCAGCGCCAGTTTTTGAGTATTGGAACTCTGTTTACCGCCGACAACAATCATCAAATCATGCGTACGCGCCATGGCTTTTGCCTCGGTTTGCCGCAAATCCGTAACATTACATATTGTATCAAAAATTAACGCATTTGTATATAGTTTTTTGATAATTTCTTGGCATTTCAGCCATTCGGCCAAAAAATAGGTGGTTTGCGCCACCACGATTGGCTGATTTTTACAAAAGTCGGGTATTTCCTCCCGTTCGATCGCGTCTTGAAGCTCTCCTTGCGAAGAAAAAACGTATCGAGGACC
>JAZQUX010000203.1:0-3083 GCA_045631585.1 Eubacteriales bacterium | reverse complement strand
TTGGTTACCGCAAAGGAATACCACCTGATTACCAACGGTCTGCGTACGGCATTCCAGGATGCCAACACGGGCACGGCAAATATCCCTCAGCAGATGGCAGCCGTTACCATGGTGTCCATTCCTCTTTTCCTCGTGTTCATTTTCCTTCGTAAGTACATTATGAAGGGTGTATCGCGCTCGGGCATCAAGGGTTGACCCAACGCGAGAACTAAAAACCGTTTTTAAAACAATAAAAATATAAAGGAAAAAACGAAGATGAAGAAGATTATCGCATTCCTTCTGCTTATCGCTCTTGCGCTCAGTGTGGTAGCGTGCAATGACACTCCGCCGGCGGGCAATGGCGGCGGCAACGGCAACGGCGGCACGACTGCCGAAAAGGTGCGCTGGGAGGTCCCCGTAGAGGGCTTTGATACCACGAAGGACATTACCATCACCTTCTCGCACACCATGGGCAAAAACCTCGCCAACGTCTTGGACCGCTACATCACGCAGTTCAATAAGCTGTATCCCAACATCACGATAGAGCACTCGCAGATCGGCGGCTACGACGAGGTTCGTGACCAAACCAACAAGCAGCTGACCGCAGGCAACCAGCCTAACATTGCGTATTGCTATCCCGACCACGTTGCTCTTTACAACGTTACCAAGAAGGTCATTCCTCTTGATAACCTCATTGAGAGCACCATTCAGATCCAAAGAGAGGACGGAACGGTAGAAACGCTGGGTCTTACGGCTGAGCAACGCGCCGATTTCATTCAGACCTACTACAATGAGGGCGCTGCCTTCGACGCGGCGGGCACTATGTACACCATGCCCCTTTCCAAGTCCACCGAGGCGCTTTTCTACAACAAGACCTTCTTTGAGAAGCATAACCTTTCTGTTCCTACCACTTGGGAGGAAATGGAGAGCGTATGTGCTCAGATCAAGAACATTCTTGCGACGGACGAGAGCACCACGAACAACGGCGATATTCCGCTCGGCTATGACTCCGAGGCAAACTGGTTTATCACCATGGCAGAGCAGTACGGCTCTCCCTACACCTCGACCGACAAGAACGACCACTTCCTGTTCAATAACAAGACCAACCGTGACTTTGTCAAATGGTTCAGAAGCTGGTATGACAATGGCTACGTAACCACCAAGGAGCTTTACGGGGCTTACACCTCCAAGCTCTTCACCAACACCGACCCCACCAAGCCGTCCTGCTATATGTGCATCGGCTCTACGGGCGGCGCGAGCAACCAGATCCCGATCGGTGAGGATGACAGCTTCCCCTTTGAGGTAGGCGTAGCGCCCATTCCTCAGGTAGATGCTTCCAATCCCAAGGCAATCTCTCAGGGACCCTCGCTTTGCATCTTCAGTCAGGTGGGCGATAAGGATTCGTATGACAACAAGCAAGAGGTTTTGGCCTCCTGGCTGTTCGTGAAGTACCTTTGCACCACGCCTGAGTTCCAGGCAGCCTTCTCCATGACCTCGGGCTATATGCCTGTCATCAATTCCGCTAAGGAGATGGGTCAGTACGCAAACTGGTTGAACAACGCAAACAGCACGGGCAACCTTGTGGCAACCGTTGCCAAGCTTTCCTTTGAGCAGGCAAACGCCGCATTCGTTTCTCCCGCATTCAACGGCTCCACCAAGGCTCGTGACCAGGTGGGCGCGCTTTTGCAATACTGCTTCACTACGAAAACGGAAGACATTGACGCCATGATCCTCGAGGCATTCCGTAAGGCCATCACCGAGTGCTTGAGCAATAACTGACGGTCAATGCTTTGGGAGTGAAGGAACAGTTATGAAAAAGTTATCAAAGCTTTTGTTACTCCTACTCATTATCGCGATGCTTGCAAGCTGCTTCGCGGGGTGCGATACGACACCCTCGGATGCTGACAACGGCGGCAATGAGGCGGACGGTAACGGTGAAAATGACGGTAATAATGATAGCAGCGACGGCGGCGGGGAAGAGCTTCAATTCGTTGACTACGCTGCACAGCTGAAATTCAATCCGAATTCGGGCAAAAAATGGACCTACGCTACCGTTAAATCCTATATCGATGGCGACACCACGCACTTTTATGTAGACCATAGCGCAGTTGCCGAGGGCTACGTAAAGGCGAGATATCTCGGCATCAACACCCCCGAGTCTACGGGCATCGTCGAGCCCTGGGGCAAAAAGGCATCTGCCTATACCAAGGCACAGCTGCAAAAGGCGGCTGACATCCCCAACGGCATCATCCTTGAATCCGATACCGCAGGCTGGGATATTGACTCCACAGGTGAGCGTTATCTGCTCTGGGTGTGGTATAAGACCACCGCGGACGGCGAGTACAGAAACCTCAACATTGAGATTTTACAGCAGGGACTTGCGTTCGGCTCGGGTACGACCTCGAATACCTACAGCGAGTACACGACGGCGGCTCTGTACCAGGCAAATACGCTCAAGCTTTACGTATTCAATAAAAAGGCAAAGGACCCCGATTTTTATTACGGTGACGCCATCAATCTGACCCTCAAGGAGCTGAAGGCGAACACAAAGCTTTATGAAAATAAGCTCGTTCGGTTTGAGGCTGTTGTCGCAAAGAAATCCGGATACACCTTCTACGTTGAGGAATATGACGCGCAAAACGATATGTATTACGGAATGCAGGTCTTTGCCGGAAACGGCTGTCCTATCATGGACCGATTTGCCATCGGCAATCGCGTGACGCTCGTGGGTACGCTCCAGTACTGGGAGAACGGCGGCACGTATCAGATCTCCAATCTGCAATACGATATCCTCTTCCCCGATTGGGAGGGTGGCTGTCAGGTTCTTGAAACAGGGCTTGAGGCGTCCTACCGTGAGGGTGATGTGGGTACGCTTTTGAACGGTAAGATCAATATCAGCTCTTACGTGGAGCGTGAGGAAAACGGCGAGACCGTGGAGAAGCTCGAAACGGTTGCGTTTGACTACGGTGCGCTTGCGTTGCACAGCACCATCAAGCTTTCCAACCTCACAGTCGTTTCGGTCTACACGACCAACACCGACACCGCGTCCCGCGGCGCTCTTACCATCACCTGCCGCGACGCAAGCAACAAGATCATTGAGATCC
>JAZQUX010000202.1:0-1719 GCA_045631585.1 Eubacteriales bacterium | reverse complement strand
ATGGAATGTGGTATGATTGAGGAAAGAAGTTGATAAACTTGAATTTTTCGAACATCAATCCATATTTTTTCAAAAGGGTATTGACTCTCACGCTCCGTTACAGTGTATGCTCTTGTTGTGAGGTGATAAAATTGAAAATGCAGATTAAAGAATTTGCCGATTTTACGGGAGTCAGTGTGCGCACACTGCATTATTACGATGAAATAGGATTGTTGACGCCAGCCTGTGTTGACAAGTCTACAGGTTATCGTTTTTACGACAAAAACTCCCTTCTTCGTATGCAGGAGATTCTTTTTTACCGTGAACTTGACTTTTCTTTAAAAAGCATAGGAGAAATTTTGTCATCCCCGAATTATGACAAAAGCAAGGCACTGAAAGAGCAAAAACACCTGCTCATACTCAAAAAAGAACGATTAGAGAGGTTAATTTCTGCCATTGACAGTGCCGTGAAAGGAGAAAATGTTATGAAGGCATTTGACAATAGCGAATTTGAGAAACACAAGGCAGAAGCCAAAGAAAAATGGGGTAGCACCGATGCGTATAAGGAACATGCTCAGCGGACAAAGAATTACTCCAAGCAAAAGTGGAATGACCTTGCCGCAGGAATGGACAATATTATGGCGGAGTTTGCCCTCTGTATGAGAAAGGATGAAACGCCAGATTCTGAAGAGGTACAGAACCTTGTAAAAATGCTGCAGAGCCATATCACCGAGAACTACTATCTTTGTACAAACGAGATTTTGGCTAGCCTCGGTCAAATGTATGTTGCAGATGAGCGCTTCAAGAACAACATCGATAAGCATGCTGATGGTACTGCTGCGTTTATCTGTGAAGCAATTGTGGTGTATTGCAGTAAGTAAATTCCAATTTATCTAATAGATATACTGGTGCTTGTTGAAAGTTACAGCATGAGAAAAAGCGAGCGTTGCAATCATGAACTGCAACGCTCGCTTTGTTCGGTTTATGGGATCCTATCAGAACTTCTCGATCATATCGGCGGTATTGGCCAGCCAATCGCCCTCGAAGTCCTCGATGCGGCCGGCATCGACCAGAGAAGCCAGCTTGGGGTCGATGGGCATACGGGCGAGCAGCTTCAGACCGTGAGCATCGGCGGCAGCCTGCGTCTTGCCCTCGCCAAAGAGGGGGATCTCCTTGCCGCAATCGGGGCAGAGGAGGTAGCTCATATTCTCAACAACGCCGACGATGGGGATATTCATGCGCTCGGCCATCTTCACGGCCTTCTCAACGACCATGCTGACCAGCTCCTGGGGAGAGGCGACGATAATGATGCCGTCCAGAGGCAGGGACTGGAACACGCTCAGCGCGACATCGCCGGTTCCGGGAGGCATATCGACGAACAGATAATCAACGTCCCAGATGACATCGGTCCAGAACTGGGTGACAACACCGCCGATGACGGGGCCGCGCCAGAGAACGGGATCGGTCTCATTCTCCAGCAGCAGGTTGACGCTCATCAGCTGGATACCGTTCTTGGTGGCGACGGGGAGCATTCCACGCTCGTCGCCCATGGCGCGGTCGTGGACACCGAATGCCTTGGGAATGGAGGGGCCGGTGATGTCAGCGTCAAGAACGCCGACTTTGTGGCCCTTGCGTGCGGTCAGAACAGCCAGCTGGCTGGTGACCATGGACTTGCCGACGCCGCCCTTACCGGATACAACGCCGAAGACCTTGCCGACGCGGGCATCGGGATGCTTATCC
>JAZQUX010000201.1:0-13427 GCA_045631585.1 Eubacteriales bacterium | reverse complement strand
AGCTCCTTGCCCGACATTTCCATAACAACCTTGCCGCGACCGGTTGGGGAAATGAAGGCGTCGTGTTTTTCGGCGGTGACACCCGTCAAGGGAAGGAACCAGTGAGTATAGTGCGTGGCGCCCTTTTCCACGGCCCAATCCTTCATGGCATTGGCGACACAATCGGCAATAGAAGGATCCAAGGGGGTGCCTTGTCGGATGGTGGTGGAAAGAGATTCGTAAACATCGGCGGGCAGTCGCTCACGCATGACGTCATCGTTAAATACCATAGAACCAAAAATTTCGGGGATGTTTTTCATTTTATACCTCTGTTTTTCTTATCGGAAGGTCGGACAAACATTTCTTCCATTTTATTATAGCGACAAAGAGGAATATTGTCAAGAGGAGAGAAAAAAATCGGGGGGGAGCCGGTGTAATTATCATCGTTTGACTCATACTATCAAATATCAAAAAGGAGGCATCAAATGAAAATTTTACTCCTGATCGACACGCTGAATCCGGGCGGCGCCGAAACTCACGTTTTGACGTTGGCGCAGGAGCTGATTTCGCGAGGACATTCCGTGGCGATTCTGTCCGACGGTGGGGCGCTCGAGCCGTGCCATCCACCCGCATCCTTGCGTTTTTTTCGTCCGCGCCGCCCTCTATCGAAGGCAAAATTTGCCCCGAGCAATCTTTGGGAGCTGATTCGCCTGCAAAAAAGGGAATCCTTTGACGTTTTGCACGCGCATACCAGAAAAACCGCCTTTCTTTTGCGCTTGTTTCGTCTCTTTTTCCGCCCTCAGCTCCCACAAGTTTCAAGCCGCGCGCCTTACCGCCGGCGATCGCTCCGAAGGGCATCGCTCCCCGCACTCATTGTCACCTGCCACGCCAAATTTCAACAGCGGTTTCGCTGTTTGTCCTACTGGGGCGAGCAGACGGTGGCCGTCAGCGAGGATTTGAAGGAGCATCTAAACCAAGCCTTCGGGCTGTCCCCGTCGCAGGTGACGGTGATCGAAAACGGCGTTGATCTTTCTCGCTTTTATCCGACGGCAACGCAAAAGGAAGGACAGCTTCGCTTGGTCTATGCCAGCCGACTGGACAAGGACTGTTCCGCTGCCGCTCGACTGCTTCTGAATCGCTTTGCCGACTGGCGGCGAAGAGCGAGGGCGCGGGGGCTTTCGCTGACTCTGACCATCGCAGGCGGTGGGGAGTGCTCCCGAGACATCAAACAGCAAGCAAATCGCGTGCAGAAATTGCTGGGAGAGCCTTGCATTTTCCCCCTTGGTGCAGTCGAGCAGATCGAACAGGTGCTGGCAAAGGGAGATTTGTTTATTGGCGTTTCGCGCGCGGCCATCGAAGCCATGTGCTGTGGTCTTGGCGTGATATTGGCCGGAGACGAGGGCTTGGGCGGGCTACTGACGCCGGGGTGCTTTGACCGTATGGCGAGAGGGAATTTTTGTTGTCGCGGCGAGGATGGTTTGAGTGAGAGCGCACTCGACGCGGCGTTTGACGCTTGGCTGAACATGACAGAGGAGGAACAAGGGGCGTGTCGATGCGCCATCGGCAGCGCGGCACGCGCTCGATATGACAGCGCCCGAATGGCCGAGCGAACCGAGGAGGTGTACCTCGACGCGCGGCGGCGGCGCCGACCGTTGCGGGCGTTGGTGTTGGGCTATGCCGGCTGTGGAAATTTGGGGGACGATATCATTTTGCGCCGTCTGACAAATCGGTGGCATCAAAAGCAAGCACCGCTCGATTTATCCCAAAGCAAAGGGGTGAACCTGCCAGTGCGCCTCTCGCTTTCGGCGGGTGTGGGGAGCAAGGCGGCGTTTGAAGGCATCGCCACCATCCATCGCCGACGTCCCGCCGCTGTGTTGGGGGCACTGATTCGATCCGACGCGTTGGTGCTGGGCGGCGGGTGCTTGCTCCAAACCGTTTCCAAGCACGGCCGCCGCTCACTTTTGTACTATCTTTCACTTCTTTGGGCGGCGCGGATGTGCGGATGCCCCTATTATTTGGTGGCAAGCGGTCTTGGCCCCTTGGAGGGACGGTTTTGTCGCGCACTGACCGCGTTCGCTTTGAAGCGAGCGATCGGCATTTCTGTGCGGGATGAGCGGTCGTTTCGTTTATGTCTGTCGCTCGGCGTTCACCCAAGCAGACTTTCAAAGGATGAGGATCCTGCGCTGTCGCTGTGTCCTCCGCCGCCGCAAGAACGGGGCGAAATGTTGGCGCAGTGCTTGAATCGACCGGCCAAAGAGGTCGGACGGTGGGTTTGTGTTGTCCCCAAACCAATGGGCAAAGATGCGTTGGAGTGCTTAGCGCAAGCCTTGGAGCGCACCTGTCGACAAGAGAGGCGATATCCTCTTTTGATGGCATTCGACACAAACGAGGACGTTGACGTCTGCCAACGCCTGTCCGAGCGCCTGCGGGGCGGGCAGGTGATCGTCCCGACCGAGGAGCGAGAGGTCTTATCGCTGTTTTCCGAGGCGCGCTGTGTCATATCGGGACGGCTTCACGGGCTCATCTTAGCGCGGGCGGCGGGGGCAACGGGAATCGCACTGGACGACAGAGGACGGGATCGAAAAACCGTTGATTTTGCCTCGCGCATGGGGTGGGACATTCTCGATCTGTCAGCAGGAGACACGCCGCCCGTGCCGCGCGCCTAAAAGACCGTTGGGGTGGCCGATCTCGGGGGAGAACGTTGCAAAAAAGCAACGATTCTCCTCTTGTTTTTTGTCCCACCGTTGACAAAATCCTCCGCTCTTGCTATAATAAAGTCAATCAGTCCACAAGAAAGGATGACTTTTCTATGTTACTTCGTCCCCCTTCCGTACCGCTCATCACCGTCGATCCCTACTTCAGCCTGTGGTCGCCCGCCGACCGCCTAACCGACACCCATACCTGCCACTGGACCAACCGTCCCCAAACCCTGCAGGGTGTCGCCACCATCGACGGCGAGGAATACCGTTTCATCGGCAACAAAAACATCCCCGCCATGCGCCAAGTGTCCCTTGAGGTTGAGGCGTTTACCACCACGTACGTATTCGAGGCGGCAGGCGTTGAGCTGACCGCCCTGTTCACCACCCCCATTCTGCCCGACGATAACTATCTGATCTCCCGTCCCGTCAGCTATCTGGAAATCATCGCCCGCCCCATCGACGGCGAGGACCACAGCGTCGTGGTCAAGCTGGCCGCGTCGGAGGAATTCGTGCTTCACGAAAAAGGACAGGATACCGTTATGGCCGAGGCAGTTGACATCGAAGGGCTGTCTACCATGAGGATGGGAAGCACAACACAGCCGATTCTGCATTGCAGCGGCGATGACAGACGCATTGACTGGGGTTATTTCTATCTGTCCGTCGCGGGTGGCAAGACCTATGCCCTTGCCCGCGAAGAATCGGAGGACGGCATGGCCTATGTGTGCGCCGAAGCCTGTGTGAGCGACAGCGTGCTGTTTACCTTTGCGTACGATGACATCGAGAGCATTCAGTATTTCGGACAGAATCTCAAGGCCTACTGGAAGCATCATTGCCCCTCTATTGAGGCGGCCATTTCGGAATCGCACAAGGACTATTTGTCCGTCATGGATCGATGCAAGACGTTTTCCGACCGTCTGTTTGCCGACGCCGTTCGTGCCGGCGGCGAAAAGTACGCGGAAATTCTGATGCTGGCGCTGCGTCAGACCATCCACTCGCACAAGTTGGTGCTGGACGAGGAAGGCGAA
The DNA here is from genome assembly GCA_045631585.1 of Eubacteriales bacterium. Classification (GTDB taxonomy): domain Bacteria; phylum Bacillota; class Clostridia; order Oscillospirales; family CAG-272; genus SIG644. The sequence goes on along the minus strand of JAZQUX010000201.1, from coordinate 9,724 downwards.
ATTCTCTTTATTTCCAAGGAGAATTTCTCCAACGGCTGTGCCGCGACCGTGGATGTCAGCTACCCCTCCATTCCTTTGTATCTGCTGTACAATCCCGAACTCATCCGCGGCATGATGCGCCCCATCTACCGCTTTGCCAAGAGTGACGCTTGGAAGTATGACTTCGCCCCCCACGACGCAGGACAGTACCCCTTGGTCAACGGACAGATGTACTGGTACAAGCGCGAGACGGGCGAATTTGTCCGCGAAGGTCAGATGCCTGTCGAGGAATGCGGCAATATGCTGGGCATGGAAGCTGCGACGGCCATCGCCTCGGGCGACGCATCCTTTGCCAAGGAGCATCTTGAGGTACTGGAGGACTGGGTGAAATATCTGATCGCCAACGGCGACGATCCCGCCCATCAGCTTTGCACCGACGATTTTGCCGGTCACCTGGCGCACAACTGCAACCTGACCCTCAAGGCCATTATGGGCATCGCTTCCTTGGGTCTTCTCTACCGTATGCTGGGACAAGAGGAGAACGCCGCGCGTATGCTGACCATCGCCAAGGAAAAAGCCACCGGCTTTTTGCCCCGCGCCATGAACAGCGACGGCTCCTACCGCTTGGCCTTTGACCGCGAGGACACCTTCAGCCTCAAATACAATCTCATCTGGGATCAGCTTTTCGGGCTGGATTTGTTCCCCGTTTCCTTCCGCGAAGCCGAGATCAATCGCTACAAAAGAGAAGCCCACGCGTATGGCACGCCTCTGGACAGCCGCAAAACCTACACCAAGGCCGACTGGCTCATCTGGGCAGGCGCGCTTTCGACCAATCGCGCCGATTTTGAGGCGATCGTCAACCCCTTGTGGAAAAATTACAACGAATCCCCCTCCCGCGTGCCTCTGACCGACTGGTATGACACCGTCACCTCCATGCAGTGCGGCTTCCAAAACCGCACCGTTGTCGGCGGATATTTTATTCAGCTCTTGGCCTATAAGGGATACCTGAAGGTAAACTGATCGTTATGGCAAAAATCAACTGGAAGGGATCTACCCTGCTCGGCCCTCTGCCGCCCGTGATGGTGAGCTGCGGCACGATGGAACAGAGCAATATCATCACCGTCGCATGGACGGGAATTCTCAACACTCACCCGCCCAAAACCTACGTTTCCATTCGCCCGCAGCGGCATTCCTACCGCATCATCAAGGAACGCGGGGAATTCACCCTCAATTTGACCTCCACCCGCCTGATCCGCGCCGCCGACTATTGCGGAATGTTCACGGGGGCCAAGGTGGATAAGTTCGCCAAGTGCGGTTTGACCAAAGAAGAAGGACACACGGTCGCTTGTCCCTCGATTGCGGAGTGTCCCTTGTCGCTCGAATGCCGAGTGACGGACATCGTGCCGCTGGGCACGCACGATATGTTCATTGCCGACATCGTTTCCGTCCGCGCCGATGAGAGCTTACTGGACGAGACGGGCAAATTGTGCATGGAGCGCGCGGATTTGGCCGCATTTGCCCACGGAGAGTATTTCGCTTTGGGCAAAAGCATCGGGAAGTTCGGTTTTTCCGCTGTCAAGAAAAAGAAAAAACGCTGATATACAAAAGAACACAGCGGGATCGTTTGTCGATCCCGCTGTGTTCTTTTGATTGTGCCACCGCGCCAAATGAGCAGGCGGGCGGTCAAGTCCTTACAATGTTAGCGGCGATGGGGGCGCCAACTGCCACGCTCATGGCGTTTTCCAGCGTGGTTTTGGCGATGGCATCCAGCGCCTCGCGCGTCAAAAAGCCCTGATGCGAGGTGATAACGACATTGGGAAAGGACAACAGGCGCGAGGTGATGGAGGATTCCAGGATATCGTCCTCGCGATTTTCGAACACGTTGTCGTTTTCCTCCTCGTATACGTCAAGTCCCACCCCAAAAAAGCGATGGGCGCGGATGCCGGCGATCAAATCCGCGCTGTCCACCAGCGCTCCGCGAGAGGTGTTGATGAGGATGCACCCCTCCTTCATTTGGGCGATGGTTTGCTCGTTGATCATGTGGTAGGTTTCGTTTGTCAGGGGACAATGGAGCGAAATCAAATCCGCTCGGCGGAGCAATTCATCCAACTCAACGTAGCATACGCCCTCCGACATCAGGGCTTCGTTGGGGAATGTATCGTAGGCCAACACTTGCATTCCAAATCCGCGGCAGATGCGGCACATAGCCTGGCCGATCTTGCCCGTGCCGACGATGCCGGCGACCTTGCCGTACAAGGTTTGTCCGGTCAAGCCCACCAAGCTGAAGTTATTTTCTCTGACCTTTATATAAGCCTTGTGAATTTTTCGGTTGACGGCCAGGGCCAGCGCCATGGCGTGCTCGGCGACCGCCTCTGGGGAGTAGCCCGGCACGCGCAAGACGGTCAGGCCGAATTCATCGGCGGCAGCCAGATCCAACTGATTGTAGCCGGCACAGCGGAGCAAAATGGTGCGAACGCCCGCCTGATACAGACGAAACAGCATATTTCGACCGAGATCGGCATTGACAAAGGCGCAGATGGCATCATAGCCTTGCGCCAAACGAGCGGTTTCGGGGGTCAGATCGGCGTCGATGTAGTCGAGGGTGACGGAGGGAAAGTCAGGGAGGTGAGCGTCAAAGCTTTCGCGGTCATAGGGTTTGGCGTCGTAGAATAAAATTTTCATAGCATGGTCTCTCTTTTTTTTATCAAGTATGCGGCAGGGAGGATGGATTCATGCATCCTCTGCCCATTTGTTTATATTTTGATGATATATTATATCACAAATTTGTGTGCAATGCAAGAGAGAGGGCCACATCGAAGCGATTGGGGTGATCAGTGGGGCGGACATTCGACCAGCGTCAGAGGCTTGTTTTTCTTTTGGGAGCAGGATATGGTATATTGGGTGCCTTTGGAGATGCCGTCCCAGACAACCAACACGGCGTCGGCCAGATCGACCATTTGCTCGTTGCGTTTCAGGGGGGCGGCGCGGCCGAACTTATGGTATTGAGGGCGGATGATATATTTAGATAATTTATGCTGATCGGCGAACGCTTCAGCCAGATGATCGATACCGGAGGCACCGCCGGAGATGATGGTAGTGACGTCGGGGGAGACATAGGGAGCGAGGTTGAAATTGGCAATAGATCGGGAGCCAACGATAAGTAATTTCATATAGTTTCTCCTTTGGTATATGTTTATTTAAGTATATATTCAAACATCATAATTGTCAAGAGGATATACGGCAATTAAAATATATACTGATATAAGTATATACCGATGCGAGGTGATGTCATGATACGCTTGACCGTTGATGCGTGTTTGAAAGAAAAGAAGATCACGCGCTATGCGTTAGCCAAGAAAACCGGAATAGAATATCAAATCATCGATAAATATTATAAAAACAAAGTTATTCGATATGACAGTTATATTTTAGATCGCATTTGCGCGGCATTGGACTGCGACATTGGCGATATTATGGAATATACGAAGGATGAAAACACCTGTTCTCAGTGAGGATGGGTGTTTTTTTCGGCGGTGGGGTGGGGGATAACTATTTTTTTTACAACTTCGTAGCCGGTCGCGCGTACAGCTTCGCGCCGCGCGGATGGCGTTGATGTTCATTCTTTGCCTCGTGGCAAAGAACGAACCAAGAAAGCACGCCCAGGCGTTCCCCCTGGGAACCCCCTGGCTTTGCCGCTCTGCAAAGAATATAGAGGAGAAAAACATATCCGCTTTCACTGCATCGCTCGCCGCAAAGCCAACACGAGCGGCAGGCGTAAAAAGCGAAAAATTTTTCAAGAATGGGGTGCGTAAAACGAGAGCAAAAACTTTTACGAAAGCGTGTTGCGTGACACTCCCGTGTTTGCAAGTTTCTTTAACTTGCAAACGCAAAAGCTGAAGATGTTTGTTTTCGCGAAAAAATGAGTGACGCGACAGCGGAACGGTTTTCGCGTTGCGGGGTTCTAAGGGGCTTGCCCCTTAGTGCCTTTTCTTCGCCTATTCTTTGCGGCAAGGCAAAGAATAGGCATACACCGCATAGCGCGGCGCGAAGCTGTACGCGCGTCAAAAGGAAAAGTTGTAAAAAATTTAGATATCCTCCCTGCTCCTTCGCCAAACCCCTTGCTTTTTCCCCTCCTTTGTGTTATTATAGTGTCAACCGAAGGGGGTTGATCACATGAGCAGTATTCCATACGAAAACAGAACGGTCGATTTCTATTGCCGCGATGATAACAGTGGCACCCACCCGTTGGCTTGCGTTGCCCATCTGCACGTCCATATTGAGTTCTTCTTTTTGCTCGAAGGAACGATGCGGGTGTTCGTCGATTCTTCGGAGCAGATCGCCCACGCCGGCGATGTGGTCGTCGCTTTCCCCAATCAGGTTCACCGCTTCGAAAGAATCGATCCTGAAAAATATTTGCTTTTTATCGTCCACCCCGACCTAATGCCCGAATTTTCCGACGTCTTTTCCGAAAGATTCCCCAAACACCCCTTGATCACCGCCTGCGAGCCGCTGCTCCCCCTTCTCACACAGCTCAAAGAAGCGGCTGTCCGCCCGTCGCCCTTCCGCGACGTGACCATCAAGGGCTTGCTCCTGGCTTTTTTTGCACAACTGCTGGAACGTGTGGACTTGACCGAGCCGCGCGCGGAGGATTCGCACACCATCCACACCATCGTCAACTACTGCGCCCGCCACTTCACCGCTGACCTTTCGCTGGAGCTTTTGGAAAAAGAATTGCATCTGAGCCGATATTATATCTCCCATCTGTTCAGCCATCGCCTCCACATTCGCTTCAACGATTACGTCAATTCCTTGCGTGTGTCCGAGGCCTGCCGATTGCTTCGCGCAACCACCGACAGCATCACCGACATCGCCACGCGAGTGGGTTTCAACACCCTGCGCACCTTCAATCGCTCCTTTGCCAAGCAAATGGGCCAATCCCCCAGTGAGTACCGCCGTCTGACGGCGTCTGTTTCATAAAGAAAACGAAAAAGAGAGGATTTTTAACATGAGTGATATCAGAAACGCTGATCTTGCCCCTTCCGGCAGAGATAAAATTGCATGGGTGGCCGATTATATGCCCATCCTGAACCGCATCCGCGCCGAGTTTGAAAGAACACAGCCCTTCGCCGGCCTGACCATTGCTATGTCCATTCACCTGGAGGCCAAAACCGCGTATCTGGCCAAGACCTTACGCGCCGGTGGCGCGAAGGTTGTGATGACGGGTTGCAATCCCCTGTCAACGCAGGACGACGTCGCCGCCGCTATGGCAACCGACGAAGCCGGATTTGAAGTATATGCCCGCCACGGCGTCAGTGACAAAGAATACACCGAGCATCTGAAGGCGACGCTGTCCTGCCATCCCGATTTGATCATTGACGACGGCGGCGACCTCATTGCCCTGCTTCACGGCGAGTGCCGCGAATACGGCGACCGTTTGATCGGCGGCTGTGAGGAAACCACCACGGGCATCCACCGTCTGCAGTCCCGCGAGGCGGCAGGACTTCTCGATTACACCATGATCGACGTCAACGACGCTGACTGCAAGCACTTGTTTGACAATCGTTACGGCACGGGTCAGTCCACGCTGGACGGCATTATGAATCCTACCAATTTGATGATCGCGGGCAAGGTGTTTGTCATTGCCGGCTATGGCTGGTGCGGCCGCGGTCTTGCGATGCGCGCGCGTGGTATGGGCGCGGTTGTCGTGGTCACCGAGATTGATCCCATCAAGGCGATCGAAGCAATCATGGATGGTTTTACCGTACTTCCCATGGACGAGGCGGCCAAGCTGGGTGATATTTTTGTCACGCTGACGGGCTGCAAGGACGTCATTCGCCGCGAGCATTTTGAGGTAATGAAGGACGGCGTTCTTTTGGCCAACAGCGGTCACTTTGACGTTGAGATCGATAAGGTAGCGCTGGCCGAGATGTCCGACAAGGTATACGAGCGCAAGCCGAACATTATGGGATATCGCCTGCCCGACGGACGCACGCTGAATTTGTTGGCGGAGGGTCGTTTGGTGAATTTGGCGGCCGGTAACGGACATCCGGCGGAGATTATGGATATGTCGTTTGCGATTCAGGCCAAGGGATTGGAGTATTTGGTCAAGACGCGCGGGACACTGGAGCACAAGTTGTATGCGGTACCGCGGGAGATTGATGAAGAGGTGGCTCGAATCAAGCTGGAGTCGATGAATGTTCATATTGATGTTCTTTCGGATGAGCAGAAGGAATATATGGAAAAGGTAGAATAAATGGTTCGAGGTCCGCGGAATTCCGCGGACCTCGGCTTTTCAGCCTCGCTGAAATATTTACGGTGTGGTCGGAAAGGTTTTCAAATCCTCCGTTAAGGCAATCGCTTGCTCGAAACTAGTGAGATTAAAAAGATACCATTGGTAGTACGTTGTTCCGATTTGCCAGTAAATGCTGTAGCTGTCCGGTATCGGCGGGGCCCCGCAGGTTGCCCAGGATCCAATGATATAGTAGGTGATGCCGTCCTCCTCGTGAATCACCCGCTCGCTATAAAAATCTTTGTAACGATCCATTTCCTGCTTCAAGTACCCTTCGGACACCTGCTGGATAAAGATTGTTCCTTGGTTGTCCGCCGGATCGTATTGCAACCAATCGCCCTCATTACGACATTCCACCTGCATACAGACGACCGAGGCGGGCAAGTGAAGATCTTTGACGTTGGTTTGTTCGTATAGCTGAGACAGCGACGCGTACACGCGGGAAGAGGATACAAGCTCAAGATCCTCCCGCAAGCCACACTCGTCAAATACGCGCTTCACTTCCCTCCGATAACAATCCCCTTCATAGTGAGCCTCGACCATGATGGGATACGCTTGGTTCTTTTTCAAACTGCCGGGGGAGAAGAAAAATTGAACCCACAGGTCTTCCCAACCATCGCCGTATCCTTTCACGTCTACGCCAAGAGCCTGCATATCCAGACAATAAAAGAGCGTTCCGTTTTCGTCTTCCATCGACGTGATGTCGCGTCCCAAAACGCGAAGGCCGATCAACTGATTGTTGGACTGTGAAAAATACAGACGAAGAAGATCATGGGACTGATAGGAAAGCGTAGATACCGAGATGACAACGGATTCACAGCGTTTGCCCTGATATTGATCGTCCAAGCAAATGGCGCGGCGGTTGCCCACGAGGTAGATGCGCTCATGCGTTACGGGCGTGAGATTTTCAGACAGTGGCGGAACCTGCGTGCCGTCTGTCTGCAGTTCCTTACTTGGATCGGTTGCGGAAGGTGGAAATAAAATCGCGGGATCTTGTTCCTGTTCCTTTAGCCGGACGCAAGCGGATAACGCAAGGCAACCGCACAGTATTAGAAAAAGCAGGAGAGAGATGAGATGGTATAGAATGCGCTTGGAGTGGTTTTTCACGTGATATTCCTCCTATGTTTCAATTTCTGTAGCCTCTGTTATATAAGACGTCAAAAAAACGAAAATCTTCCCACTTTTTTGAAAATAATTTAACTTTTTTCATTTTCAACATAAAACACACCCGCAGGGATGTCAACATGAACGTTCGCATAGACGCTTTGTCGGACGAGCAGAAAGAATATATGGAAAAGGTAGAATAAACGGTTCGAGGTCCGCGGGATTCCGCGGACCTCGGTTTTTGTTTTATTGAAAGAGGGGATGGGGTGGAGGATATCTAAATTTTTTACAACTTCTCCTAACCACGCTCACACTGCGCGGTTTCACCGCGCGCTGAGCTGTTCAGCGTTTGATTGACACTTCTTGCTACGCGGCAAGAAGTGTCCAAGAAACGCGCCAAGCCGTTCCCTCTTGGATCTCCCTTTCTTTTGCCGCTCTACAAAGAGGAAGACGAGAAAAACATAGGAATTTTAAGTGCATCTCTCGCCGCAAAGCCAACACGAGCGGCAGGCGTAAAAAGTAAAAAGTTTTGCCAACATAGGGTGCGGAGAACGAAAGCAAATTTTTTTACAAACGCGTGTTGCGTGCCACTTTCGTGTTTGCAAGTTTCTTTAACTTGCAAACGCAAGCGTTGAAGATGCTTATCTTCGCGAAAAAATGAGTGAAGCGATAGCGGAACGGTTTTCGCGCTCCGGGTTTCCAAAGGGTATTAGACCCTTTGGCGTCCTTCTTCCGTCACTTCTTGGGACGCGCCAAGAAGTGACATTCGTGCTGAACAGATCAGCGCGCGGCTTGCCGCGCAGTATGATCGTCAAAAGAAGAAGATGTGTGAAATTTAGCTAAACTTTCTGTAACTGCGTCGCCGGACGCGCGTACTGCTCCCCACGCAAAAAATCCTCACAAATCATCTCGACTTGTGAGGATTTTCTCTTATTTCATGGAATCAATATAATCACACGCGGCAAGTGCTGCAACCGCTCCGTCCGCGGCTGCCGTCGTCACTTGACGAATGCGCTTGTGGCGGCTGTCGCCGGCAACAAACACGCCGGGAACACTGGTCGCACAGTTTTCATCCGCGCAAACGTAGCCGCGCTCGTCCAGCTCGACAAGCTTGGCAAACGGCTCGTTCTGAGGAACAAGGCCGATGGCGACAAACAAACCGTCCAGCGCCAGCATACGCAACGATCCGCTCGACAAGGAACGAATGGTGATTGCGCGAAGCTCGTCCTCGCCCCGCAGGCTCTCCACCACAACACCCGTGATGATCTCAACGTTGTTTTTCTGGTACAGCTGTTCGCGAAGCGCAACCTCGCCCGTCAGATCATCCAGATTTTGGATGACGTACACTTTCTTGGCCTGCTCGGACAACAGCAACGCCTCTTGCAAAGCAGAGTTTCCGCCACCCACCACGCCAACGATCTTATCGGCATAAAAAGCGCCGTCGCATACCGCGCAGAAGGAAATGCCGCGGCCGATCAGGTTTTCTTCGTTTTCAAGGCCCAACAGACGGTGACGCGCGCCCGTGGCGATGATCACGGCACGAGCCTCGAATCTCTCCAGCGTATCGGTCACCACCGTTTTGGTATCTCCGTTGTCCTTCAAGGAGATCACCTCCGCCGCTTCCACGTCGGTGCCGAGCTCCAACGCCTGTTCCACCAGCTTTTCCGCGAACTCATTGCCCGTCAGAGAAACAAAGCCGGGGATGTTTTCTACCTTGGGAGAATAGGTGATTTGGCCGCCGAACGTGGCCTTTTCCATCACCAGCACGCGCTTTCCTGCGCGTCTTGCATATACGGCGGCGACGAGCCCCGCAGGGCCGCCGCCGACGATGATAATATCATACATATCGAAAAATGATCCTTACTGATTCAGCATTTTTTTGATTTCGGATACGCCGACGCACTTGTGAACCTCAGCTCCGTTGACCACCACCAAGGTGGGAGCGGTCTTGATGCCCAGCGCATTGACCAAGTCTGCGTGCTCGCTGGCATACATGACCTCGTAAACCACGCCCGCCTTGTCCAACAAGGACTTAGCGATCTTGCAGTTGGGGCAAGTTACGGTGGCAAACAGGTAGGTGCCGTCGGAAATCACGGGAGCGTCCTCGGCCATGGCCGAAACCTCCGTGGTGGGCGCGCCGTGGGTCAGCTTGGAATTGGCAATATCATAGACCTTGCGGTGCTTATACTCCTGCGACTTACCGTCGTTCCAGTTCTGAACGGGGCGGTAGTAGCCGGTGATACGGCTGTAAACCTCGGTCTTGTTGCCGCAGGTGGGACATTCGTAAACTTCTCCGGCGATATAGCCGTGGTCCTTACATACCGAGTAAGTGGGCGACAGGGTGTAGTAGGG
>JAZQUX010000200.1:0-7921 GCA_045631585.1 Eubacteriales bacterium | reverse complement strand
TGGTCAAAGGATCCCGTGACGATGACTGTGCACTTCGTCGGATGCGGCGGCACGGTCTCTCAAGCGTCGAAGACGGTCACAAGCGGCGAGGCTTATGGCTCTCTGCCCGTTCCTGTGCGCTCCGGCTATACGTTTCTGGGGTGGTTCACGGCGTCGCTCGGTGGCGAGCGCGTCACGTCGTCGACGATTGTCGGCCGGACATTCTCTCATTGGCTGTACGCACAATGGGAGAGCCCGGAGCCGGATCCGCCTGAAGAGCCGGACGAACCTGATCAGCCTGAAGAAAATCCTTTGATTCTTGAGCGCTATCCAGCATGGAATCCGAAGACTTGACTGTAAAGTAGCGATAGTATATTACGCTGTCATGGAGATGATGTAGGCAAAACCAGTATTTGGCATGCAAATTGGCAACCAACTGAATTACCATGTAAAAACAAGGCGTTTAAATATAAATATCATTCTTCCGAAGTGAATTCTCATTTTGAATGAGGAATGAGTAAAAAAGTTGAGGCCTCACAGAATTACGCGAACACTCATCTTTTATCATGCTGGTAAGCCGAAATGCCTTAGGCGACGGTGCTGCCGGCAAAATCCGGGTACAAAAAAAAAACGCGTCGTTTCCGACGCGACAGTCCTCTGCGGAATTGTGTCGGAATTGTGTCGAGAATTGTTGAAAAAAAAAAAGATTTTTGGTATAATCGCGCTGATTTTGGGACAGGTGCACAATTGTCTTGTGCGTTTGTCCGCAGTCCCGCAAACAAGCAAACAAGGATTGGAATGAGAAATACATTTTTGCAGTTGATAGTGTGTTGCTTCACGGCAACGGTGATGAAAATGTTATGCGCTGATGATGGTTATGCCTATCGAGTGCAGTACCTTGAATCATCGGGAACGCAGTATATCGATACGGGTGTCGTGCCTACTCGGAATACGACTTTCAAGGGGATGTATGAGTATATGCGCGTTATAGGTGAAAAGGCCAAGAATGATATGATTGTGGGGCTTCAAGGCGTTGGAGACTCAAATACCGGTCGCTATTATCCAGTATCCCTTTACAATAACACTGATACAAATCCCAAACATGAAAGGTATGTGCTTGGCGGCAAACAGTGTGATAAAAAACATTCGAATTTGACTCGCCACTCAATCATATTCAATGATGCCAATCATGACGTATATCTGGATGGCGTCAAGCTTGGCACTCTCACCGGCGTATTGGCTGAGCAGTCCAGGACATGTTACCTTTTTGCAGCGTCCAAATCTAATGGGAGTCCCGGCTATCATTCCATAGCACGTATCTATTCCTGTGAGTTCATAGATAACAATGGAGAAGAACCGGTCGTTTTGCGAAGGTTCATTCCGGTTGTCGATATGGATGGCAGGCCTGCAATGTTTGACGAGGTTGAGAAGAAACTCTACCATAACAAAGCAGAAGACGGGGATGATTTTAAGGCTGGACCGAGTGCTGAAAGTTGGAATGATGCGCCGTATTTTGTCGAGTATGTAGAATCAGATGGACATCAATGGATTGATACCGGATATAAGGTGACCACAAACACAGAAACACGCGCAGGATATAGATATACGGAGGCTGCGCAAGCGAATTATGCAATGATATGCGGCATAACGGGGCTCAAATATTACCCTGTCTCCGTAAATGGCGCCAGCGCCTTGAAGGAACGTCATTGCCTTGGAAGTGGCAATCAGTTTAATTCAAATCATGCTACATTGCAGAATCATGAGATCATCTTCAACAGGGACAAGAATGTGTTTGTGGATGGCAAGTGGCTTGGCCGTTTCAATCAGGGGTTCAATGATAGTAATTATTCGATGTATATTTTTGCGGGAAACGATAATGGGAGCGCCAAATACAAGTCCATGGCTCGTGTCCGGTATCTGAAGATGTATGAAAGCGGCGTGCTTCAGAAGTCTTTGGTTCCGGCCGTTGATGCAAATGGCGTCGCTTGCATGTGCGATATCAAGGCCCAGTCCAATCCGTATCACTACAATTTGAGCGAGAAGCATGCTGATGATGCGACAAAGGAAAGATATCCTTTCCGCATCGGACGAATCATTTCGCATGCCGTTTCCCTGGATCTTTCGGCAAAGACAGATTTCGTCAGAGGAAGAAATGTGCTGCCGTTCTCGGAGCGTCCTTCATATGGTACTGTATTTACACTAGATGACAAAACGGCGGCAGAATATGATTTGGCTGTGAGGGAAGGCGGCGTATGGCTTGTTGAGAAGAGCGGGTATGAACCTGTGACTGCGGTCTGGACGGGCGGCGGAATTGCGGGCGATGTGGAGGATAGTGCAAACTGGCAGTGCAAAAATGCTGAAGGCGAAATTCTCGCGGGCGTTTTGCCGGGCGAAAGGACGGTTGTGACCGTCATCGGGGAAACCGGAATTCCTCTTGCTGCCGATGCAATGCCAAACTGTGCGTCAATTGTTCTTGCCGGTACGATAAAACTTTCGGTGGATTGCGATTGGCGCGGGCTTGGCAAGGTGGTGATTCCTGACGGAGTGACCATTGATTTGAATGGTCATAAACTCCAGCTTGCAGGTTTTGAAACCTTGGGTGATGATGAGGCGACAATTACCGACTCCACATCTAACAAAGGGGAACTCCATGTGTTTGTCGGTGAAGATGATGTGCTTGTGAATAATTCGGTTGCACTTACCGGTTCCTTGAAGTTTGTCAAGGCGGGGGCGGGAGTGTTTGTCGCGCAGAGGCATGATCAAACCTACAATGGCGGAACGGAGGTTGCAGCCGGGATTCTGCGTCGTGGTGATGAGAATGGCAGATACGACAGAATCAAAGATTTAGGCAGTCAGACCCAGTCTTTTAGAATTGCGTCCGGCGCAATGTTTGACATCAATGGTGCACATACGTATGATTTCATTTACACGCTTGATGGAGGTACACTTGCGAATGGCCGAGAGAATTCAGCAAACGGAAACCGATACGTTGGCGAAACCATTACGATTTTGGATTCCTCCTCTGTGTCGGGGGAGAACTTCGGTCTGATTCGAAGCGGCTGGAATGAAATAATCGTATATCTTAATGGCAACACTCTCAACGTGGATATGAACTCCGATTCGCAGTTTTGGCTTGGGCACACGACGTTTTCAGGAGCAGGAACGCTTGCAGTGAATAGCGGAACCCTTCAGACTTTAAGGTCATATACTAATGTCGGCAGCGAGATGACGCTTAAGGTCGGTCCGTCCGGCAAGATGAGCCTTGATGCACCATTGACGGTTAAGGATTTCCAGTCCGAATCCTCTTCTTACGGCGGCACCAACTTCATTACGGTTCTCGGCACTTTCAAGCCTTCGGGCAACGGATTGTCGGGATTTCCCAAGATGATTTTTGCCGATGGTGCTACAATCGATGTTTCTGAGCTTGAGAGTGCATTGGCGTTTGGCGATAAGGTGTCGTTTGCGGAAGGCGCTACGATAAAAGTTAATTTGGGCGATCGTAAATTGATTGCAAATGTGCCAGTGGTTTCATGGGAAGGTACACCCAAAAACCTTTCCACTATACATTTCGTGGATGCCAGCGGGGAACAGCGGATAAAGCGCCGTTCTAACGGTGTGTATCAATCTGATAGCCTCAAGGTTATCTTTAGATGATGTTGCAACGGGAAATATTGCAGGATTGTAGCCGGGGATCGTAATGGACAAGATGCAAGAGGGCGAGTTTATGAATCGTCGTTCGTTTATTCGGCTTGGAGCGGCATCGTTTGCTGCAGCTGCGGGTTCCGCGAAATCACTTATCGGCGGCACTCGTGTAGAGCGATTGCGTTTCGGTGTTGTTTCGGATGTGCATATTGCGTCGGCACCTGATACGTGTGCATTATGGGAAAATGCACTTCGTTTTTATTCCGCTAGTTCAGTGGATGCGGTGCTGGTGGCTGGAGACATCTCGGATAATGGACTCCTTTCCGAACTGAAAAAGGCCGGAGATGTATGGAGACGGGTGTTTCCAAACAATAGGCGACGTGATGGTGGATTGGTTGAGAAAGTGTTTGTTACGGGGAATCATGATATTGATGGTTGGAGGTATGGCGCAGCCAAGAAGAAGGGGATTACAGCAGAGAAGGATGGTGCCAACATAATAGATAAAAGGGTTGCAGAGTGTTGGCGAGAGGCATTCGATGAGGATTATGCGCCGATGTACCTCAAGGAAATAAAAGGATATCATTTTGTTGGCACTCATTATGTCAAGGATAATGGGTATCTAAAGGATGGTGCGATTGCCGGATTTCTAAATAATCATCGGCAGAAGCTTGAAGGCGGCAAACCATTTTTCTACGTGCAGCATTACCATCCGAAGGGAACTTGTTCAGCGCCGTGGGTATGGGGGCAGGATGACGGGTTTTCAACGGCGGCATTGTCGAGTTTTCCGAATGCAGTTGCGTTTTCAGGGCATTCTCATACTCCACTTACCGATGAGCGCACCTTGTGGCGCGGCGCGTTTACAAGTATTGGCACGGCATCGCTTCGTTACCTCATTCCTTTCGGAGGTCGTGAAAACTCGCATGTTTTTGGTGAAAGCGCGAATGGTGGACAGCAGATGCCGTCATTAAAAGGACGTGAAGCTCAACATGGGCAACTTGTTACTGTGTATGATGACTATATAGTTATTGAAAGACGCGATTTCACAAATGGCAAGCCTGTCGCGCCAGATTGGATTGTGCCGATTCCGTCATGCGCGTCATCGTTTGAGGAGCGTGGACGCAATGCGAAGATTCCGGAGTTTGAGGCTGGTGCGAAAGTTGACATAAAGCGTGTGACAGGCAAGAATAGGGCGAATAAGTCCACCGACCAGTTTGTGGTATCGTTCCCGAATGTACGCTCCAATCCGAAGGGAGTGCATGCCTTTGATTTCCGAGTGGTAGTGGAAGTGGAGGACGTTGACAGCTTCAAGGTTTGGGGGACAAAGCGCGTATATTCACCACACTTCTATTGGGCAGGAGAGAAGGATGATCCCATTGTCACGTGCGTATTTTCATGCCAGGAGCTTCCGAGAGCAAACAGGGTGCCGACGGTACGGGGAAGGCGATTCCGTTTTGCGGTGGCGCCGGCAAATTGTTTTGGTGGACATGGGGCTGAGATACATTCTGCGTGGATAACGGGGAATTTCGGGGAAAGGTCAAGACAAATAAGATGAACTTCTGGAGGAGGGATCTGAGGTGATTGCAAATTTGATTGCGGTATTGTGTTGTTTTTGCGAATAGCTTGATTTTGGCGTTTTGAAAGGTGACGGGGTGCGTCCCTTTGATTTCCGGGTTGAAGTCGAGGCTATGAATGTTGACCGCTCTTGCATATGGGCGACAAAGCGTGTGTATTCGCCGCATTTCTGCTGGGCGGAGGAGAAGGATGATCCTACGGTTACATGCGTGTTCGCCTGCTCTGAGCTGCCGCGTGAGAATTGCGTTCCGGACGAGAGGGGGCGCAGGTTCAGGTTTGCGGTAAGCCCAGCCAACTGTTATGGTGCGCATGGTTTGGCGATCCGTTCCGATTGGCTGACCGGCAAGTATGGTCTTGAGAACTGAAACGCAAAAAGGTAAAATGAGTGTCAAATCAAAAAAGGTAAATAAGATGAACAAGTCAAGTGTCAAAACTGCAATCCTGTCAATTGGTGCATTGCTGTGCGCCAATATCCTGTTGGGAGAGGTCAAGCCGTGCCGTGATATCAAGTTCGAGCCCACGGCGATGCGTTTCGGCGACATTGCGCAACGTGGTAAGCCGTTCTCAAAGGATCCCACGGTAATCCGCCATGAAGGACGCTATCTCATGTATTATAGTGTGCGAAGCTACGATGAGGCGCATCTTCCGAAGGGAATGCCTAAAAGGCGTCTCAAAACCTGGTGTGGTTCGGTAGCTGAGAGTAAGGATCTCGTGAACTGGAAGCGCATCGGTGACATCAATGTCAAGGCGGCAACGGAACTTGCGGAGATTGGTGTTGCTCCATGCGTGAAGAAGTTGGATGGAAAAATACATATGTTCTGTCAGGGGCATCGTCCAGGGTTTAAAAATGCGCTCTGGCATGCGACAAGTGAGGATGGAGTCAATTTTGTCTGCAATGATAGCGAACCTACTTTCGCTCCAGATAATAATTGGGCGAGAAAGCGTCGCGCCATCGATGCCGAGGTATACCGTTTGGGCGACAAGCTTATCATGATGTATGCCGTTCGCGAGACGACCGGCAAGATACAGATGCTGGGCATGGCGTCAGCTCCATACGGTTCTTCATATGATTTGGGAACATGGACGGAAATTACGACGGAAAAGTCGTTCTTCAAGCCTGACCTGCCCTGGGAGATGAAGTGCATCGAAGCTCCGACTGTCATCAAGCACAAAGGAGTGTGGTATATGTTCTACGCAGGGGCATACAACCATGAACGCCAGCAGATTGGTCTTGCCTGGTCTACGGACGGCATCAACTACAAGCGTTGGAGCGAGAAGCCTGTGTTTCCGCATGGCGAAAAGGGTTCATGGAATGAGTGGGAGAGTGGACATCCGGGAGTGTTTCAGGATGATGATGGACAGGTCTATCTCTTCTTCCAGGGCAAGCCTACCCTTAAGGGTGACTATCTGCTTTCCTGTGCGAAGGTTAAGTTCATAGATTAATGCTGTGATCGAATATCTGATTGTATGCCCGTTGGTGTTTCTGGGGGGCTTTATTGATGCCATTGCCGGGGGTGGTGGTCTTATATCGATTCCCGCCTATCTCATTGCGGGACTTCCACCCCATGCTGCTATCGGTACGAATAAGTTCAGCGCGTGCTTTGGAACGATGGTAGCTACATGGCACTATGCCCGTTGCGGTTTCATTCACTGGAAAAGAGTGCTTCCCGCTGTAGTTGCCGCACTGCTCGGTTCATGGTTGGGTGCCAGATTGGCTCTCTTGGTGGAGGCCAACGCTTTCAAGATCATTTTGCTGATTATCCTCCCGTTGACCGCATGCTATACGTTGCGAAAGAAGTCATTGCAATCTGAGAAGCCTCCTCTTTCCGAACGGAAGACCATGCTGATCATCATGTCGCTGGCCTTGGTTATCGGTGTGTACGATGGTTTTTACGGGCCCGGCACCGGAACTTTCCTGATGCTTCTCCTAACCGCTTTGGCGCATGTCAGCTTGAACGAGGCTGTTGGAACGACAAAGGTTATCAACCTTTCCACAAACATTGCCGCTTTGGCGGTATTTCTGGTGCATGGAGTGGTATGGTTTCCGTTGGCTTTGGTGGCTGTTGTATTCGGCATTGCAGGAAATTACATTGGCGCCAATTATTTTACGAGCAAAGGAACGGGATTCGTAAAGCCTGTCATTATTGTCGTGCTGACGATATTTTTCGTTAAGATTTGCTGGGAATTGATAGCGCACTAAGAATAATAGCTCGGCGGCGAATCGCGGCGCTCTCGGGGAGAGCGCCCTACCGTCGGTGAGGAATCTTGGTGCTAAGGGAGTTAGTGAGGATAGATTTTATGAAGAGTGTGATTTGACGATTAGAGGTTTTTTGGAAACGCGAGGGACAGGCCCTGTGGAAGTGTTGGTTTTGTTGAAATAATGGCTGGTAATGGGCGATGATTCTCCCTTTTGTTCTCTTTCGCGTGGGGACAGACCCTTCAAACGGGGCCGGCGTAAAAGTTAGCCTTGGCTGAACTGTTACGGGAGTGTCACAAAATTTAACAAAACTTTTACATTCCAGTGACATTCCTGTGACAATTGGTTTTCGCTTTTGTGATATCTTCTTGGCTTGTCGAGACGGTGGTGTCTTGACGGAAAGGAAGAAGCACATGGCGAGAGTGAACAGGATCAAGGCTGAAGGCGTGGCGCATTACCACGTCATCAGCCGGATTGCGAATCAGGCGTTTCTTTTGAAGGGCGCCCGGATCAAGGACACGGTGGTGAACA
>JAZQUX010000199.1:0-4181 GCA_045631585.1 Eubacteriales bacterium | reverse complement strand
GTCGCAGGCAACCACCATCGAGCAATGTTGAGGCAAAGGGGTCGTCGGAGACAAAACATCGCCGATACCGCGAGCAGTCATGGCAGGCGACGCTGTACTGCACAGGCAAAACGGTATATCCGCGCCGATCGAGGCACCAATGTCGCACAGTTGCGCGTCATTCAGCGGAGAACCCAACAGCGCATTGAATCCCCGCAACGTCGCCGCCGCGTCAGCGCTTCCGCCGGCCAGTCCTGCGGCCATCGGAATCCGCTTTTGCAGGTCAACGTCCAGCGTGCCGCCAAACGTCTCCCCTTGGAGGTTCCTATATGCCCACAGCGCTCGTGCCGCGCGGACAATTAAATTGCCCTCGTCGCAGGGCAATTCAGGATCATCACAGCGCAACGTCACCAAAAGATCGTCGCCGTCGGCCGCTTGCCACGACATCGTCAAGGTGTCGTGCAACGTCAACGCCTGCATGTGAGAAAGCAGTTCATGATAACCGTTCTCTCGCCGCCCGGTTACCGTCAAAAAAGTATTGATTTTGGCGTACGCGCACTCCGTCACACGCCCGGATAAGATTGTCATATTTCCTCTAACCTCCTCCGTTTGATTCAACTTATCATACCATATCACACAGTAAAAATCAAGGTGTTGTCCGCATTTTTGCTTCGGTTGCGTTTTCTAATAAAAATATATATAATTTTATATATAATTTTCAAAAAAAACTTGGTCGAGGACTTGACGGGAAGAAGAAAAAAGGGTACAATATAATTGTTGAATTGTACGTTATGGTAGCCATGCCATTTGACACATATACTTCATCCCCGGAGGTGATATCACAGGTGAGCCGTCCCGAAAACAACCATCGCAAAAATAAAGAACAACGCACACGCCGAAATATCGTGTTTTCGATATCCACGGTTGTTTTTGCTGTGCTCGTTTTGATATTTTATGTCATTAGCAACCTGCCCGCTGTGGGAGAATTCTTCTCCAACGTCATCTCTATTTTCATGCCCTTGATCGGTGGTGCTGCCCTGGCCTACCTGTGTAATCCCATTTTGAATTTCTTTGAGCGCCGCTTGCTCCGCCGCCTCCCGTCAACGCCTCGGCGTATGTTCGGCATTTTCTTGACCTATCTGTTCTTCATCCTTGTCATCGCTGCCATCGGCTTGCTCATTATTCCTCAGCTGATTAACAGCTTCCAAAAGCTGTTCGCAGAATATGAAAACTATCTTGCCAACGCTATCACCGATCTCAACCGGTTGATTTCTAGCATCATGAGCAAATTCGGTTCCACCGCCCCTGACGGATCTGTGGAAGAGTTTGTTTCCCTGGAAAAGATCAATGCGTTGATCGAAACGCTGATTGGCAACGCGGATGATCTGTTCTCCGTATTGCTCGGTAATTTACAATCCTATGGCGCGCAGCTGTTCTCCACCATCTCCAACATCATCCTTTCGCTCTTTATCTCCTTCTATCTCTTGGCCTCCAAAGAAACTCGTCTGGCCCAGATGCGAAAGCTGGTGACCGCTCTGTTCAGCGAAAAGCACGCAAAGCTGATCTTTGATACTGCTAAGGATGCACACACTGCGTTTGGCGGATTTTTGGGTGGCAAGCTGTTGGATGCTTTGATTGTCGGTATTATCGAATTCATCGCCTTTACCATTTTCAGCATTCCCTACGCTCCCATGCTGGCAACCATAATGGGTATTCTGAACATCATTCCCTTCTTCGGCCCTCTGATTGGTGCCATTCCTGCCGGTTTTATCGTGCTGATTTCCGACCCATCTAAAATTATCATTTTCATTGTGATCACTCTGATTATCCAGCAGATTGACGGTAACATCATTGAGCCCAAGGTGCTGGGGAACCGCACCGGCGTCAGCTCGCTTTGCGTTATTTCGGCGATCGCTATTATGGGTAATCTGTGGGGCATTTTCGGTATGATTATCGGTGTTCCCTTGTTTAAGGTTGTCATTGCCTTGGTTCAGCAATACGCCAATGCAAAGCTGGCTCAGAAGGGGCTTTCGGACGATCTCGACGATTATTACGATGACGAAGAGGAACGTCCTCCCCGTCTGTCCAAGCGCTATCATTGGGATCGCCTCGTATATGCCATCACGCCTCGATCCAAGCGAGGTAACAAGCCTGTTCGCGAGGATTATCTGATCCATCCCGAAACGGAGAACGATGAAGAAGATGCTGCGTACGAAATCAATACGCAAAGCACTCTTCCATCCGCAGAAAACGAGCCCGAACATGAATCTTGCGACAGCGAGTCTTCCGAGAAAGATGCAGATGATACCCTCGATGAAAACGAAGCCGAGTCGGATCATCCGTCGGTAACTCCGGATGAAGATGAATAATCTTGCGATGGAGCAGGGGCGTCTGTCTCAGGACGTAAAAACAGAACTGGAAAATGTGGACGATTTGCACCGCAGAATGTCTCACATGATGGAATGTAATTACATCCATGTAGAAGAATTAGCCTCCTTGCTTCACAACGCTGAACAAACCTCCCCCACCGAAGGAGATGGGTTGCCTGACGCGCAAACGCTGAGCACCTTTGCGGAATCTTTCGCTCTTTCGCTGACGGATCCCGCCAGTCGTCATGAACGTCTGCTCGCTCAACTGTATCCCCACCTCTCTTCCACGGAGCGTATTTGCTTTTATCAATCGCTGCTTGCCAGCACTCCCGATACCGCCGCGCCCATTGCGGCTCGCCTTTTGGGACACACAGAGCCCATTGAAATGTCTGCGCGCGGCACCATTGCTTACCAGCATAATATATACGCAGACGAAGCGTTTTTGCACTTTTCCCGTGTTCTTCCGACGGCCAAAGCGGTATATTCCTCCAATTTCGGAGCTGTTTGCGATCAGGTGTTCAACGGGCTATGCGAATATTGCATTCTCCCCTTGGAAACCACCGAAGACGGCAAGCTGGTTCGGTTTTACCACTTGATTCAGCGGTATGAATTAAAAATCGTACTCACCTGCAGCGTCACCACATCGGACAACCGCAGTGCCACCGTATTTGGGTTGTGCCGCAGAGGATTGCTTTGGCCCAGACTACTGTTGCCCAACAAAGAATTCAGCTTTGAGTTTGTATTCCGTCAAGAGCCGGATTACGCATCCTTGAATGAAGTATTGACGGCTGCTGCCGCCTGCTCCCTCTCCTTGGTGCGAACGGACTGCCTGCCTCGTTCTGACGAGGAAATTCTGATCGGCGCAGGGTATCCCTTTGCGCTTCGGTTCGAAATCCCCGCCAGCCGAGAAGCACAAGCACAAGAAAGCGATTTTCTCGCGTTTCTGCTATATTTATCCTTACATTCCCCCTCGTATCTTCCCCTTGGTATATATCAGCATCTTTAATGCTATAATGATTTTGAAAGGAATTCTGTTATGGAACATATTTCTTACACTCCTCGCGGCGTTTGCTCCCGCCACATCGATATCGATGTAGAAGACGGCACCATTCGCGCCGTTACATTCACCGGCGGTTGCTCGGGTAACACCCAGGGCGTCGCACGCCTTTTGATCGGTATGAAGGTGGAGGAGGCCATCTCCCGCTTGTCCGACATTCATTGCGGCGCCAAAAACACCTCCTGCCCCGATCAGGTGGCTGTTGCCCTTCGCAAATATTTAGAAGAACTGACCGCCTAAGTTTCCTCATATTCTAATTTCATAGCCGTCTTGGCAGAAAGGATCATCATGAGCAAAAGTTATCTTGACAACTTCAACCGTTGGTTCACCTGTGACAAATTGACGGAGGATGAGCGTGCTGAACTGCTCGCCATCCGCGACGATGAAAATGAGATTCGTCAACGCTTTTCCTGCTACCTTTCGTTTGGCACCGCGGGTCTGCGCGGCACAATGAAGGTAGGCATGAACGCCATGAACACCCATACCGTAGCATACGCGACGCAGGGTTTGGCTGCTTTGATCCTGAAAGAGGGTCGCTCCGATGACGGTGTTGCCATTGCCTATGACAGCCGATATCATTCGGATGATTTTGCAAAAACCGCCGCTTGTGTATTAGCGGCTGCCGGAATTCGTGCGTACCTGTTCGATGCTTTGCGCCCCACGCCCGAATTGTCCTTTGCTCTGCGCGAATTGGGTTGTGTTGCGGGCATCAACATTACCGCCTCTCACAACCCTAAGCAATATAATGGTTACAAGGCTTACTGGGAGGACGGCGC
>JAZQUX010000198.1:0-2823 GCA_045631585.1 Eubacteriales bacterium | reverse complement strand
ACCCATTTCGCGGAATTCCGCCATTTTGGCGGCAAATGCCTCGTAGGTGATGTCTGTGCCCGCGATGGTGTCGCGGATGCGCTTTTCCATGGCGGGGGTTTCGTTCATAATGGTAGAGCCCATATCGAAAAACAGCCAGCTTGCCTGCATGATCGCTCCTCCTTGTCCGTGTGTATGATAGGCGATTGCAAAATGTACAAATTGCAGTTTTTCGGTGAGATACAAGTTAGAAGATACAAAGATACAAGATACAAAGATACAAGATATGTAAAACCCTTACGGCGACTTCCGTTTCTATATCTTGTATCTTGTATCTCCGTATCTTGTATCTATTCGCCAAACCCAAATTTGAAGCATTCTGCAATTGCCTCTGTGTGTATGATTATTCTACCATATTCCCCCCCGTTTGTCAACCGCAGACCTGAAAAAGGCGATGAGCAACCCGAAAAATCCCTTGCGGGGGCAGAAAAACCATGGCAAAATGCACGAAAATGCTCATGGGGAGTTGTCCCAAAAATACAAAACAACGATTTTGAAAAAGTTTTCACAAACCCCTTGCATATTTGCGAGTTTTGGTATAAAATATATCATGGAAAGGGATGGAAATCCCCGACCGCCCGTTTTGTTAGAAAAAAATTATATAAAATGGAGGATCACTACCATGTCCGTAAAAGTTGCTATCAATGGCTTTGGCCGCATCGGCCGTCTGGCTTTCCGTCAGATGTTTGGCGCTGAGGGTTACGAGATCGTCGCTATCAACGATCTGACCAAGGCTTCCATGCTGGCTCACCTGCTCAAGTACGACACCGCTCAGGGTCGCTACGACGGTCACACCGTTACTTCCGACGACGAGGCCGGCACCATCACCGTTGACGGTAAGGTTCTGAAGATCTACGCCGAGAAGGACGCCGCTAACTGCCCTTGGGGCGAGTTGGGTGTTGACGTTGTTCTGGAGTGCACCGGCTTCTACTGCTCCACCGAGAAGTCCATGGCTCACATCAACGCAGGCGCAAAGAAGGTCGTTATCTCCGCTCCCGCAGGCAAGGATCTGAAGACCATCGTCTTCTCCGTCAACGAGAACACTCTGACCGCTGACGACAAGATCATCTCCGCCGCTTCCTGCACCACCAACTGCCTGGCTCCCATGGCTAAGGCTCTGAACGACTACGCTCCCATCCAGTCCGGTATCATGACCACCGTTCATGCTTACACCGGTGACCAGATGATCCTGGACGGCCCCCACAGAAAGGGTGACCTCCGCCGCGCTCGCGCAGGTGCTCAGAACATCGTTCCCAACTCCACCGGTGCTGCTAAGGCTATCGGTCTGGTTATCCCCGAGCTGAACGGCAAGCTCATCGGTTCCGCTCAGCGCGTTCCCACCTGCACCGGTTCCACCACCATCCTGGTTGCCGTTGTTAAGGGTCAGAACGTTACCGTTGAGGGCATCAACGCCGCTATGAAGGCTGCTTCTTCCGCTTCCTTCGGCTACAACGAGGATCAGATCGTTTCCTCCGACGTTATCGGCATCACCTACGGTTCTCTGTTCGATGCTACCCAGACCATGGTTGCTAAGATCGACGAGGACACCTACCAGGTTCAGGTCGTTTCTTGGTACGACAACGAGAACTCCTACACCTCTCAGATGGTCCGCACCATCAAGTACTTCGCTGAGATCTAATTTAGAACTCAATAGAGAAATGCCCCGCTGTGGTTTTCCACGGCGGGGTTTTTGTATATTGAACTTTGCGAAAAAATATGATATAATTTTTATGGCTTTGAACCTTTTACCGTTTCTTTTCGACTATATAAGTGAAACCGGTTTCAGAACAGCAGGAAAGGAGGGATACCATGCGCGAATTTGACAGACTCCTGCAGGAGAATCTTGCGCCGCTTCAGCGGTATGTGCATTTCAAGATCAACAACCGCCACGATGCGGAGGACATAGTACAGGAGGTGTGCTTGACGGCTACCGAAAGATTTGAGTCGCTACACGACAAGTCGGCGTTCAAGGCGTGGCTGATCGGGATCGCCGGTCATAAATGTAATGACTATTACCGCCGAAAGGCCAAAAACAAAACCATTTCGTTGGAATCCTTGCCCGAATCCGCCTTGACCGTCAGCAGATGCGGTATAACCGTGCGGAGCGTCGTCCACGATACGCTGGATGCGTTGGCCGAGCAAGAAAAGCGAGTGATATATTTGTACTTCTTTGAGAATCTGTCACAGGAGGAAATAGCAAGACGGCTTGCTGTTCCTGTCGGGACAGTGAAAAGTCGCCTGCATTATGCGAAGAAAAAATTCAAGCAGATATACCCTTACAAAGAAAGAGCAGAAGGAGAAACGATTATGAAAAAGCTACCCGAATATTTGCCCGCATACACGATAACCCCTATGGAGGATGCCTCTGTCTTCCCTGTGGTTTTTGAAGAATTGCCCAACTGGTTTATTGCTCCGAAATTGGGGGAAGAGATCACATGGGCAAGCTACGATATGCCCGCGCGTAATCGCACCGAGACCGTTCAATCCAAGGTGGTTTCAGCGGCGGTGATCCATGGGATCGAGGGTGTGGAGATTCAAACTAATTCCGACGGAAATGCCACGCCTCACACCTATTATGCACAGCTTACCGACTCTCATTGCCGCTGGCTGGGGGAGTGCTACGAGAAAAACGGCGTAAAGCATTTGCTCACCTTCCTGGACGGTGACGAGTTCGTTTCCGAATGGGGTTACGGAGAGGATAATTGCGGAAGTGAAACGCACCTCTCCCCCCGTGATGTGATTCAACGAAGTGGCGAAGTGGTTTCCGTTCGCACCGATAGGCAC
>JAZQUX010000197.1:0-20419 GCA_045631585.1 Eubacteriales bacterium | reverse complement strand
TAAGACCGCTTGGCCCTCCGACTTCCTGTGGCTATGTGGCTGGCACCCCATATCGGCGCGATGGATATTCCGCGCGATGGGCGTCGTCTTCATACACGGCCGATCCCGCGCGCAGGTGGGATTGCCATATATGTTGCATTTTTGATAACGTTGCTTTTTCTCGGGCGGGGGGAGGAGAGACTGATCCGCTTTTTCGCAGGGAGCGGCATATTGGTGCTGTTTGGGCTGTTGGATGACGTTTGGCATTTGCCTCCGTGGATGAAATTAACAGCACAGCTTTCTGCTTGTGTTCTGACCGTGCAACCGAGAGGATGGTGGGGCGCTGTGGTCATCGTTTGGATGGTAGCCCTGATCAACGCTCACAACATGATCGACGGGATGGACGGGTTGGCCGCGTCCGTTGCCGCGATTGAAGGCTTGTTTGTGTCCTTTGCATTGGCTTTGGGCGGGAACGGAGCGATGGCGAGCGTGGCTTTGGCGGTTTGTGGCGGTGCGCTTGGCTTTTTACACCGCAACCGTCATCCTGCGCAGGTGTTTATGGGCGATGGCGGCTCGCAATTTTTGGGATTTGCGCTGGGATATCTCGCCGTGTATATCAATGAAAATGTGAGCGGTTCTCTCGGATGGATGGCGTCGCTGTTTGTGTTTGCGCTGCCTGTGTCCGATCTTGTCTTTGCGGCGGCGCGACGCCTATTGCAAGGGAAAAGCCCGTTTGCGGCAGATCGAGGCCACTGGCACCACCGTCTAATCGATCGCGGCATGGGACAGCGCCGAGCACTGCTTTGGCTGGTAGTGCTCAGCTCCGTCTTGGGCATTTCAGGGCTGTTGTTGCTTCGAACAGAATGGTATGGATTTGCTCCTTATGCGCTTCTTTGGGCGGTTGTCGTGTTGATGATCATGGAACTTTTGTACGGGCGACGCCCCGAAGCTTGAAGTGACCAATCGGAAAATCGGCGCTATACTGGTAAGGAAAGAATAAAATGCAAGTTTGCGAAAATAAAATTGCAAAATTTTACAAAAAGTACTTTACAAATCGTAAAAAGCGTGCTATAATATAGAACATCAAGGGGTTCAAACTTGCAAAAATGACATTTTACGACCTCTAACCAAACATTTTAAGGAGAATTTGATCATGAACAGAGTTTATAACTTTTCGGCAGGCCCTTCCATGCTCCCCATGCCTGTGCTCCAAAAAGCGGCAGATGAGCTTCTTTGCTACGGTGAATCCGGTATGTCCGTCATGGAGATGTCCCACCGTTCCGCTGATTACGAGCCCATTATCGCGGATGCTGAAGCAATGCTTCGTCAGCTGATGAACATTCCCGATAACTATAAGGTACTCTTCTTGCAGGGTGGTGCATCGACTCAGTTCGCAGCCGTTCCGCTCAATCTGATCGGCCGCACGGGTAAGGCAGATTACGCCGTTTCGGGTCAGTTCTCGGGCAAGGCATATAAGGAAGCTCAGAAGATGGGCTATGACGTTAAGTGCATCGCCACCACCAAGGATGACAATTTTGATCACGTTCCGGTGATCACCAAGGATATGATCCGTCCCGATGCGGCATACTTGCACATTTGCTTCAATAATACCATCTATGGTACCAAGTATCCTTACATTCCTGACACGGGCGACGTTCCGTTGGTAGCGGACCTGTCCTCCTGCATCATCTCCGAGCCCGTCGATGTGTCCAAGTTCGGCGTGATCTATGCCGGCGCGCAGAAGAATATGGCTCCTGCAGGATTGACGCTTGTCATCGTTCGTGAGGATCTTTTGGACTACGCTGATCCTAAGATGCCCACTATGCTGGAGTGGAAAACGATGGCCGAAAATGGTTCGATGTACAATACTCCTCCTTGCTACACCATCTATATGGCAAAGCTGGTTTATGAGTGGATCCTTTCGCTGGGTGGATTGGACGTTATGAAAGAGATGAACGTCAAGAAAGCCAACCTGCTGTATGATTATCTCGACAGTCAGGACTATTACGTTGCTCCTGTTCAAAAGGAAAGCCGTTCTCTGATGAACGTGACATTCGTTACGGGTGATGCTGATCTGGATAAGAAGTTCGCCAAAGAGGCCGCTGCTGCCGGCTTGAAGAACCTCAAGGGCCACCGCTCCGTGGGCGGTATGCGCGCTTCCATCTACAACGCAATGCCCTACGAGGGCGTTGAGGCGCTGGTTGCCTTTATGAAGGATTTTGCCGCCAATAACCCCAAAGCATAAAAGGAGAATCTAACATGAAAAACATTTTGATGCTGAATAAAATCGCCAAGATTGGCACCGATCGTCTGGACCCCGCCAAGTATACGCTGGCAACGGAGATGGCCAATCCTGACGGTATTCTTGTTCGCTCGGCCGTCATGCACGACATGGAGCTGGGGGACAATCTGCTGGCCATTGCTCGCGCAGGCGCCGGTGTCAATAACATTCCGATCGAAAAATGCACCGAGCAGGGAATCGTTGTATTCAATACCCCCGGTGCCAACGCCAACGGCGTCAAGGAGTTGACGCTGTGCGCGCTCTTCCTTGCTGCCCGTAACATCATTGGAGGTATTGACTGGGCCAAGGGTTTGGAAGGTGACGATGTAGCCAAGCAGGTCGAAAAGGGCAAATCCGCGTTTGCCGGAACAGAGCTCAAGGGCAAGACATTGGGTATTATCGGCCTTGGTGCCATCGGCGGTATGGTTGCCAACGTGGCGGTACACTTGGGAATGAACGTGATCGGTTGCGACCCCTTCTTGTCTGTAGAAGGCGCGTGGAATTTGAATCATCACGTTGTCAAGGCCGCGACTTATGATGAAATCTATGAAAAGGCAGATTACATTTCGTTGCACGTTCCCGCAACCAAAGATACCAAGGGAATGATTTGCACCGATACTATCGCAAAGATGAAGAACGGTGTGCGCCTGATCAACCTGTCCCGTGCAGATTTGGTCAACGCTGCTGACGTAGCTGAGGCAATGAAGACCGGCAAAATGGCCGCTTACGTTACCGACTTCCCGACGGCCGAGGTTCTGGCCATCCCCGGTGTCGTTGCGATTCCTCACCTGGGCGCATCTACGGAAGAATCCGAGGATAACTGCGCTGTGATGGCTGCATTGGAAATCGACGATTACCTTGCCAACGGTAATATCAAGAACAGCGTCAACTACCCCGCAGTTTCCATGGCTCGTACGGGAGATCTGCGTATCTGCTGCTTGCATGAGAACGTACCTGAGGTGCTCAGTAAGATCACGAAGGTTGTTTCTGCCGATGGTGCCAACATTGAAAACATGACCAACAAGTCGCGCGGTAACGTGGCTTATACCATCGTGGATATCACGGGAGCGATCACTCCTGCTACCGAGGAGCTGATCCGCACCATCGACGGTATGATCCGTACCCGTTTCATTAAATAAGTAAACCACCGGTTGATCGATCGGTAATTGACACCGCGTGGTGTCTGTGATACAATATAGCCGTACCGAAAGTTGCGTTCTGCAGGCGCTCTTTGGGTACGGCTATGATTTTGAATGAAAGGAGGCGAGGATATGTTTTTTGGCGTATGTTCCAATCACGCCGTATCACTCGCCGGTGCTTCGCTCTGAGCGCGAGTGCGAGTGATAGTGGGGCTGCGCCGCTTGCGGGCGGCGCAGCTCTGCCATACAGAGAACCTGTGTGCGGCGGTGAATCATTGAATCATCGACACAGGAGGACATCGTTTGAGTATTCCAATTGGGGCCATGATCCGAAGACTTCGGAGGAGCCGTGGCATGACACAACGTCAGCTGGCGTATCATCTGCACGTCAGCGTGCAAGCAGTTTCCAAATGGGAGCGGGGGAGAGCATATCCCGATTTGACATTGCTGCTTCCCATGGCAGAGCTGTTCCGCGTTTCCTTAGATGAATTGTTCGGAAGAAAAGACTTGGCATGACAAAAACACACGGCGTAGACCGTGTGTTTTTGCTTTTTGCACTGTTTTAGGCCGAATATGCGGCTTTTGACCTATTATTTGTGGCTGTTGCATAAATAATCATTGGTGAAATCAATATAAGTTGTGCATCCATACAAACTTGAAATTTACATATTGACAGATCTAACAACAATGTGTATAATAAGGGTGTAATAAGCAAGAGACCAAAACAAATCGCCAAATCGAGCAAAGCTTGTGAGGCGATAAACAATGGAAATCAAAGGAGAAACAACCATGAAAAAGATTATCGTAGCAGTAGCAATCGTCGCCGTTGTGGCAGCACGCCTTGTCAGAAAACACGCGCAGGCAGATCGCGCGTAACCGAACGATTATAAAGAAAGCAGAGGAAAAGAACATGAAGAAGATCGCAGTTGCAGTAGCCGTTTTGACTGTTGTATTGGTTGGCCTGAAGAAGAGACACGCGCAAGCAGATCGCGCGTAACCGAACGATTATAAAAAACGGAGGAAAAGGATATGAAAAAGATCGCAGTTGCAGTAGCCGTTTTGACTGTTGTATTGGTTGGCTTGAAGAAAAGACACGCGCAGGCAGACCGCGCGTAACCGAACGATTATAAAGAAAGCAGAGGAAAAGAGCATGAAGAAGATCGCAGTTGCAGTAGCCGTTTTGACTGTTGTATTGGTTGGCCTGAAGAAAAGACACGCGCAAGCAGATCGCGCGTAACCGAACGATTATAAAGAAAGCAGAGGAAAAGAACATGAAGAAGATCGCAGTTGCAGTAGCCGTTTTGACTGTTGTACTGGTTGGCTTGAAGAAAAGACACGCGCAAGCAGACCGCGCGTAATCGGACGATCATAGCATAACCTTGTAAAAAGTTTCATTTTCAAGTAATCTTGAAAGATTATCTCAAAGCAAACGTTTGAGCGCATCAAAGGAAAGTAGGATTTTATGAAGAAATTATTAGCACTTTTGCTGGCATTTGTCATGACTGCAGCTGTATTTGTTGGATGCAACAGTGCAAGCTCCACCCCCAACAATGACCGTGAAAAAGTCCCGGTTGAATCGGAACGCCCGACTGAAGATCCCGATGAAGCCGACGATCCCGATGATATGATTGGCGGTGACGATGCCACCGACGGTGATGATGCTACCGACGGCGATGATGCCACGGACGGTGACGATGCTACCGACGGCGATGATGCCACGGACGGTGATGATGCCACGGATGGCGATGATAACACGGATGGTGATGATAACACGGACGGCGATGATACTCCGTCTTTGGAAGGGAAAGCCACGATCACTTTGGTTGGTGCAACCTTTGCCAACGGTAAGACAACCGCGACCTATGATGTAAACACCCCTATTTCCGTAGTTGCTCCTGATAAGGATGGCGAAACCTTTATCGCTTGGAAGGACAGCGATGGAAACGTTCTTGAAAGACTCAATGATTATGATTTCGTGGCAACCGAGAACGTAACTCTGACGGCTGAATACGTTAAGAACACATCGGAGGGTGAACTCTACATTGATACCGACGATGGAAAGACATACTATATTGCAGGCGTCGGCTCTTGGACAGGCAATACACTTGTACTTCCCACTACATATAACGGCAAGTCCATTACAAAAATAATGGAAGGTGCCTTTTTGGGTAATACCGATATAGTTAACTTGGTTATTCCCGATGTATTTACGGAAATTCCCACCAAGGCTTTTGCCAACTGTCCCAATTTGAAAAACGTGACACTCCCTAAAAACCATACCGAAATTTCTGGAAATGCATTTACAGGCAGCACTTTCATCACAACCCTATACTACAATTCAATACATCAGACTGAAGCTAATGGGGATGAAGTTTACGATTATGTGCCTGAAATCAAATCTGTCAGAAAACTCGTTGTGGGCGAGGGAGTTAAGTATGTAATCACACAATACGTTAACCTCAAGCTTAAGCATGTAGAACTCCCCGATAGTGCTACTTTCGTTCAAATAGATAGTAAAGCGCTCAAAACCATCAACATCCACCAAAATATTATAGAGTTAACTTTGAATTCAGATGTTTTGAGTGAAATCACTCTTCCAAATGGCATAGAGCGTGTTGATCTTGAGTGTAAAAATCTTAAAGCTGTAAATTTGCCCGAAAGCCTTAAATTGATTAATTTAAGCTGCCCTCTTCTGAAGGAAGTAACGATTCCTTCGAGTGTTGAAAATAGCGAATTGAATTTGGGTGATTGCACCGGGCTTGAAAAAGTGGTCATTTATGCAAACGTGGATTCAATATATTTGAGAAATCTTACTTCTTTAAAAATTGCTATTCTACCCGATTCGGCAACATATTTTGATTTTTACGGTTGCACGAATCTTGAATATGTAAAGTTCCCTAATAACAGAAACTTTAGCCTCGGACAAAAGGTTTTTGATGGATGTACTTCTATCACTGAAATCAATCTGCCCGCGGGAATATCCGGTATAAATAAAAATGCTTTTGTCGGTTCAAGTATTAAAACTATCAATTATGCGGGAACGATGACGGAGTGGCAGGCACTTGATTTCGATGCGGCAAGTTACGGTATTACCGTAAAATATAAGGCAAATACCGATTATGATTTTGATACGGGTCTTCGTTATATGTCCTTCGGTGACGGAACCTGCTGTGTTGATCTTATTCCGACCGTTTCTTTTGATAAATATACGATTCCTAAGTTGAGCCCCTCCGGTGATAAGGTTGTTTCCATGACACAGGGGATGTTTGCAAAACGCGGAGAATATTTCGAGATAACGATACTCGCCGACATAGATATTATACCTGCTGATGTCTTTTCAGACACAAATGTCACAAGCGTTTCTATTCTTGGAAATACGTCAAAAATCGGTAACACAGCATTTTATGATTGCGACTATCTTGAAAGCATCACTTTCAGCGATCATCTGAAAACAATCGGAGAATGGGCATTTTATAACACAGCGATAACAAGCATTGTTATTCCCGATAGCGTTACAACAATCGGAGAGCATGCATTCTACCAGTCCAAACTCGAAACATTAAAGCTTGGAAAGAACTTAAATAAAATAGGGGCGTATGCGTTTAGCGGTTGTACATCTCTCAAAGGCAGTATTGTGATACCCAACGGTGTCACCGTAATTGAAGACGGCACTTTCTCTGATTGCAGCATCGAAGAAGTATCGTTTGGAGATAATTTAATAAAAATCGGAAATCGTGCTTTTGCTGATTGCAAATTAACAAACGTTGTTGTTCCCAATAGCGTCACAAGTATTGGTGCGATGGCATTTTACAATTGCCCTGTGGTAAGTGTTACTCTGCCCTTCGTCGGGGAAAGCCGTACAGCCACGGCGGAGCCTAACGTTCACTTTGCATATATCTTCTCCTATACAGAAAAATACTATTCTAACGGGGTTGTACGTTCTTATTTCACTCCTGACACCTTGAAAACAATTATTATTAGTTCCGACATAACAGAGATTAACGACAAGGCTTTTATGAATGCTTGCTTTACAAACGAATGTAGCATTTATATACCGAATAGCCTTACCAAAATTGGTGATTCTGCATTTGCTTTGATAAACTTTTCCACAACCCCCAATATAACCATCGTTTTCGACGGTACGAAAGAAGATTGGGAAAAGATCGAGAAGGGTGATCACTGGATCTCTAATATAGAAGGCGGTATCACTGTAAAATGTACTGATGGAAATATCATCGAATCTCCCGTCTATATTTCTGACGAGGAAGAATATATCTAATCAAACCAACCACGGCTCACGTCACACATTGAGCCGTGGTTTTTTGTTAAAAACTGCTGTGGCGGTGAAAGATTTGAATTGCGTGGGACGAGGAACAATAAGTGCATCAACGCTTTACTGTAACAGGAGAAATTCATGGAAAAACAAAGCAACAGGCGACGCGGACAAAATCAACGGGCGCGCTTTGGGATGATATTGCTCAATACTTTTTTGATGTTGTTGGCGATCGGCATGACGCTTGCCGTCGGGATGGGATTTTTGCTTACGTGGTATTTTCATCGGAATGTCACTCCAAATTTTGACGAGGAAACATCGATGTTGTCCACGGTCGCCGGTCCCTCGCAAATATATTATTATGAGTTTGAAGACCGCGTGGCACGCACAGGAGAAAAATATGAGTTGCCGGGAGGCACGTTGGACGGTGGAGTGCACAGCATCCCCGTGAGCTATGCGGAGTGTCCGCAGGCGCTGGTGGATGCGTTTGTGGCCATCGAGGATCAGCAATTTTTTCTTCATCACGGTGTTAACTGGGTTCGGACGCTGTCTGCTGTCGCTAATTATTGCTTGGGCTATACCCGCCATTTTGGGGCTTCTACTATCACTCAACAGCTGGTGAAAAATTTGTCCGGTAAAAATGAGTACTCAGTGGAACGAAAATTGCAAGAGATGTGCTGGGCCAATGATTTGGAAAATCGGTGTACCAAAGAGCAAATTATGGAACGATATCTGAACGTTATCAATCTTTCGCAAGGGTGCTATGGCGTTGGCGCGGCTGCAGCACGGTACTTTGGAAAATCAGTCGGGGAATTGAACGTGTCGGAATGCGCCGCCTTGGCGGGGATTACCAACAACCCTTCTTACTATGATCCCGTACGGTTTCCCGAGCATACCAAGGCGCGCAGAGATTTAATCCTTTCTCAGATGCGCGCCCTGGGGTATTTGGAGGAAGAGATGTATCAAGCGGCCATCGCACAACCGTTGGTGATTCGCGAGAATGCGGTCAACAAGCAAACCCCCACCTATTCTTGGTACGTGGACATGGTGCTGGAGGACGTTATTACCGATTTGTGTGCGGAATATGACTATACGCGTGAGTATGCCAGCCGATTGGTATTTTGCGGAGGACTGGCCATCGAGAGCGCTGTGGATCCCAAAATTCAAAACATCGTCGAGAAATATTACCGCGACACGAGCCATTTCCCGCTTCATAAGAATGGCGAGCGGGGGGAGAGCGGCATGATCGTTCTCCATCCGCTCACGGGCGATATTTTGGCCGTGGCGGGCGGTGTCGGAGAAAAAATGGGGAATCGCCTGCAACATCGGGCGACGGGAACCTTGCGCCCGGCCGCCTCCGCTATCAAGCCGCTATCGGTATATGCGCCTGCGCTGGAGCGCGGGGACATCACCTGGGCGAGCGTGTTTGACGATGTTCCCATCACCTACGATCAATACGGACGTCACGCATGGCCCAAGAATGCAACGCGCATCTACCGTGGTTTGACCGACATTCGCTACGCCGTGTCACATTCGGTGAATACGGTGGCGGTGCGGGTACTGGAACGGGTGGGCTTGGAGGAGTCCTTCCGCTTTTTGAAGAATACGCTGGGTATGAATTCCTTGGTCGAATGGCGACAGCTCAAGGACGGTCGCACCATCACTGATATGGGAGAAGCCGCGCTGGGGTTGGGACAGATGAACTACGGCGTGACCTTGCGCGAGCTGACCGCGGGATATACGCCGTTCTGCACGGGTGGGATGTATATGAAGCCGCATTCGTATTATCGCGTGACCGCCCCCGATGGGCGCGTTCTGCTGTCGCACGATGTGGAAGGAAACTACGCTCTGAGTGAGCAGAATGCTTGCATTATGACCAAACTGTTAGAGCAAGTGGTCACCCGAGGAACAGGCAGAGGCGCGAAACTGTGCGGGGGACGCGTCGCTGTCGCGGGAAAGACGGGAACGTCGAGCGCCGATTGCGACCGTTATTTCATCGGCTATACGCCCGAATATCTTGCCGGTGTGTGGTATGGCTTTGATTATCCTACCCCTATGTCGGACTTGAAGAATAATCCGGCTGTTGGTATTTGGAAAAACGTGATGGAACAGATTGTCTCACCCTCGCTCAAGGCGGGAAAAGCTAAGACAAACTTTGATCTTGCCCCCGGCATCGTGAAAGCGAGCTATTGCTGTGATTCGGGGCTTCGACCGACCGATGCCTGTCGGGCCGATGCGCGTGGTGATCGATTGGCAGAAGGGTATTTCATTCAAGGAACCGAGCCACGCAGCTATTGCGACCGTCATCTGCTTTGCGATGTAGAGGTGCCGCAGACGGAGCTCCCCGATGAAACCATGGTCCCCAAGACGCTTCGCCGTGTCGGTAAACTTCGTTACCGCCGCCGCTTACCCGGACGAATTTATGTGGCCGACCAAAGTTATCTAATCTCTTCCTAAATATAGTCAATCGCATAAAACCGTCTTCGGTCTCATACCTTTGGAGTGTGAGAAGGGAGGCGGTTTTATCTTATGAAGAAAATGATATCTCGCGTCAAGCGCTGGATTCGCCGCGCGCTGACGGGATGCTCAATCACGGGAATGCTGATCGGAGCGGGGAGCTTGACGCTGGCGGGGAGCATTGTCAGAGGTGTGAGCGGAAGTCCGTATCAAAACGGTATGTTGCTTCGTTTTGGTTCGCTGTTTCCGCCGGTATGGCTGATGAGCTTGGCATGGATGCTTTGGTATGCTCTTTTGGGAGCGGCGTTGTTTTGCGTGCTGGCTGATGATCGGAATGACGCCTGCACCGAGGCCATCAAATATCGGGGCGGCATGAGCTTTCTTTGTATGCTGTTTTTGGGATTTTTATGGTACCCGGTCTTTTTTTCTACGGGGAGAATCTTTCTTTCTGTGCTGATTTGCGCGTCAGTTTTGGCTCTTTGTGTTGTAACGGCGTGGTGCTATCGAAGGGCGTTTCGTCTGGCGTGCGTGCTCTTGACCGTCCACGCCCTGTTTCTTCTTTGGTTGTTGATTCTGAACATTGCCGCTCTGTTTTGCCGTTGACATATTTATTCTCGGAGTGTATAATGAAATTGTCAAATTCTTTTGAAAAAAATTTTATTTTCCCCAACCAAAGTGCTTGTTATGTTGTCTAGTGATGCGACCGATTGCTTGTGGAATCCCGAAGGCCGTGGGGAAGGGTACTTGCCGCTTTGCGAGGGTATGACTCGTCGGTATGAAGCGCAGTATATGCGCCAGGGCTATATTGGCTGGGCCGATTACGCCGTTGAACGTGATGAGCAAGGAAATCTGTGCTTGCTGAAGGATCAGTGCGGCATCAAAAAACTGTAAGAAAAAACCTCTGATTTGGGTCTCTAAATCAGAGGTTTTTTCTCCTTTCTGACGTGAAGACGGTTTTTTGACGCTAAAAACCGCAAAATTTGTTAATTGTGCATATAGATTTTTCCATAATTCATGAATTTTTGTTTATAATGCCGTTTTTGCATTTTACATATTGACAGATTTAACAACATCGTGTATAATATAGGTGTCACAAACAGGAAAGTGAGGTGTTGTGATGAACTACCCAAATGAAAAGAGAGATGAATTTATCGACAAGTTGACCGCAGAGCTCCCCGTTTTGCGCGCAAGACTGCACATCTCTCAAGGCGATCTGGCGCGGGATATCGGTATTTCACGTCAAACCTATTCCTTGCTTGAAACCGGAAAACAGAAAATGACCTGGATTACGTTTATGGCGATGATCGCATACTTCGGCGGTTATCCCAAGACGAAAAAGGACCTGCAGACGCTGGGTCTGATTGATGCTTAACAGCCGGTCATCTTACCAAAAGAAACGAAATAACATTTAACTCAAAGGAGAACAGTCATGGGAAGTTTCATGATCGAATGTCCTAAGTGCGGAACGATTAACTCCGCGTCTACCTCCATCTTTGCCAAGAGGGTCATCCGTTGCGGCAACTGCAAAGAGGAAATCAACGTCAAAGATTCCAGATTTGTGTCGAAAAGATGCCATTTCTGCGAGAAATCTTTTATGGTAGATCAGTCCAAAAAGAATAAAAAAGCTTGTCCTCATTGCGGCAAATCGGTAGATGCTAAATTTTTGGAAAGCACGGCGTACAGCTTTGTTACTGTCAACTGCCCGCAGTGCTCTTGTAAGGTCGAAGTAGATGCCAAGTCCGAAAAGACGCCTACCTGCCCCATCTGCGATGCACAGATCGATGTCAAAAAGCTGATGCTGAAGGAAAAGCAGGTAGACAACACTCATATCAGCGTCATTCAGTACGAAGGCGATAATTCCACCTTCGTATGGAAACACCCCATCGAGAATTTCAATTCCGGTTCTCAGCTGATTGTTCATGAGTCTCAGGAGGCGATTTTCTTCCTCAACGGTCAGGCGCTTGATTTGTTCGGTCCCGGCCGCTATACCCTGGAGACGGCCAGCCTGCCGATGCTCAAAAAGCTCTACAACGTAGCAGACGGCGCACAGACGCCCTTCCGCGCAGAGATTTACTTTGTCAACAAAGTAACCCACATGGGCATCAAGTGGGGCACGGATTCCCGCGTACACTTTGTCGATCCCAAGACGAACATTCCTTTGGATATTGGCGCATCGGGTGAATTGAACGTTCGCGTTGCGGATGCCCGCAAGCTGCTTGTGAAGTTGGTCGGAACCGAAACCGGTTTGGTTACCAAGCGCATGATGGAAACGTCTGCCAAAGCAGACAATAAGAGCGATTTGGTTCGCGCCCTGCAGGCGTATTTCCGCGCCCCCTTGGTTACTTCTGTCAAGTCTTTCTTGGCATCGGTCATTCGCGATCAAGGCATCAATATTTTTGAATTGGATTCTCACATGGACAGCCTCTCTCGCGACCTGAGAGATAGAATTTCTCCCTCGCTGGAGGAGTACGGTCTGGCCGTGTCCGAATTTTACATCATGCGAATCGATCTTCCTGAGGACAACAAAGATCTGCAGGAAATCAGAAATCTGCTCTCCAGAGCATACCTCGCCGTTCGCGCCGAGGAGGTCGAGGCAAGCATTGCCGAGGCAGCTCGTCAGAGAAAGTTGATCGAAGCGCAAACCGAGGCACAGGTTCAGGCCATGCGCGCACAGGGCGAAGCAGAAGCGGCTCGTGCGGTCGGTATGGCAGAGGCAGACGTCATGCGTGCGAAGGGCTACTCTCAGAAAGACGTTTTGGAGAAAGACGTTCAGGTCGCTTATGCCGAGAGCTTGGGCAAGATGGGTTCTTCTTCTGGCGGTTCTGCAGGCACAGGCGGCGGCCCTGCCGGCGGTGGCCTGGCAACCGATATGGTCGGCATGATGGCCAGCCTGAAAATGGCAGAGACCATGTTCGATAAGATGGGTAACCTCTCGTTTGGTAATAACAATCAGCAAGCCCCCGCGGCTCCTGCAGCCCCCGCCGCTCCCGCGGCCAATAGTTGGACTTGCTCTTGCGGTGAAGCCGGAAACGTCGGCAGATTCTGCATGACTTGTGGCAACCCCAAACCCGAAGCTTGGGATTGCTCTTGCGGTCACAAAGGAAATCGCGGCAAGTTCTGCGAAGAGTGCGGTAGCCCCAAGGCAGCGGCAAGCTGGGATTGTTCCTGCGGTCAAACGGGAAACACCGGAAAGTGCTGCCCTGAGTGCGGTGCAAAGCGTCCGTAATACGGAAAGAGAAAGGCTGGATTTAAATAATGAAGAAAAATAGTTATTTCGGCGCCATTTGGGCGATTATCTTCCTTTTGTTCACGGCGGCTACCGTTGCCGTAGCATTGATCGTAGGAATTGAATATTTGGAGATTACTTTCTTCGTTTCGTTTGCTTTGGCTGAAGTTTGTATTTTCACGTTCCTTGTCATGTTCTTGCTGTTTGGCAAGGGCAGTACCGGATTTGCGGGTTGGTTCTTCGGCTATCCGAGAATCAAGCGTAGCCTCCCTTATTTGTTCCTGGCTACGCTGGTCTCGCTCGTTGGCATTGCCCTCTCGGAGACCGCTCCGTGGTTTGTTATCGTTATTCTCTTCGTTCTTCTGTATGCGCTGTTCCTGATCGTTGCCTCTGTACATCGTGGCACCCAGGCCGCGATTGTCGAGCTGGAGGATAAGGTCAAGGAAACCCGTATGTTTGTTGATCTGTTGCGTGTAGACGCTCAGATGCTGTACGAAAACTGCGGAGATGCACAGGCGCGCGAGGTGTTCCGTCAGTTTGCTGAGATGGTTCGCTTCAGCGATCCCATGAGCGACAGAGCCCTGTTCGAGTTGGAAAAGGAAGTACAGTATGAGACCATGCAGGCATCCGACGCACTGAAGACCGGTGACCTGACTGCGGCGCTCGCACACTGCAAGCAAGCACAGTCCTTGATGTCCGAAAGAAATCAGAAGTGCAAAGCCCTCAAGGGTCTGCGCTGATAGATTTGATTCATAAAATAAGACCATCCCGCCCTTCGCGGCGGGATGGTCTTTTGCTTGTTTTGAGTTATTGAATCGGCACGTCGCCGTCAGTGCAGTGGACGACGGTGGCGGAAGAGTCGTAGATCCAACGGAGTTTGGAAATTTTTCCCCACTGCGCTTTGGTGCCTTGGAAGGTGATATTACTAAGACCGGTGCAATAGGAGAATGCGCCGCCGCCAATTCTTGTCACGCTGGTGGGAATGGTGACCGAAGTCAAACCGGTGCAGCCGGAGAATGCGGAGCTGCCAAGGCTCGTCACACCTTCGGATATGGTCACCGAAGTCAAACCGATGCAACCTTCGAATGCGCCGTCGCCAATACTTGTCACGTTGGCAGGAATGGTAATCGAGGTCAAGTCGGTGCAACCGGAGAATGCGCCGTTGCCAATACTTGTCACGCTGGCAGGAATGGTAATCGAGGTCAAACCGGTGCAACCGGAGAATGCGTAATCATTGATGCTGGTGACAACGTCGCCCTGCGGAGAGCGGGCGGGGATGATTAGGTCGTTGGTGTTCCACGTGCCGATACCGACAACGAAGCAGGTGCCATCAAAATTGGACTGAAATTCCAGGCTGCCTTGCTCGGGAGTGATCTTACCCAGGTTGACAATGACGCCGTCTGTATAGGTGATGATCAGCTCGCCGTCAACGATCTCGATCTTTGCAACGCCGCGGCCGTCAACGCCATCTTTGCCGTCAACACCATCTTTGCCGTCAACACCATCCTTGCCGTCAACGCCATCTTTGCCGTCAACACCATCTTTGCCGTCGGCTCCGTTTTGACCCTGCAAGCCGTCGGAGCCATTCTCACCAACGACCTTGCCGACGTTGGTGACCATGCCGTTGGTATAGGTGATCAAAAGTTCGCCCTTGTCGTTCAGTTCAGTTTTGAGGATGCCGATGCCGTCCAGGCCATTGGCGCCGTTAGCACCATTGGCACCATCGGCACCGGGCTTGCCCTGTTCGCCGGGCAAGCCTTGCTCGCCCTGTGCGCCTGTTGCTCCGTTTTCGCCGGTAATCTTACCAACATTGGACACCATTCCATTGGTGTAGGTGATCAAAAGCTCGCCTTTATCGTTCAGCTCGGTTTTGAGAATACCGATACCGTCGGCTCCGTCTTTGCCATTGGCGCCGGGTGTGCCGGCGGTACAGGAGACAACGCCGAGAATTAAGGAGAGGGACAGCAGGATCGTAAGAATTATTCTAAAAGTTCTCATATTTTCTACCTCTGGTTATGTGATGAATTATTTCAGTGTCGCATTATACGCATCCACGAAATCGCGGACAAGCTTGATGCGCTCGATGTTGCCCGTGGAGGACATTTCGTCCGAAATGCCGAGAATCAGGCGGGGGGCGAATTTGTCGATGAGCTCCTTGACGGTGTCAAGCAACTGCTGCTCGGGGTAAATGTCGTCGAACAGAATGGCGGGGATGCCATCGACGAGGAACACCTCATCGCCAAGGGCCTCTTTGATCTCGTCGATGGTGACGTCGCCCTGGGGAACGGGGGTGATGGCCTCGATGCCGTCCAGACCGCACTTGTTGGCATACTTGAGAAGAGGCTTGCAGTCGCCGTCCCAGTGGGCGAAGGTGAACTTGCCGGCCTTGTGGAGCGCTTCGTTGCGGCGCAGATAGGCGGGCATGACGTACTTTTCAAACAGACGGGGGGAGAGCACGCCGCCGTGGACGTTGTCGCCAAAGTTGATCCACTCCAAGGGGGACTCGTTTATGACCTCGATCATGCGCATGACGCTGTTTTCGGCCGCTTCGAAATACTCCTCCATGGTTTCGGGGAAGTCCGTCAGACCGTAAATGGTGCCCTCAACGCCCATCACCTCGACAATGGTCTTCTGAATGGTCACGCGAGGAACGAAGATGGAGGGAAGACCGAGATCGCCCCAATATTCCTGC
This sequence comes from Eubacteriales bacterium, assembly GCA_045631585.1. Lineage (GTDB taxonomy): Bacteria > Bacillota > Clostridia > Oscillospirales > CAG-272 > SIG644. Next base: position 4,372 of record JAZQUX010000197.1, on the reverse strand, counting down.
ATTTTGTCATAGTGAGCTTGATTCCAACGCCACAGGGTGTTGTTTTCCAGCCAAATCATAATTTTAAGCTGTTCCTCATTTTCGGCGGGCCATGTCTTGAAATAAGAGCCGCCGTTGGAGTCGTTGCTGTGCCACAGATAGCAGATGTTACCGACGGGTGTTTCGATATGTACCTCGGTTTCCAAGTCGGAAATCTTTTTGTGATAGCGCTTGACGGGCTCTTTGTCGTAGGCTTGAACGCAGCCGTTGTACTCGTACACGCGGGGAGATACGTCCAGCGTGCAGTATAGGTCGTGACGATCGAGGCCGTCGTAGGGGGCAGGGAGGGTCTTGTCGCGGAACATACGGTCGGTGTACCAGCAGTCGATGCGGGGCTGGAACAGAACCTTTTTGCCGGCCTCGCCGCAGATGATGGCGCGGTTGAGGGAACGGAAATCACGTTTGGGTTGCATGGTAGCCATTGTGGGAGTCTCCTTTTGGGATTGATTTGTGATATCTAAATACGCAATAGCTTCTTTTGACGCTCATACTGCGTGCCTGCGACTTGCGTTGGTAGAATGTGGGTTTTGGGGTGTGATGAAGTTATTTCTCCATGCTTGCGATCATTTCCTTGACAAAGGGGAATTTGTCCTCCTCGGTCAGATCCAAGAGGTCAATGACGGGGTTCATTTTACGGGCAAAAACGTGATGGAAGCCCTCGGGATGATGGGCGTCGCTGGCAAAATAGAATTTACAGCCGAGATTCTTTGCGATGAAATAAGGACGCAGAACCTCTTTGAGGTCGTCTGCTTTGTAGGCGGCAGGAGTGAAATTGAGTTCCACGCCCATGCCGCGATCCCGCACCTTGGTGAAGATATCGGTCAACTCGGCGTCCGTGAACAAGGTGAGGAAACGGATCGGTTCATCGTTGCAGGCCAGCGAATCGGTGAAATGGGGCAGGCCGGTTTTATAGAAGGGAAGGTCCATGTTCAGCATGGTGTGCAAGCGCTCCTCGTAGCGCGTTTTGCGCGAGAGAGCATCGCCGGGCGTGACGGCGGGATCAATGGAATATCCTCGCAAATTCAAGTGATCTGTCGAAAGAATAGCGAAATCCAAGGACTCAATCTCTTGCTTGGTGGCGCTGAGCGTGTCGGTTTTGTCCATGTCGACCTCGGCACCGAACAAGAAACGGCAATGCTTGCTCTGAGGCAGGGGCTGATGGGAGCGAAGCAACGACAGCGGCGTGTTGGGCCAAAGGTGGTCGGTGACGCACAAAAGGGAAAGCCCTGCGGTCAGACCGTAGGACAAAATGGCGGCGGGGGTCTGGCGGTCGTCGGCGGAGCAGGGGGACAGATGAGAGTGAATGTGCAGATCGTGATCAAGAACGTAACGCATGAAAAATCCCTCCTTATGATTACTGATATAAGTGTAGCATACTTTCTTTTATTTTGCAAGAGGAAAAAGAAAAAACCGACTCCGCAAGTTGAGTCGGTTTTTTCTATTTGGTTCTGCATTACTGCAGTGCGTTGAGCTTCTTGGTGAACTGGCTCTTCTTGTGAGCAACTTCGTTCTTGTGAATGATGCCGTAAGCAGCAGCCTGGTCCAGCTTCTTGATAGCAGCCTTGTAAGCGTTCTCTGCTACAGCCTTGTCACCGGTCTCGAGAGCAGCCTCGTACTTCTTGATCTCGGTCTTCAGCTGAGTCTTAACAGCCTTGTTGCGCATGGTCTTAACAGCAGTAACCTTGATGCGCTTCTTTGCAGACTTAATGTTTGCCATTTTTGTTACCTCCCTTTGTCAGCATTGTAATAATAAAATGATCGCAGTCCGAACGCGACTGAGAGGGTTCGCGCACGGATGTACCCATATACTCCGACATTATACCACAACGTTTTTAAAATTGCAATAGTTTTTTTGAATTTTTTTCAAAAATAAATCTTCGATTGTGCAAAACACCACCACTGCCCCCCCGGTTTTTGCGAAAAAAGAAAAAAGTACGGCAGAAAAAGGAAAAAATCGCGAAAAACACTTGACAATCGGGAACTGTTATGATATAATTGTAAACTGCATTACAATCGCCTGTTTATGGAAAGAATTGGTGAATGTGCAGTATTTTTGTTATCTGCAAGGCAAAAATTTCGTCGATTTGACCACGCCAAAAATGTAAACATTTTGTGGATTTTCGGTTAAGTTTCTGTAACTTTTGCCAAAAGCTTTCGCGGCGACGCAAAGTCGTACAGGCACAGCATTACTTTGAATGGAGTGATAGGATTAAATGATTAATGTAAGAGAGCAGAAACTCGGTCAGAATGTTCGTATGAGCTTCTCCAAGTCTCGCAACACGTTGGAACTGCCGAATTTGGTAGAGATTCAAACCAAGTCGTTCGATTGGTTCATCAATGAAGGTTTGGGTGAGGTGTTGCGCGATGTGTCGCCCATCACCGACTACTCGGGAAATCTTCAGATCGACTTTATCAATTATTCTCTGGATGCCAAGCCCAAATACACGATTGAGGAATGTAAGGTACGCGATGCGAACTACGCCGCACCCCTCAAGGTCAACGTTCGTTTGACCAACAAGCAGACGGGTGAGGTAAAGCAGACCGACATCTTCATGGGCGAATTCCCCATCATGACCAAGACGGGTACCTTCGTCATCAATGGCGCAGAGCGTGTTATCGTTTCCCAGATCATCCGCTCGCCCGGTATGTACTACGCCTCGGATATTGATAAGACGGGTAAGCGTACCTATGCTACCCAGATCATCCCCTACCGTGGTGCATGGTTGGAATATGAAACCGATATCAACGGTGTCATGTATGTCCGTATTGATAAGAACCGCAAACTGCCCTTGACCATGTTCATCCGTGCTCTGGGTATCGAGTCCCGCGAGGACATTTTTGCGATGTTCGGCGAGGACGATCACCTGTTGGCTACTCTGGAAAAGGATGAGAGTGAGATGCTGGCAGACCGTGACCATTCGACGGTTGGTGTTGAGGCACTCAAGGAAATTTACAAAAAGTTGCGTCCCGGCGAGCCTCCTCTGGTAGAGTCCGCTCAGACGCTCATCAATAACTACTTCTTCGACCCTAAGAGATATGACATCGCTCCCGTTGGCCGTTTCCGCTTCGACAAGAAGATGGCAATCGGTCCCCGTATTGCCAACCACCGTCTGGCAGAAGACGTTGTCAGCCCCATCACGGGTGAAGTCCTGTTCGAGGCAGGCACCGTTCTGACGGCTGATATGGCGTTGCAGGTTCAGTATGCAGCTGTCAATGAGGTCACTTTGCAGTTGGACAACGGTGACAAGCTGCGCGTTATTTCCAATAACACCATTGAACCCGAGCATCTGCTGGGCATCAACCTGAAGGATTGCGGCGTAAACGAAAAGGTAAGAACCGCCGTTATGCTGGAAATCATGCAGGAGTGCGGTGGCGACATCGACGCCATCAAGGCGATGGCAAAGGCACGCATTGCAGAGCTGTGCCCCAAGCATATCACCAAAGACGATATTTTCGCTTCTATTAGCTATATGATCGGCCTGATGCATGACGTCGGCCAGTACGACGATATTGACCATTTGGGCAACCGTCGTATTCGCTCGGTCGGTGAGCAGTTGCAGAATGCTCTTCGCATCGGTTTTGCTCGTATGGATAAGATTGTCAAGGAGCGTATGACCACGCAGGACAATGAAAAGCTGACGCCTCAGGCGCTGATCAACATTCGTCCCGTCACCACGGCTATTCGTGAGTTCTTCGGATCCTCTCAGCTGTCTCAGTTCATGGACCAGAACAACCCCTTGGCAGAATTGACGCACAAGCGCCGTCTGTCTGCGCTGGGTCCCGGCGGTTTGTCCCGTGACCGCGCATCCTTCGACGTCCGTGACGTTCACTATACCCACTATGGTCGTATGTGTCCTATCGAGACCCCCGAAGGTCCTAACATCGGTCTGATTTCTTACCTGACGACGTATGCTCGCATCAGCGACTACGGCTTTATTGAGGCTCCTTACCGCCGCGTAAAGCATGTGCTGGATGAGGCAACGGGTGAAGTCAAGAACTATGTAACCGATGAAGTCGAGTATATGACGGCTGATATCGAGGACTCTTATATCATCGCTCAGGCGAACGAGCCTGTGGCCGAGGACGGTCAGCTGGTGAACAAGACGGTTACCGCCCGCGACAGAGCAGAGATCATCGAGATCGATGCTTCGAAGGTTGACTTTATGGACGTATCTCCTAAGATGGTGGTTTCCGTTGCGACCGCGTCCATTCCTTTCCTTGAAAACGACGACAACTCCCGTGCACTTATGGGTTCGAACATGCAGAAGCAGGCAGTGCCGCTGATGGTGACCGGCTCCCCCATTGTCGCTACGGGAAGTCGGCTCGTAGCCAT
>JAZQUX010000196.1:0-5917 GCA_045631585.1 Eubacteriales bacterium | reverse complement strand
TTGTTGTCGGCAGAACCCTTAAAGCGCTTGGCGCTTGTTCCATGGAACTTCGGTTCGACTTTCGTTATTATGTTTCCCGGATTGTCGATGGCAACCGTCCAGTAGAAGTGGAGCATAGATTTCATGTCGACGGTGAGAGTCTTGGAATTCATATCCAAACTCCGGGCGAAATAGTTTGCCGTGCCTCCGATTGAAGCATCATCGGTAAGAACCAATTTGTAAATAAGCCAATATGGCAAAGTACTCGTATCAGTTGGATCATAGTAAAATGCACCGCTGCCGTCCGGACCATCACCCGCTATCTTTACAACAGAACGGAAGCCACGGCCTTCTGAATTATCCGACTTGTCGCTCAAGAATGTCGCCCGGAGCTGGGCTCCCCTTGAAACAGATATCGTATTCAATGTCGATGTACCTGCTGAACCAGTCCCCCTTCCCAACGCATTCATGTGCGTGGCAACGATAACACCTTCCTGGATCTCCACATCGCCGTGGAAGTCGACGCTGTTGCCGGACATGGTCAACGTTCCCAAGCCCTTCTTCACGACCTTTGTGCAATCCGAAGGTATGATATCGCTGTACGTCTCGGCGGCAGATTCGGCAACATCAAACGTAAGCACGGAACCTTCATACGAAGACCCTGCAAACCCGGCCATCGCAATACCGTATGCAAAGAGAACAGATATCGCTTTGAAACTACAATCCATTGATTCCTCCTGGTGCCTGATTGCGTGAATGATACCTCTTCCATCCAATCCGGAATGGATACTGTTCACCTATTGATGCTTATAGTATCATAGGAGGCACATTGCAGTCAATGAGGAATTTGGCGGCTTATCCCGGTTTTCTGCAACAATTGCAGAAGGCGAAAACAGCAGAACGGCTCGAATCGCGTGACGGAATCTACAGCCATGCCCTTCCTCGGGTGAAAGAATCCTCTCACCCGTAGCTGATATATCCTTTCACCGGCAGCACCCCTAATGTCATGTGCTTAAGCTCCGACTTCCTCAAGCCATGCATCGATCATTGCACGGGCAATTGAACCTTTTTGCGGAATTTCAGGAAGGCAATCCTTATCAAACCATCCGGACTCAATCACTTCCTCGCCATCTGGAACAAGCTCGCCTGACGCATATTCCGCTCGAAAGGCAACCATGATGTTTGACGGGAACGGCCATGTTTGCGAACCGAAGTACCGCAAATCTTTTACTTCTATCGACGCCTCTTCGCACACCTCGCGACGAACAGCTTCCTCAAAGTTTTCACCGACATCAACGAAACCTGCAACAAGCGTCCAATTGCGGAGTTTGTAGTGGGTATTACGTTGAAGCAGGATTTTATTTCCCCGGGTAACAAGCACAATAACGGCTGGAGAGAGCTTAGGATATGACGAATACCCGCATTTAGGGCACACAAACGCCCTCTCGTCAGGGTTTGTGTGCCGGCTCATCTCAACGCCACACTTGCCGCAAAAACGATTTACGGCTCTCCATTCATCAAGTTCGCGTTCGCGAGACGCTTCTTTGAACTCTTCGTGCGTCATTTTGGCAAGCATCTCGCGAAAGCCCGGTTTCAACCCTCCGTTATCAGTCTTTTCTTCCATGCTGAAACCCATGCGGGAGCGAGAGCTTTACCGAATAGAGAGGATCGTACCGACATGACGCGATTCGATCGCGAAAGTCGTAACACGCAATTCCGTATCTTCAATCTTCAACATTTTGGACTGACAACCGCTCCAAATACGGCCAATCTCCAACATGGCGCCAATCGATTCTGCGACTGACGACTTGACCGTTATTATGCCATTGGTATAAACAACTCCATGAACTGGGGCCTGGACGGCAGATGCATCCACCGAAATCGGCAGTTTTCCTCCGAACGATTCATCAAGCGTGAACGGAACATCAACCGAAGTATTGCGTATTCCATACTTCGTCAAATCGGCGTTCCCAGAATCAAGCACCAACTCAAGGGATGTTCCGGCGGCAAGAGATGTCTCAATACCGGAAAGAGCATCGGCATGGGCAATCTTGACTTTGCCCGACACAACTTCGAATAGATTTGAGCCTGCGCGAGGAACGTCGCTCAATTCGCCGCCGTCTTCGAGTTCATGCTTCATACCGCCACCGAGCACCAATATGCCGGGACCTTCCTTCCACATCTTACCGCTCAGAAGCATCGGCCAACGGATATCGAATGTGCCGCCTTCTTCTACATAAAAGCGTCCCTTTTCATTTACGTACAGACCGCGATTTAGGCTAGGGTCTAGAACAATGGACTGGTTTCGCTTTACATAAAGCTGAACAAGACGCTTTATCGAAAGTGCGCGCGGGTCAAAGGTGGATTTCTTTCCTCCAAGATTGCGTGCATCGTAAATGTAAAATGTGCTATAGCCATTGGTCAACGATACATACGCCTCTCTGTATTCTTCTTGAGATATGCTTATGGAACCGGTGAAATTCGTGTTCATGCCGTTCAACGCATAATAGGCGCGAGGAGAACCCGTATTGCCCCATCCTATAAAGCGGATATCTCCAGGTCCATCAATATCTCCATTGATTGAAAGAAGTGCATTAATATACGACCTGAATGTTGTAAGCCCCGAAAGAATGTGTATTTTGGGGATATTTATATCCGAGGGATTGCATCCGCCTTGTCCAACACCTATGACACAATTACCATTCAGGAAAAGTTCTGGCACAGAGAATGTTTTCGAAACCATTACAAGTTGCGAATTGTCGCAGAAAAGGGAGTCGGCATAGAACGGACAATCCACTTTACCATAATAAGTGCGGAAATGATTCGCTGTATAGTATTTTATCGGACCTCCATCAAAAGCGGGATCTGAAAGATTGCCCGGATTGCCAGGAGCATATCCGCCTAACCATGCAGCAGAGTTTGTAAGAGAGGACGGAAGCTTATCCTTTCCATCACGTTCATCCTCATCTGTATAGCTTGACATTTGAAGCACTACACCTTGAGTTACAACGTACAAGGTGCGCAAACCGGTATTCTCATCCACTCCAACTTCAAGAGAAACGTCCTTGTTAAGGAGCATGTTTACTGCAGTCAACTTGAAGTTATCCACAGTAAACGTGGAATCGGAAGGTCCAGCAAGAACAGGAATACGAACCTTGCCAATGCCGCCAATCACAACATTATCAATATAAACCTCAACTTTACCATTCACCGAAAGTGAGTCGGTAGCTTTAAGCAGGCCAAGCTTTCCTTCTGATGCGATGTTGGCAGAATTGATCCATATGCGAGTTCCGTCCACAAACGAGAGGTTCTTGACCGTTACAGTGTCGTTAAAGCTACTTGTAGCGATGGAACCATTTGTGTTGATGTTAACCGTTGCCGAGCTTGTCGCACTAGAGAGAATCAAACGCGTACCGAACTCAATACCGTCATTCTTGTAATTCTTGTTAGGATCGGAAGCTACTGTAATAGTACCCTCATAATTCGATATATCAGTTAATACAAATGTACTGTTTCTTGCACTTGTTATAACCAGGTTTTCGGGAGTTTTCATGCTGTGCCATCCGAACAGCACTTGGGCATCGCTTGAACCGCATAGCGGACCTGAAATAACGCCGAAATTGTTGGTGTAGTGCGGTTGTCCATAATGGAATACATAAGGATACTCTGGATCCGTTTCAAGAATGGTGACACGCCCTTCCAAAGTCATTGTATTATTCAAGGCCATAGTGTTAAACCACCAATTCCCGCGCCCGAGCTTTAAGCCATCATTATTGAACCTAACAATACCAGCATTATCATGAACTATCGTAGCTCCGCGTTCAGCTGTACCAAACTGAATCGAGTGTGCAGTCATCGCACTAACGTTCTGCGTTTGAAAACGATAACGCTTGCGCGTATCAGAAGCAAATATCAAATCGTCGTTTTGCGTAGGAACACCGGTTCCGGGATTGCCATTTGCATCTACCCAATACGACATATTGCCCAATGCTGCATTACCAACAGCAACACCCTTAAAGTCGTAAGAATCGTTGGGGTACCAAGTTTTATATGCAGAAGTCTCTGCTGCACGCAAGCATGTAGCCAACAATACCGGCAAAACAATCAATCTATGCATATGACAATCCTTAATCTTTGGTGGAGAGGCCTATACCGCCCCTAGGCGGAAAAGTCACTTTCACCGGTTGGGTCTTATGGTATCATAGCAGCAATGTCGCTGTCAATGCGAAATTTTGGATTTGAATTCATGCGAAACGTTATATCTCTAATGACAAATCGACGTACTCCTTCGATACCGAACATATGAAAACTGCAAATTTCGTGTTTGGGGTAAAAGTGCGAAATTTGCAGTTATGGATTTCTGGCATCAAAGTGCCGCCGCAAAAAGTCCCGGAGCTTACGACCGTAAGTCCCTATCCACACGATCGTAAGTCCTAAGGTTTAGGGTCGTAAGTCCTAACACTTACGATTAAGTGTCCGTATACATATGCCAGAATCGATCCGTTGTCCCGTTGTCGACGTTAGGAGAAGAACAATTCTTTCAAAATGCGTAACAAACTGCGAGTATTGGAATATTTCTCCAAAACCCCGGGAATATCCCGGGAATTCCCGGGACGAACTTTCTTGACCCCGGGACAAAAATCATCTTCCCCGGGAACTCGCACATCTTCCCATTCCGTATAACTGCAAATCCATTTACAAGCATTTTTGCAATTATAGATAATTCTTGAAGGGCCCAACATTATTTGGAGTCGCTGGGGGATGTCCCTGACGAATCGACCTTCTCCCGTGCGTTCGCCAGATTTGCCGATGACCGTATTGCAACGGAGATATTGGATTCCTGCACATTGAAGACGGTCGGCAAGGATGGGATATTTCATGTCAGCCATGACTCGACTGCCGTTGATTCGCGTGAACGAGGCACGAAGAAACCTAAGGCAAAAATCATCTGGACACCAAAAGACAGGCGAACATTCAAACAACGCAGCCAGGATGCTGAGACGAACTTTGCCGAACTTCCCACTGTCTGCGACTGGGGGCGCAAACTGAACAGCAAGGGGCGCATTCTGCAGTGGCGCGGATACAAACTGCATCTTGCGGTTGGAGACGGCGACATCCCATTGAAAGGATTCCTGTCATCCGCCAGCCTGCATGATTCGCAAGTCGCCATTCCGATGATGCAAAGCGCCGGAAAGACATTTTCGTATTTCTACGACCTAGCGGACAGAGCCTACGATGCGAACGACATCTTTGAATGTTCCCTTAAACTCGGACACCGTCCTCTCATTGAGACAAACATGCGCAAGGACAAGGTCAGGCGTGCCGGATTCGAGATACTGCCGGTGAAGAAGGACAGTGTCGGATCACATGCCGTCAACATCATTCCTGCGGAGGATGTCCGGTATCGCATTAGAACAGGGGTTGAACGTGTCTTCTCCCACCTGCATGATTCACACGGCGGAAAGACGGTCCGAGTCCGTGGCAACAAAAAGGTGTTCCTGCACCTGATGTTCGGCGTGCTTGTCATTGCGGCCGAACAGATAATCAAACTTCTTCCCTAGCAGCACACAGGAAAACGGGTTGTTGTGGATGGTTCTGCGCGAACCGTCAGGTTTGCTTTGCAAAAACAGCGTTGGAAGGTTAAATCACTGCGCAAAAGGCTCATACTGTATCAAAATACAGAACGTGCAGTTCGCTTGTGCCGAATTCATCCTCAAACAAACGTAAGACACTCCTTTATCCGAAGGTTTTGCAAGTGCCTCTCGAATCCTCAATCCTTGACGGAGGCAACCTTACCGCCCCTTGGCGGGTCAGGCACCTTTCTCCGATTGGGCCTTATGGTATCACAACAACATCGCCGTCAACGTGAAATTCAAAGAAACCGGGTTTTATTGGACAGCAATGGTCGCAATAAAAAACAAGAGACCCCTCGCGGTGG
>JAZQUX010000195.1:0-2539 GCA_045631585.1 Eubacteriales bacterium | reverse complement strand
GCCTCGAGGTGGTCAACACCGTTCATCATCAGGAAGTTGTTGGTCTTGCCGCGGGCGGCACAGGCTTCGCCTCTCATGCGTGCCAGAGCCAACGCTCCCTCGGGATCGGAGGAGAAGCGCTGGGCATTGTTATACCATGCGAACATGTGCTCGCACAAAATGCGAGAGCCGTCCTCGCTCTGCCAGTAGAACTGCGACTCGCCGCGCGCAAAGCCGCGACCGAAAATACAGTTGTCAAGACCATAGCGGTAGAGAATCTGAGGAAGCTGGGAGCAAAGACCAAACTGGTCAGCCGCATAGCCCACCTGCATACAGCCGCCAAAGTCGTTGGCAATCTTGGTGCCGATGAGCAGGTTACGCACCGTTGCTTCACCCGAGGTCAGGTGGAAGTCGTTTTGGACGTACCAAGGACCGACGAGCAGTCTGCCCTCTTTAATATAGCCTTCCAGCTTTTCGCGACGAGTGGGACGAATCTCCAAATAGTCCTCCAGGACAATGGTCTGAGCGTCCAAATGGAAGCGGTAGCCGGGGTCGGTATCCAGAATGTCCAAGAGGTGATCCATCAGATCCACCAGGCGCATACGGAAATTTTCCAAGGGCAGATACCACTCTCTGTCCCAGTGTGTGTGCGAAATGATACAATACTTTTTGGTGTCCTTATTCATGGCACGATTCCTTTCATTTTTCAAAAATGTCTGTGTGATGATTTATTCTCAAATTAACGCCGGAAAAAAGTAGGCGTCATAGATCCAAAGAAACATAATGGCAACGATAATCGCCTCGCGCAAAATGACGCGAACGATGCTGCCGAGGCGGTGAAAGCCCCAACGTGTGCGGCGCTCCAGCGTTGCGCGCGGCTGTGTGGCAAGCGACAACAGTCCAACCGTACACACCGCCACCGTCAAAGCCATGCCATCGGCCACGGTCGCCACCGATACGCCGGACAGACAAAACGCAAACAGCGCGGCGTGAAGAATAGTCGCAAAGATCATGATCAACAGTGAGAGCAAATGGAGCAAATAGACTCCGCCCTCGTCGAGTCTGGCCTTTTTGTAGGCCGCGCTGTACAAAATGCGCGCACGGAACGAGGCAAGCTGTTCCCGCCGATAGGCCTCGGAGCAGCACTTGCGCACGCGGCGCGTGACCATCGGGCGGATATCAAAAAAATAGCATAGCCAAAGAAACGCAAGACAGAATGAACCGAATATGTGGGGCGCCGTCAGGCTACGCGGCAGGGCGAAAAAGAGATCGGCCAGCCATTGATTCATACATATCCCCTCCATCCCGTCTTATTTTCGTTAATTATAACAGATTATTTGGCATTTGACCAGTACCAAATGAAATTTTTTCACAAAAAAGCGAGGTTTTTTTCTTACCGCGGAGAAAACGTCGAAAACTTTTCAAAAAAAATTCCGAAAAACACTTGAAAACCGCCATCAATCGGTGTATAATATCCCCTGCGACGGAGGCATAGCTCAGTTGGTCAGAGCGTTCGGTTCACATCCGAGAGGTCATAGGTTCGAGCCCTATTGTCTCCACCAAAACAAGAAGGACACCACGATGTGGTGTCCTTTTCGTTTTGGTGCAACCTATCGGGTGAGAACCTATGTAAAAGAATTCCTTTTTGGCCAACGGCCACAAAGGAATTCTTTTTGCGCTCGCGGAGCGAAGCGATGCGAGGGCGAGGTTCGAGCCCTGTCGCCCATAGGGCGACCTGCTTGAGCGTTTTGGTTGTATATTTTCCTGCAACATCTCCTGCTTTGGTGAGAACCTATGCAAAAGAATATCGTCCTTGCTCCGCAAGGCGCGGGCGTTCAGCCCGCGAGATATTCTTTGTGAACTCACGCTTGCGTGAGTTCGGGGTTCGAGCCCGGTCGTGCGGAGCGTGACCTGTTTGGAGATTTCGGTTGCGTATTTTCTTGCACCGTTTTTCATTATTTTTTCAAAAAAATTGTTTTCTGTTGCTTTTTGGTGCGTTTCTCCGTATAATGAATATAGGCTATACACAGGAGGTCAACCATGAAAGAACCCACCCGCCGACCGCTGACCAAGGAGGCGTATAAGGCCGCACTTATGCAAAAAATAAAGCACGAACTACTCATTTACACCTTGAGTTCACTTCCCTATTCTCTCATTTTTTGCTTGCTCGCGCTCTGCCTCAATTTTCTTTTAAGCCCGTTTTCACCCACATGGGCTATCGTCGCCCGCGTTTTTTTCTTGCTCCCTCCGATTGCCATCTATTGTCATGAAATTGGACGGGCAATCCATCATGCTATCTTAGTCAAGGGGGACAAGCTGATTATCATTCAAGATACACTGATGAACGTATCCACGGAGGCTTGCATCCGGCATCCTTTAGAAGGCCTGAGGAGAGGAAGAATATTGACCGGCCTTTGGGCGGGGCATATTGATATATTGCATTTTTCTCAAAATAGAAAATATACCCCCGGAGCAATCGAACAGTATGACACATCCTGCTGCGGTGACACTTTCTACATTGTCATGTACAATGGCATCAAGCAGCGTCCCGCGTTGGTCT
>JAZQUX010000194.1:0-3783 GCA_045631585.1 Eubacteriales bacterium | reverse complement strand
GGAACAAAATCGAAGACCTCGAACTGGCGGTGGTGGTCGATAATCGCGATGTTCTTGACGTTTTTGACCACGTCAGGCGCTTCGACGATGTTGACATTATTGACGTCAACCATAATCAACAGAGAGTCAGAGCGAACCAAGTCCAGCGCGTTTTGGGCATCTACAAACAATTCGTCGTAAATGGCGTGATTGTCCAAATGCTCCGCGCACAAACGGAAGTCGTCGCTGTTGCGGTTCATGACAATGCGAACCTCGGTCTTGTTCTTGCCGGCGGCGCACAGAGCCAAACGAGCCGCACCGATGCAAGCACCGATGGCGTCAAAGTCGGGGTTGCGGTGGCCCATGATGATGACGTTGCCGGCCTGAGCAATCAGCGAGCAAAGCTGATTGGAATTGACACGCGAGATGATGGAGGTGTTGCTCTGCATGGTCTTGACGCGACCGCCGAAGAAGGAAATACCGTCGGCACGCTTGATGGCTACCTGGTCGCCGCCGCGCTGCAGGGCAATATCCAAAGCGGCGCTGGCGGTTGCCTCACGGGTCTTGAAATCGCCGCCGACGGCCGCGATACCCATGGAAATGGTGACGGGGAAGCTGTTATCGCCCAGCTTGACGGCGCGCACGCGGTTAAGGATGCTGAAGTTGTCCTCGATGCAGCGCTGCAATGCCTCGGCGGAAAATACCATAATAAACTTGTCGCGGTCGTACTCGCGAAGGCAACCGCCCATTTCCTCAGCCCAGCCCTTGAGGATCGTTTCGATCTCATTGGCGGCGGAGCGATGGCTGACGCGCACGTACTGGGCCAACTCCTGAAGGTTGTCCAACACGATGTAGGCGACGATGGGGTTTTCGCGCTCCATCTTCTCGCGCAGTTCCAGATAGTCGGATATGTCCTGGAAGGTAATCATATAATAATCCTGTCCGCGCAGGCGCATTCCGTACGAAATCAGCTCGTAGCGGCGGCCATCGTTGCCCAAACGAACATGGAAGCCGTGCGCGCCGGGAACCACCTCGCCGTCTTCGTTGAGCGCGCGGGCAAACCGAACCTCGCGGGGCTCGCTTGTGCTGCGAATGACGTCTTGAATGGAAATCGAGCAGAAGCTGGACAGCGGAACGTTGCAAATGGGAGACTTGAAAGCCAGCACGTCCTGCAGGGCGCGGTTGATGACCTTGACGTTGCCCTTGGCATCCGAAATGGCGAAGGGAAGATCAATGACGTACTTGAACACGTCACCAATCTCAGTTGTCATGTCCTCCGCAGCCGCCAGCACCTCGTGCAAACGGAAGGTGCGAACGAGATATACCAGCAGCAATACGCCGCCGACAACCGCGTAAAAGGCAAACAGAGCCAAGCCATACATGGCCAAGGGGCTGTTGGGGTCAATAAGATAGCACAGAATCTCCAAAGCGGCCAGCAGAATGACACCGATCGCATAGGTCAGCGTATAGGGCAATCGGGCATCAACGTGCGGCGCACGGGTGGAAACAGGCTTGTTTTGCATAACGAAATCCTCCTTTAATCAAAGGTCTTGGTTGCAAATGAGGCTGGAAAACAAAAATCAGTCGGGATCGGAATCAGAATCGGAATCGTCCTCGTCTTTGTCGCGGTTGTGATCAGCGGGGGCATCCGACGGTTCATCGGGCGGGAATTTAACACCCTGCTTGACCATCATTCGGAGAAACAGGGGGCGGGTCATGGTCGTCAGCGCACCCGAGAACGAGATGATATAAATCAGCATATAGGGCATGAAGAAAGCACAGATAATGATGAGGAACAACCACATCCGCGAGCCGCCCTGACGAAGATCGCCAATCAGCTTGAAAACGCCGATGAGAAGCATGCCGGGCATTAAGATCAGCAAGAGGTTGTAAACCACCGCGCCAAACTCGGTCATTTCGCCCGGCCAAATGGAGATGATGCCGGCGATGAAGAACAAAAGACCCGACAGCGCTGACATGACGAACAGACGCGCCGTTTTGGTTTCCAACTCAGGCATACCCACGTTGCGATAGGAACGAACGCAGATCAGCTGTGCGGTGTAACCGATCAGATTGAACAGGCAAACAGCAAGTGCCGGGAGCAGATTGAACACCAGCTCAACGTAGGTGCGGATGATGACATCGATGCTGACACCTGCATTGGCGAAGGCCGTCGTCATGGCCGACATGAATTTCTGATCCGACAAAAGTTGGAGAATGGTTTGCTCTCTTGCGTTCTTCAGCGTGGTGACGATCCATTCCCAAGAGAGCGGCACGCCTGCTTGGGACAAAAGAAGTGCGCCGCCCGACAGCACCAACAAGCCGAGCATGAAGGAGGTCAGGCAGATGGAAGAAACGCGGGAGCGGTTGCCCATGGTGTTGTAGGCGAGAATTCCCATGGCCGGGAAAGGAATGAGCGACAGCAGAGCCGTGACGGGATCTCCTCCCAACAAGAAGAAGGCGCCGTAGGCGAGGACGGGGATGGCAAAGAGCCATTTTTCACGGCAAACGGTGATCAGAAATGCGCCGATGCCGATGGAAACGATGGTGGAAAGCACGTACGTTCCCAAAATCATACCGTCGCCGGTCAGGGCGGTTCCTATGCTGTGTGCGCCCAGGAAGAACAGGGCAGCGACAATGCCGGCGGGGATGCATCGAACCAGCGAGAGCAGGATCAAGATGCTTACACAGAACAGGGGAAGCGTGAAGTACGCGGGGGGATTGCTCAGGGGCTGATACGCCGCCGCGGCAACCAAAAACAGGGAAAGCAGGATGCAGCCAAGGGGATGAAGCTTAGGCGTGGGCTTTTCGGCTTCCCAAGGGTTGGGGTCGGAGAATATTTTGAATTGAAGGGTGGATGGTTTCTTGGGGGTTGCGTTCATATAAAAACTCCTTATAATGGTAGGAAAAAAACGAAAATTTCATCAGGGTACACTACCCTATCATACGGATTATATTAGTATACCATATTTTAGGGGATTTGTAAACATGAAATGTGATTTTTTTAATAAAGATGAAGAAAAAATTAAGTAGGGAGAAGCGGGGCTTGCTCCCGCGCAAGCGTCCGGCTACGAAGTTGCAGAAAGTTTAGCTAAATTTCACACATCTTCTCCTACAGCCTCGCACAGCTACGCGCGCTCGGTGAACATGATGTTCATTCTTTCTCATGCGAGAAAGAACGAACCAAGAAAGAGCACTAAGGGGTCGAATACCCCTTAGAACCCCTCATCGCGAAAACCGTTCCGCTATCGCGTCACTCATTTTTTCGCGAAAGCAGACATCTTCAGCTTTTGCGTTTGCAAGTTAAAGAAACTTGCAAACACGGAAGTAGCACGCGACGCACTTTTGCAAAAAGTTTTGCTTTCATTTTACGCGCCCTATTTCCATAAAAATTTTCGCTTTTAACGCCTGCCGCTCGTGTTAGCTTTGCGGCGAGCGATGCACTTAAAACTTATATGTTTTTCTCCTAAACGCTCATTGCAGAGCGGCAAAGGAGCAGTTTCCAAAGGCCGCAGGCCTTTGGTTCCCTTTCTTTCGCCATTTCTTTGTGGAACGACAAAGAAATGGCATCCATGCCGCACAGATCAGCGCGAGCCAAAGGCTCGCAGTATGATCGTCAAAAGAAAAAGTTGTAAAAGATTTAGCTAAATCTTACACATCTCCTTTTTTTGACGCGCGTACAGCTTCGCGCCGCGCTATGCGGTGTATGTTCATTCTTTCTCATGCGAGAAAGAACGAACCAAGAAAGAGCACTAAGAAGTCGGATCGTAGCCATGTCGTTCTGTGAGCCAAGGAGTTGCTGTT
>JAZQUX010000193.1:0-4870 GCA_045631585.1 Eubacteriales bacterium | reverse complement strand
TGCCGAAGTGGAGCGCCACCGCAAGCTGGAACAAAAGCGGTTGCCGGACGATATTGACTACACCGCGCTTGGCGGCTTGCGCCTGGAGGCTATGCAAAAATTGCAGGCGGTTCGGCCGCTCACGGTTGGTCAAGCCTCCCGTATCAGCGGGGTGAACCCGGCCGATATATCAGTTTTGTTGATCTATCTTGGACTCAAATAATCGGCCCAAGCCGGCCGATATTTCGGTGTTGCTAATCTACCTTGGTCTCAAGTGATTGGCGAACGTCGGCCGCGACCAGCTATTATGGACGATAATGAAAGGAACAACCATGAATTTGCCGGATCAGACAACTTTTTTGAAGGATCTTTGTGCCGCACTGGATCAAAACGGCATGGGCGCGTTTGCCTGCGATGAGGCTCTGATACAATGCTTTTATCGCTTGACCTGCCGTATGCTTGAAGTCAGCGAATACATGAATTTGACAACGATCAAGCAACCGCAAGATATCATCATGCGACATTATATAGACTCCTTGACGGTGGCTGCATATCTGCCGCAAGGCGCCGTTGTGTTGGATATTGGTTGCGGTGCCGGCTTCCCCTGCCTGCCGCTGGCCTTGGCGCGTCCCGATTTGCATATTACGGCCATTGACAGCACGGACAAAAAGGTGCGTTATGTCAACGAAACAGCGGCGCTGTTGGGCATTTCGCCGAGCACGCTGACCGCCCGTTCGATGCGCGCAGAGGATGGCGGAAGCGTCGGAGGAGAACTTCGTGAAAAATTTAACGTAGTTGTCAGCCGCGCGGTGGCACATCTCTCCATTTTGGGTGAGCTTGCCCTGCCCTGCCTTCAGATTGGCGGCAAGCTGATGGCCCTCAAGGGCGCCAAAGCGGCCGAGGAGATGGCCGATGCCAAGGGGCTTTCGGTCTTGGGTGCCGGCCCGGCTCGACTCATTCCCACACCGCTGACCTCTCCATTCACCGGTGAGGTGGACCGTCACGCCCTGGTGATGATTGAAAAGTGCGAAAAAACGCCGAAAATTTATCCGCGAAAATATGCACAAATCGCGAAAAAGCCGTTGTAATCAACGGCTTTTTTCTTGTTTTGCTCGTCTTATGCGCTTCAAAGCGGCACAAAAGGGGAAAAGATCGTAAGTCCTTCCCTTCTTTTGCTATTTCCGACTGCCGCGGTGCGACGCAAATTGCAATCTCCGGGTGGTACAATCGCATCAACACCCATGGGTGATTTTTCTACCAAAGGAGACTGTTATGCCCATCCTGACCGAAATCCGCAGAAAACTGCCCCTGCGCCCCCGCCCGGAGCCGGACGAGATCGCCGACCTGTCCTCGGACCGTGTGCACCACATCCGCGTGCAGGATATCATTCCCAACCGCGCCCAGCCGCGCAGCGCCTTTAATCAAAATGCCATTGCGCGCTTGGCCGATTCCATTCGCCGCTATGGCATTCTCCAGCCGTTGACCGTCCGTAAAATTTTCATCCCCCGTCCGCACGGGAGTGACGGGCCGCCTACCCTTGCCTATGAACTGGTGGCGGGCGAACGGCGCTTGCGGGCGGCAAAGCTGGCAGAATTGGAGGAGGTTCCCTGTATTGTGATCAATACGGATGACGCAACCAGCGCCGAGCTTGCCATCGTCGAAAACCTTTTGCGGGAAAATCTCAATATGTTTGAGCAAGCCGAGGCGTTTGATCGCTTGATTCGCGAATTTCACTTGACACAAGAAGAAGCCGCAAGACGCGTCTCTATGAGCCAATCGGCGGTGGCGAACAAATTGCGAATTTTGCGCCTCTTGCCCGAGGAGCGAGAGAAAATTGTGGAGGCGGGACTAAGTGAGCGCCACGCACGGGCACTTTTGAAGCTCAGCGACCCACAAACGCGAGGACAAGCCCTCCAACATATTTTGGATCAAAAACTGAACGTCAGCGCAAGCGAAACCTATATTGAACGACTTTGCACCGAAATCGCCCGCGCCGAAGCCCAAAAACAGCAATTATTGGCGCAAAAAGCGGCGCAAGAGGCGCAAAATGCAAAGGAAGAAGAAACTTTTGCTTTCCCAAGCGAAATCCAGAACGTGATGGAACGGAGACGCGCGCGATTTAAGGGTTCTATCAAAGATATGCAGGTGTTTTACAATTCTGTGCAGAACGCGATCAATTTTCTGTATACGGCAGGCATTGAAGGACGGATAGACAAGCAAGAAAGCGAAAATCAAGTGGTTGTGACCATCACACTGTCCAAAAGCGAGCGTTTTCGCTAAAATGTTTCACGTGAAACACCAAGCGCCCTCGACAGAACGTTTCACGTGAAACATTTTGTCGAGGGCTGTTTTGCTTTGTCAATGTTTCACGTGAAACATCTATAATAATTTACATAAGTTTCAAAAATCTCTTGCAATGGCGGCACGATTGTGATATAATAGTAGCATCCATACCGATTCGATGATATTTGCGTCGAAACGGCAGAAAATGAACAAGAAAGGCGGAGAAAATAACAAAATGGGAAAGATTATCGCCTTTGCGAACCAAAAAGGAGGCGTCGGAAAAACGACCTCCGCGGTCAACGTGGCCTCGTCTCTCGGCGTTTTAGGCAAAAAAGTTTTGCTGGTTGATTTGGACCCCCAGGGCAATACCACCAGCGGCGTCGGCATTTCCAAGAAAATGCTGAAACACTCCATGCGCGACGTGCTGATTGGTCACATGCCGCCCGAACAGGCCATCCTACAGACGGCATTTGCCAATTTGTCGGTGCTTCCGGCCAATATTTCCTTGGCTGGATGCGAATTTGATCTGTACGAGGCGGAAAACAGCGAATTTCAGATTCGTCAGATGTTGGATCCGTTGCGCGAGCAATATGATTATATCATCATTGACTGTCCGCCCTCGCTTGGCATGCTGACGGTCAACGCCATGGCGGCCTCTGACGGCGTCATCATCCCCATGCAGTGCGAATTTTACGCATTGGAGGGCTTGTCGCAGTTGATGATTACGGTCAGCCGCATCAAACAGCACTACAATCCGACGTTAAATATTACGGGCATCTTGGTAACGATGCATAACAGCCGACTGCTTCTGTCCATTCAGGTCATCAATGAACTCAAAAAGCATTACGCGGACAAGCTGTTTTCGACCACCATCTCCCGCAACGTCAAACTCTCTGAGGCTCCCGGCTTCGGAGTGCCCGTCTATTATCACGACAAACGCAGCAAGGGTGCCGAGGAATATCTCGCGGTTGCCAAAGAGCTGCTGGAACGCATCTAAGAAAGAGAGGGAAGTCAGATGGCAAGAAAACCGGGCGGTCTGGGGCGAGATTTTTACTCGCTTTTGGACGATAATATGCCGGAAAGCAACAAAAATGGGGTGTCAACCCTGAGAATTGCAGATATCGAGCCTCGCAGCGATCAGCCGCGAAAGCTGTTTGAGCGTGAGGCGCTGGAAACTTTAGCGGAATCCATTGGCACGTACGGCGTGCTTCAGCCCATCATCGTGCGCGAAAGCGCGGCGTTGGCGGGTACGTATGAGATTATCGCGGGCGAACGCCGATGGAGAGCGGCCAAAATGGCGGGCCTTTCCGAGATTCCTACCGTTATTTGGGACGGCGATGATCTGAAGGCGGCGCAAGTTTCCATCATTGAGAACGTGCAGCGTGAGAATCTCAATCCCGTGGAAGAAGCGTTGGCTTACCGCACGCTGATGGAGCGTTTCGATCTGACTCAGGATCAGGTGTCCCAGCAGGTCGGAAAGAGCCGTTCTGCCATTGCCAACATGATGCGCCTGTTGGATCTGCCCGAGAGCGCGCTCGATCTGTTGCGCGAGGGTACCATTTCGGCAGGTCACGCCAGAGCGCTGTTGGGATTGGAGAGGGAAGAGGATATCCCTGTTCTGGTTCAGCGCATATTGCAGGCGGATCTGTCTGTCCGTGAGGTAGAGAAGGCGGTCAAGACCATGAATGCCGCGGCCAATGCCCCCGCCGTCGAGCCGGAGGATGCACAGACCAAAGCGGAAACCAACCTCCGCCGCGTGCATATTCGAGATCTTGAACATAAAATTTTGGAAAAGCTGGGAAGAAAGGCAAAAATTACCAGTACACCCAGAAAAAAGGTTGTTGAATTGACCTACGATAACGATGAAGACTTGGAAGAATTGCTCAAAGCGCTGTGCGGCGAGGACTTTTTCCGTGAAGAAGCATAAAACAAACGCAAAACAAGAAAGGATGCAAGATCATGATCGACATTAAATACATCAAGGAAAACCCTGAAGAAGTCATTGAGCGCTATGCCATCAAGGGCAAGGACGCTCGCGAGGACATCGAGAAGATTCTCGAACTGGATGCACAGCGCCGTGCGCTCATCGTGGAGGGAGAAACGCTCAAGGCAGAACAGAACAAGACCAATAAGCTCATTCCTCAGTACAAAAAAGAGGGAAGAGACGTCGCTCCCATTTTCGCCGAGCTCAAGGAGATCGCCAACAAGACCAAGGCCATCGACGAGCAGCTGCGCGTTGTTGAGGGTGAGTACAACGCTCTGATGCTGGGTCTTCCCAACCTGCCCGACCGCGACCTCAAGGCCGGCGGCAAGGAGAATAACGAACCTTTGCGTTACTGGGGCGAGCCGAGAAAGTTTGATTTTGAGGCTAAGAATCACGTTGATTTGTGTACCGATTTGGGTCTGATCGACTACAAGAGAGGTACCAAGCTGTCCGGTTCGGGCTTTTGGATCTACCGCGGCATGGGTGCCAGACTGGAATGGGCCCTGCTCAACTACTTTATCGACACCCACCTGGGCGACGGCTACGAGCTGATTCTGCCTCCTCACATGCTGGAGTACGAGTGCGGCGTGACCGCCGGTCAGTTCCCCAAGTTTGCCGACGAGG
>JAZQUX010000192.1:0-7761 GCA_045631585.1 Eubacteriales bacterium | reverse complement strand
CGGAACGATGTACGAGCGCGGGGAATACGCGGAAATGGAGCGTGAACGCTACATTGACCTCGTTGTGACCGCACTCACGCGACTTCCCGCAGACATCGTGATCGGACGGCTGACGGGGGATGGCATGGCGGATGATTTGCTGGCACCCGATTGGAGCCGCCGCAAAGTCAGTGTCATCAATGACATTGACAAACGCCTGTTTGCGTGCGATCTGTACCAAGGGATCGCGTATGAAGGAGAAAAATAATACAACAATTTCACATGGCGTTAATAAAATGGTGATATAATACCATGCTGATTTAAGCCGTCCTCGTTCAGGAACGGCTGAAACGAAAGGATCGATGATATGTCTGAAAAAAACAAAGACAGCGGCAAGGCTTGTCGCTTGAAAACCTCCATTGGTGGGCAGGCGTTGATTGAAGGAATCATGATGCGCGGTCCTCAAACGACGGCGATGGCTGTTCGTAATCCCGAGGGAGAAATTGTCCTTGAAAAATGGCCTACGGTAGTTAAGAAAAAAGCGGCGTTTTTTAAGTTGCCGTTTATCCGCGGCATTTTCAATTTTATAGAGACACTCCGTTTTGGCTACAAATGCTTGATGCGAAGTGCGGAGATCGCGGGTTTGGATGACTTTGACGATGACAAGAAGAAAAAAGATACGGCAGAGAAGAGTGCGGCGGAAGAAAGCACCCTCCAAGAAACCGCTGCCGAGAAAGCTTTTGACGAACCTGTGACGTGTGAGGGCAACGAGCCGTCCGAGGCGGAACAAGCGCCGATGTCCGAGCAACCTTCGAAACCGAAGAAAGAAAAAGAAGAAACCTCCGCAGTCATGGCGATCATGATGGTGATTGCTACGGTGCTGGCGTTTGGTCTGGCGTTTGTGCTCTTTTTCTGGTTGCCGTCTCAGCTGTATGAGTGGCTGCCCGACCGAGTATTCTCCCCGGACAACCGCTACCTGAAGTCCGCTTTTGAGGGCATTCTGCGTGTGCTGTTGCTGGTCGGATATATGTCGGCTGTGGCTTTGATGAAAGACATTCGCCGCACGTATATGTTCCATGGCGCCGAGCATAAAACCATTTTCTGCTATGAGGCAGGTCTGGAATTAACGGTCGAAAATATCCGCTCCATGCGCCGCTTCCACCCTCGATGCGGTACGTCGTTCTTGATTATCATGGTGGTGCTTGGCATCGTGATTGGTTTCTTCATCCCGCCCACGATTCCTACGTTGCTCCGCGTGTTGATCAAGGTGGCCTTGGTTCCTCTGATTGTCGGTATCGGTTACGAGCTGATCAAGCTGGCAGGACGCCACGACAACTGGTTCACCCGCATCATTTCTGCCCCTGGTCTGCTATTACAGCGCTTGACGGTGTTTGAGCCGGATGACAGCATGATTGAATGTGCCATCGTCGCCATGAAAGAGGCCATTCCTACCGATGGAAGTGATAAGTTTTAATTTTTAATATTCGAATTTTCTAAAGAAAGAGGTAAAATAGAATGCGTTTGATTGTATGTGATGATCAGAAAGAAATTGCTAGGTTGGGAGCTGATATGATTGCCGAAGTGATGGCAACCCGTCCCGATGCTGTGCTGGGTCTTGCGACCGGTTCTTCTCCTGTACCTATGTATGCGGAGCTGATCCGTCGATATGAGGCGGGAGAGTTGGATTTTTCGGCGGTACGCTCGGTCAATTTGGACGAGTATTATCCTCTTGCCCCCGACAACGATCAAAGCTACCGTTATTTCATGAATCATCAGCTGTTTGATCACGTAAATATTGACAAGAACAATACCAACGTTCCCGACGGTCTGGCATCCGACCCTGCGGCCGCTTGCGCTGATTATGAATTGCTGATCCGCAATTTGGGCGGCATTGATATTCAGGTCTTGGGTATTGGTGGAAACGGTCATATCGGCTTCAATGAACCGGCAGAAGCGCTGGATCCCCTGACGCACCTGACCGACCTGACGGAAGATACCATCCGTGCGAACGCACGTTTCTTTGAGAGTGAAGCAGATGTGCCGCGTCATGCTCTGACCATGGGCATCGGCTCCATTTTGTCCGCTCGCCGCATTCTTCTCATTGCGACCGGTGAGGCCAAGGCCAAGGCCATTGCTACCGTTCTGTCGGGTAAGTTGACGACTTCTTGCCCTGCATCGTTACTCAATCTGCATGGTGATGTGACCATTCTTTGCGACCGTGCGGCGGTTTCTTTGTGCGATCCTGCATTGCTTGCATCGATCTAATCCCCGCAGAAAGGGTGTTAAAACAATCGTTATGATGGAAGATATCAAACAACAGGCTCGCATGGCCGCCGAGGAATTGCTGGCGACGGCGAAGTTGCGCCAAGGAGACCTGTTCGTGGTTGGCTGTTCTTCTTCGGAGGTGGTCGGCCAGCGAATTGGCAAGGGCTCGTCGGCCGAAGCGGCACAGGCGATTCTTTCGGGTATCGCGCCGGTATTGGCAGAGAAGGGCGTTTATCTTGCCGCTCAATGTTGCGAACATTTGAACCGAGCCTTGATTATTGAGCGCGAGTGTGCCGAAACATACGGATACGATGTTGTCAGCGTCCTGCCGCAACCTCATGCGGGAGGTTCGTTTGCGACCGCCGTCTATGCTGCTATGAAAGATCCCGTGGCGGTAGAGCACATCCGAGCTCATGCCGGAATGGACATAGGAGGGACGCTGATCGGAATGCATTTGCGTGACGTGGCCGTGCCCGTTCGTCTGTCGTTGGATCATATCGGAGAGGCCATTCTGCTCTGCGCGAGAACAAGACCGAAGTTTATCGGTGGTGCGCGCGCCTGCTACTCCCAGGAAGAGCTACGCTGAAAGGATAGAAATCATGCCATTTTGGAAAAAATTGATGGATCATACCTGCCGTGTTTATACTGTCACGGCCATGTTGATGCTGTTATTGAATTTGTCGGATGATGCCGTTTTGAGTGCGCCCGCATTTTTGCGAGTCTTTTGGTTTGCTTTGAGTTTTGCGCTGGCGAACGTGGTTTATGGCTGGACTCAAACGCGAAAATTTTTGCGCTTGATGATACATTTTTTGCTCGTTGTGGTGGGCGCCTTTGTGTTCCTGTATCTGCCTGTGGCTGAGCACGCCCGTGCTTCCACCAAGCTGATCATGTTGCTGGCCGTAGCCCTCGTATATTGGGTGATGATGGCTCTTTATTGGGTGGCTTGCAGCCTGTTCCGCAAAACAGCTCCCGAGCAAAAGACGGAATACAAAAGCGTATTCAAAAAATAATAACCGTTTCTTGAACGATGGAAGCAGGCGTAGCATGAGCGGTTTTGAGCCATACTACTGCTGTTACCATTCCAAGAAAGGAGCGGAATATGAACCAATCTACAACGCAAAAGCAGCGCAAATTGTTTGCTTTTTTGATATTGTTCGGGGCATTGCTGGTCCTCGTTTGCGTGCTGGCCCTGCTGGCGCTGGGAGTGATCTCCCTTGTCAAGCAACCGCCAAAACAGGAGGACACGTTGCCCGATGTTGAAGAAGAGGCGCCGGACGATGCTCCCGTGATCACCCCCGGAGAGGACGGAGAGGGCGAAACAACGCCGTCCCGGTTACTGGGACAAACGGCCGATGCGGGAATGTCCTATATCGACCAGATGATCTTTGTCGGCGAATCTACCACTGCCCATTTTCGGCGCAGTGGTGCTTTGACGGGAGGAACAACCACCAAACAGGTGTGGTCCAACGAGCTCAATACGATGATGCTTGATTTGACCATTTTGCAAAAAACGATTATCTACCCTGAAACCAAACAGGATATGACCATTCCTGCGGCTGTGGCAATGCATCAGCCGCGCTATATCGTTCTTTCTTTTGGTGTCAACGGGCTATCGGGCTTTGGTAAAAATGAAAATCTGTACAAGACGGCTTATGGAAAGCTAATCACAGCCATTCATGAGGCGTCTCCGGATACCGTGGTGATCTTGCAGACCATCTACCCCTTGGCGGCCTGTGCCAGCGATGCCGCGGCTAAAAATGCGATTATCACTCGCCTTAACCAGCTTTTGCCTGAGATTGCCGAAACGTACGATGCTTACGTTGTCGATACCGCATCGGCTATTACGGGAGAGGATGGCTATTTGCCGGAGAATCTGCACAATGGCGACGGGATGCACCTAAAGAACGAAGCGTACACAGAGCTTGTCAAATATCTGCGCACGCATGCGTATACCAAATAAATCTTTACGAGGACGTTAAATATGAAAAGAATGTTGATCTTCGCGCTGGCTCTGGTCTGCTTGATGCTTGCTGCTTGCGGGAATAAAAGTGTTTATGTCAGCGATGTGGCGTCAAATCAAGTGGCGGACCGCATGGCGGCCGCCATTGGAACAGCAGAAGATTATATGAGCGGTGACGCTGATTTGTACGAATTTTATTTCGGCGGTCAGGACGCTTACGCCAAGGTCAAGGATTGTAAGATTTTGTTCAGCCGCTTGGAAACCGACGTCAACGAAGTGGGCGTTTTCCGGGCTTCGAGTGAACAAGATGCCGAGGCTGTTCGCGCGATGGTTCAGACTTATTTGGATGAACAGACGGCGAATCTGCGCTCGTTTGCGGCCAATTACAGCCCTGCCGATATCGCCAAAATCGACAATGCCGGTATCGAAGTGTATGGTGTTTACGTTGTTTACTATATTCTTGCTGCCGAGGATGAAACGGCGGCCTTGGGTGCGGTGAAGCAACTGCTGACGAAATAAGTTCAAACCATGAAATTCGCGAATGAAATATGAGTATTTGCCCCGCGCAAGCGGGGCTTTTCTTTTTGCATGAAATCTCTCGTTTGTGCCATACTAATCGTATCTTTTGAAATGAGGTGGCAGGGAAATGCAACTGACGGAACATTATGACGACAACGTCCGTTTGATGGATAAGACGTTTTCGGTCGAAGATAATTTTGATTTGATCAAAAAGACCTTGCGCATAGGGAAGGATGAATTGACAGCTTACTATATCGACGGATTTGTCAAAGATGGTTCCATGACCAAAATCTTCATTTATTTATTGGGATTGAGTGGACTTAAAAATAAAAGCGCCAAAGAATTTATGCAACAAAATATTCCTTATGTGGAGGCGGAAACCGCATCGGATGGCGAAACCATCATTCGCTCATTGCTCTCGGGCGCAACTGTCCTTTTGGGGTCCAGCTTTGGCGGCGAGGTTATCATCGTGGACGCGCGCACGTATCCCGCCCGCGATACTGCGGAACCTGAGGGGGATCTTGTCATGAGAGGAGCTAGGGACGGCTTTGTGGAGACGTTGATCTTCAACACCGCTCTGATCCGTCGGCGCATTCGACATCCCGCTTTGATGATGCAATACGTCTCTGTCGGAACGGACTCTCGGACGGACGTTTGTATTTGTTATATGAAGGATCGCGCGGATTTGGCGTATGTGAAGCAACTGAAGAGCAGAATCGAGCAAATCAAAGTGGATGCCCTTCCCATGGGACAGGAATCGCTCGTCGAGTGCCTGATTCGCCGTAAATGGTACAACCCGTTTCCCAAAATCAGAACCACCGAACGACCCGATGCCGCGGCGGCTCAGCTGCTGGAGGGAAGTGTGCTCATTATATGTGATAACAGCCCCCAAGTCATGGTGCTTCCCACCAGTATGTTTGATTTTTTACAGGAGACCAACGACTATTATTTTCCGCCCTTGACCGGAACGTATATTCGCATCACGCGGCAGATTATTTTTTGGCTGGCGCTGTTTTTTACACCGTTTTGGTACCTGATGGTGAAAAATCCCGATATTGTGCCGAGCTTTCTTTCTTTTATGCAACCGGAACAGACGGGTAAAATTCCTATTATTGCTCAGTTGTTGCTAGTTGAATTTATCATCGACGGCTTACGCATGGCGTCGTTCAACACGCCGAATATGCTGTCTAACTCATTGTCTGTCGTGGGCGGATTGATTTTGGGCGATTTTGCGGTCAGCATCGGCTGGCTCATCCCGGAAGTAATTCTCTATATGGCCTTCGTTGCCATTGCAAATTTCACACAGCGCTCCTACGAGCTGGGATATGCCGTGAAATTCATGCGAATGCTGTTGCTCATTTTGACGGCACTGTTTGACGTGTGGGGATTTGTGGGAGGCATTGGGCTGATTCTGTTGCTATTGGCCACCAACCGAGGCATTACCGGCAAAAAATCTTATCTGTATCCCTTGATTCCGTTCGACGGAAAGGCGCTCTTGAGCTTGCTGATTCGGGTCAAAAAGCCGATTCGAGGATCCCATCGAAAATGAGCGAGCGGTGATGAACGGAAAGGGAAGGAAAGCGAAAAATACGTTCTCATCTGGCGGATGAGGGCGTATTTCTATGCTCAAAAATGGAAAAAAATAGAAATTATAGTTAAAATAGTAAAACGCGGGTAAAAGAAAGGGGGGAAAGGGGAAAAGCAGGCGAAATTTGACAGGATAAAACGGAAAAACTGATATTTTTTCAAAAAAATTCATAAATCCCCCTTGATTTATTGTCCGTTACAATGTATAATAATGGCACATAAGTGGTGAAAAGTGGAGCGAAAATGAGGAAAGTGGAGCAAAAACGGCTCCGAAAAGGGAAAAATCATCCCGAATCCCTCGTTCGTTTCTTGAAAAACATCAAAATTCCGGAGAAAGGAGGCACAAGTCGTGCTGACAGGCGAATTTAGACATTCATTGGATGCAAAAAATCGAATTTTCATGCCGGCAAAGTTGCGCGAGGAGCTGGGCGAAACGTTTATGATCGCTCGTGACATCCGTGAGAAGTGCCTCAAGGTATATTCTCTGGAGGGATGGGCCGCGTATATCGCTCCCATTAAAGAACAGTCCAGACAGCTGGCCGAGCAGGTGTTGCGTTTGTTGCACCGTAGCGCAGCGCAGGTAACGCCCGACTCGCAGGGCCGCGTACTTCTGCCCCCGATGCTGGTAGAATTTGCCGAGATCGAAAAGAACGCCGTGATCGTTGGTTGTAGCGACTATGCTGAGATTTGGTCGGAAACCAACTATCAGGCCATGGTCGACAGCGTGGACGATGAGGCGCTTCGCCTCGCGCTCGAGAATTGGGGCCTTTAATGAAAGTAAAATTAACAAAGCAAACCGCGGATGGAACGAAAAGAGAAGAAGTGATTGATTTTACTCACCGTCCGGTATTGCTGGATGAATGTATACAAGCTCTGGATATTCGCCCCGACGGCATTTACGTCGACGGCACGGCAGGCGGAGGCGGACATTCCTCAGCCATCGCCGCTCACCTTGATACGGGACGATTGATTGCGATAGACCAAGATGAAAACGCCATTGCGGCCGCAGGACAGCGACTGGCACCCTTCGGAGATCGCGCAACGCTGGTAAGAAGCAATTTCAAGGCGATCGCAGAAGTGTGCGAATCGCTAAACATCGACGCCATTGACGGTGTCCTTTTGGATCTTGGTGTGTCCTCTCATCAGTTGGATACTCCCGAGCGAGGCTTTTCCTACAACGCCGATGCTCCGCTGGATATGCGAATGGATGCACGAAATCCACTGTCCGCGTATCGCGTTGTCAACGAATACAGCGAGAGCGACTTGCGCCGTATCCTGTTTGACTACGGCGAAGAAAAATTCTCTGCACGCATCGCCGCAAACATCGTGGCGGCAAGACAGATTTCTCCCATCCAAACAACGGGAGAGTTGGTTGATATCATCAAGCGATCCATGCCGGCGGCCGCCAAGGAAGGGGGCCATCACCCCGCCAAGCGCAGTTTTCAGGCCAT
>JAZQUX010000191.1:0-16838 GCA_045631585.1 Eubacteriales bacterium | reverse complement strand
GATCATGCCAATCGCGTCCTGCAACAATTCTTCATTTTTCATACAAATATGCCCTCCTTTGCCAAATAATCGCGCAAGCTCTCACGGGTGCGGTGCAACATCATTTTGACCTTGCTCTGACCAAACCCGTAACGGTGGGCAATAGCTTTCAACGAATCAAAGTACCAATAGCGGCGCAAAAAGACGCGGCGAGTGTCGTCGTCCAGCGTGCGCAAAAAGGCGTCGATAACACCTGCCAATTCTTCGGCGTGCAGGCCCTCGTCGATAGCGGCATGATCGGGGAGACATTCGTGCAGCTCCTCCAGTGTCAGCACCGCTTGCCCCCCACCCCGCTTATCGGCTGTCTGCCGTTTGAGGCGGTCAAGCGAGATACGTCTTGTGATTTTACCGAGAAAGGTTTTAAGAATGCCGGGCTTGTGAGGTGGCATGGCGTTCCATGCGCCAAGATAAGTATCGTTTTCGCATTCCTCGGCATCGGGGGCGCTGTGCAGGATGCCGTAGGCAATAGCATAGCAATAGCGACCGTATTTATCGCGCGTCGCGGAGATCGCGCTCTCGTCGCGTTGCCAATACAGGTCTACGATGGTTTTGTCGTCCATGGTGATCTCCTTTCGTGTCGGGTGGAGTGGTGTTCTCACCCCTCTACTCGACAAAATTGGCGCGTGGTCACATCTTTTTTTCATTATATCATATTTTTTATTGCTTTGCAAAACTTATTTTGTTTGTCCGTTGCAATTTTTCAAAAACTGTGTTATACTAAACTGGACTTGTGTATAAGGGATTCGCGGATCACTCGCAGAGGAGACCTATGGTTCCAACACAAAGAGTAAATTTCAGGAGGTGAGAGCATGGCACAATCAGAGCAGGCCCAAAATCAGCAACTTCTCCGCAACACGACGGCTTTGACGGTCGGACGTTTGGGATCTAAGGTGCTGGTCTTTTTGCTTGTTCGTTTTTACACCGCCGTCCTCACCAAGGAAGAATTTGGCACCGCCGACTTGATTGCCAATCTGTGTAATTTTCTCATTCCCCTCGCTTGTGCGGGCCTTTCCTGCGGCTTTTTCCGCTTCGCCGCCGAAGCAAAAAGTCACAAGGAAGCATCTTGCGTTCTCAGCGCGGGCACAGCTATTTTGGCTATCGCTTCCATCGGCTTTGCTCTTATGTCTCCCATTCTGTTCTTGATTCCTTATTTTTCCCGCTACGTTTGGTTGATCTTATTGTACGTTTTGAGCGCTAATTTCCACTATCTCGTCTCTGATTTCGTTCGGGCGCAAGGAAATTACCGTCTGTTTTCGCTTCAAGGCATTCTCAATACCGCTTTGAACATTGCCTTGAATTTACTCTTCCTTCTGCCGCTCTCTTTGGGTGTGGAGGGGTATATTCTGAGCATCATTCTGGCCGATTTCCTCACCACGCTGTTTTTGATCTTCAAATGTCGGCTGTGGCGTTATCTGAGTCCCGGCGCCGCCGATCTTGCGCTGATCAAGACCATCTTGCGCTATTCCCTCCCCCTCATTCCCGCGACATTGTGCTGGTGGATCACCAACGTTTCTGACCGCTTTATGGTAACCTATTTCTGCGGCGAAGCACAAAATGGTTTGTACGCCGCCGCTTACAAAATCCCGAATCTTCTGAGCATCGCCTGCGGTATTTTCATGGAGGCCTGGCAATTTTCCGCTGTGGTAGCCAATCGTCGCGCTGACTTCAATGAAACGGCGCAAGAAGCACAACAACGACGTCGTTCTCTGACCGCCTTTTTCTCCCGTATTTTCAGAGGCTACACCGCCTTTTTGATTTTGGGCGCGGGAGGACTGATCCTCTTGACCAAGCCGATCGTCCGCGTGCTGTTGGACGCCTCCTATGATGAGGCTTGGCAATTTATTCCCACGCTTTTGATCGCCACGGCTTTGTCTGCGCTGTCCAATTTTGTCGCATCGGTTTATATGGTCGAACGACGTAGCATCGCCCCCATGGTTACCGCCATCGTCGGCGCACTGGTGAATATCGCTCTCAATCTTTGGCTGATTCCCCGGATGGGTGCCATGGGCGCAGCCCTTGCTACCCTAATCTCCTATTTACTGATCTTTGTGGTCCGTCTGGTTCACGCCCGTCGCTTTATTCCGTTCCGCATTCACCCGATTCACCTTTCGCTTGGCAGTCTGTTTTTGAGCGGGCTTTGCTTTGTCATGACTTTGGCCGTCAGCGGTTGGGTATGGTATTCCATCGGGCTATTCGTGCTTTTGGCTCTCATCAATGCGCCCATTCTTCTGCACAGTTTCTTCTCTCTTTGGAAGCAACGTCGAGAACAAGAATAAAATTCACAAAAAAATAAAAAAATATCAAAAAAGTATTGCATTTTCAAAAAGAATGTGATATAATAGTTGCACTCTGTGCGTAAAGATATTTACGGCACAGGGAAAGGACGGTCCGCTGCATGCTCGCATGAACGTCCGGATATTATGAGGAGGGCTTTACAATGGATCTGATCAAAGCTTTTACAAACGAGCAACTGAAGACTGAGGTGCCCGAGGTTAACATCGGTGACACCGTTCGTATCCACAACAAAATCGTTGAGGGTACCCGTGAGAGAATCCAAATGTTCGAAGGTACCGTTATCGCTAAGAACGGCGGCGGCATCTCCGAGACCTTTACCGTTAGACGTATTTCTTACGGCTGCGGCGTGGAAAAGGTATTCCCCATCCACTCCCCTAACGTTGTTAAGGTTGACATCATCCGTTACGGTAAGGTAAGACGCGCTAAGCTGTACTACCTGCGTGACAAGATCGGTAAGGATTCCAAGGTTAAGGAAAAAAAGTAATTCTTCCGAAATGAAGAAAAAAGGACTGCTTCGGCAGTCCTTTTTTCGTTTATTTAGCGCAAATTCAGTCAATTCTACCCATAGTAGACTCCCTGTCACAGAGAGTGGAGAGGGGGATGCACAGATGTAGACGCACAGCAGCACACAGTTTCTTGACTCAAAGAGCGCCCTGTTGTATACTGTAAGCGTAACACAGCACTCCGCCGATTCCAAAGAACTCAAACATTAGATTCTTACATTATCAAGATATACCGCAAAACAAAAGGAGGGACACCATGCTCTACCTGATCATTATTTTCGGAAGTATGCTTGTCATCACTACCATCAACACCATTCTCCTACCTGCGCCTACAGCGGCAGAGTTTGGACGTATTATGTTGTCCACACTGCTCGGTACATTATCGGTCATCGCGTGGGACGGCATGTTGGCATTGTTGATTCGCCGTTGTCCTTTGTGGAAGAGATATTTCACCCCCGACAATGCTGTATTTAAGGTTTCCAAGCGTGAGCGGAGTTTTTACCGTCGCCTCGGCATTCAAAATTGGAAATACTCCATCCCAGAGTTTGGGTTGTTTGCGGGAGCGCCTAAAGGTAACGATATCCGTCGCGAGGATACTTCCTATTTGGGCCAATGTCTGACCGAGTCTCATTACGGTGTTGCGATTCATCTGTCCAATGCTCTTTTGGGGTTCTTGATCATTTTCCTTCCTTGGTGCGCCACGCCGACCATTGCCATCCCGATCGCACTGGTCAATATGATCCTGAGCCTTCTGCCGATGGCGGTACTTCGATTCAACACACTTCCGTTGCTTGGTTCTTATCGTAGAGAGCAGTTAAGCATTCTCAAGAAGTCTCCCTCGCGTTGAAACAAACAAATTTTGACAATTTCTCTCCATAAAATAAACGGATGCGGAGCCGACAAACGTCGATTCCGCATCCACCCTATTTTTATTTTGTACGCTTAAACAGACGCGACCACAACAAGATAATGGCCTGTCCGGGGATACCGAGAATATAAATCATCCAAACCTGGGGGACTCCAAATACGCTGCAAGTCACATGAATCGATGCAAATGCGGACCACATTAAAATGGATACAATCCAAAAATTTCGATGAAAATTGAACCAAATGGAATTGAAGACCAGCCAAACAACGCATGACATGGGAACCGCATACAAAAAAGCCAACCACTGTTTGGTCTCTGAAGGTGAGATCATACCGCACATGACAAAGGTGAACGTTGCCACCAGCCACACCAACAGCACACTGACTCCCGTAATGTACGCGTGTGTCAAAGCTCTTCTGTGCTTTTGTTTTTGCTTTTCAGAAATTTCTTCTTCGCTTTCCAAAATGATTTGATGCTCTTCCGGCTCGTCATGATAGGAACTTACCAGATAATCTATGCTAACGCCAAACATATCGGCAATGGTTTTCAAAACCGCAATATCCGGCAGAGATTCGCCCCGTTCCCACTTTGATACAGCTTTATCTGTATAGTTGAGTTTTTCAGCCAAATCCAGCTGTGTCATGTTATTCCGTCGCCGCAAATCAATAATATTTTGGGCAACGATAGATTTCAAATCTGCCATTTCAGCCATCGAATTCGCTCCTTCCTCTTCTAACATTTCAACAACATCACAAAAAGTCTTATTTACTATCTAATCATATTATAGCACGTTTTTCTGCTTCTTGCAATAGGTTAGCTAAAAATAATCCTTATTTTTCAAGGGTTTTACAAACCGCTCTACTCTCAGTAGAATTCGCTCGACCATGCGTTGAATTTGCTTTTTTTGGCTCTACCGTGCCGGAAAAAACGTTCTACCGAATATTTGCCAATCAAGATTGACTCCATTGAATATTTGTGGTATGATAATGGCGTTAATCGTTGGCTAAGAGCTGATTTAGTATCCTAAATTAAAAAGTCAAAAAAATCTAAAAAATCTAAGGAGAAACTTATATGGCATCTTACACCATTTTCACCGACTCAGCCTGCGATATCCCTGCCTCGCTATTAAAACAGTGGGGCGTTGCTCACGTGGATCTCACGTTCCGCTTTCAAGGTGAGGACGTCGAATACGCGGAAGGGCAAATGTCCAACCATGATTTTTATGAATGCATGAGAAAAGGCGGCATCGCCAAAACCTCGGCAGTTAACTCTGAAACCTTTAAAGAAGCCTTCGCCCCGGAACTTGCGCGTGGTCAAGACATCCTCTACGTCGGATTTTCTTCCGGATTGAGTACTACCTTCAATTCCGCACGCATGGCCGTTCAAGAGCTTCGCGAACAATATCCCGAGCGAAAAATCGAGGTCATCGATTCTCTGGCAGCATCTGCCGGCTTCGGTCTTTTGATTGCGTTGGCTGTTGAGAAGCGAGAGGAAGGTGCAAACCTTTCAGAGCTTGCAGAATACATCACCTCTCTCCGCCCCTCCATCTGTCAGTGGTTTACCGTAGATGATCTTGTCTATCTCAAGCGAGGTGGACGAATCAGCCCGACAGTTGCGTTTGTCGGCAATCTGCTCGGCATCAAACCCGTTTTGCACGTAGATGACGAAGGACACCTGATTAGTATGAGCAAGGCGCGCGGAAGACGTGCGGCTATCATGGCATTGGCTCAAAAATACGAGGAATTGCACGATCCCTCGGCTTCAAACAGAGTATTTATTTCTCATGGCGACTGTGAAGATGACGCCAACACGCTCAAGCAGATGTTGGAAAGCAAATATGGAGCAAGTGTTGAACTGATCACCCCCGTCGGTACCGTCATTGGCGCTCATTCGGGCCCGGGCACCTTGGCTTTCTTCTTCTTGTCCACCAAACGCTGACGCCCCTCTCCCTCGGTGCGGAGAGGCGGCACGAAAGGAGTTTTGTATGAATCACAACGAAAATGTCGAGAACATGAATGCAGAAGATCAGTTTCTTGATGGCCACTTGTTTGCCAAAATGGCTCAAGGTGGTGCTGCTCAGTTGAGAACCAACGCCGAAGAGGTAAACAAATTAAACGTTTTCCCCGTTCCGGATGGCGATACGGGCGACAATATGCGCATGACCATTGAAAGCGGCATTGCCGCTTTGGAAACGGTCAAATCCAGCAATCTTGCGGAGGTTATGCAGGCTCTTTCTCGCGGCATGTTGCTCGGTGCACGCGGCAACTCGGGTGTCATCCTGTCTCAGTTGTTTGCCGGTCTGTCCAAGGGCTTAACCAATTGCGAAAAGGCAGATGCGGCCGCCGTCGGTGCTGCCATGTTGATCGGTGTCAAGCAGGCATATAATTCTGTCATGACTCCTACCGAAGGCACAATCTTGACGGTTGCACGCGAAGCAACAGAGTATGCCGTAGCCAACATTACTCCCGAAAGTACCATCCGCACCCTTTTTAGCGACTTGATCAGCGAAATGCGCGCGTCGCTTCAGCGTACGCCAGAAATTTTGGCGGTGCTCAAGCAGGCCGGTGTCATCGATAGCGGCGGAGCAGGATTGCTCTATATCATGGACGGTTTCAATCGCGTGCTCAACGGCGAGGAATTGATCGCCGGTGATGTTTTGGAAAACAAACAGTCCCAAAACAAACCCGATGAAATTGATTTGGACGCATTCGGCCCTGATAGTGAGCTGACCTACGGCTACTGCACGGAACTTTTGCTTCGTTTGCAGACAAGCAAGGTCGATCTCGATACCTTTGACGAAACCATCATTCGCGATTATTTGACGAGTGTTGGTGACAGCATTGTCACTTTCCGCGTAGATAGCATCGTTAAAATTCACGTTCACACCAAAACGCCCGACGAGGTTTTGGCTTTCTGCCGTCAATACGGTGAGTTCTTGAAAGTCAAGATTGAAAATATGTCCCTCCAGCACAACGAGTCGCTCAAAGAAGAAAAAGAGGCTGCCCCCGCACCGATCGAAAGCAAGAAATACGGTATTGTCGCCGTATGCAGCGGTGAGGGCATCGAATCGGTATTTACCGAACTGGGCGTAGACGTTGTTGTCAGCGGCGGCCAGACCCAGAATCCTTCGACCAACGACTTTTTGGATGCGTTTGCGCGCATTCCCGCTGAACATATCTTCGTTTTCCCCAACAACGGAAATATTCTCTTAGCCGCTCGTCAAGCTGCCGAGATTTACACCGATGCTACCATCCATGTACTGGAAAGCAAGGATTTGGGCGCTGGTTATGTTGCTATTTCCTCCATCGACCTGAGCGAGGATAGCGCCGACGTTATTTTGGAGCAAGCACGTGAGGCAATGGGCCGTGCGGCCACCGGCGTTATTTCCCCTTCCATTCGTGATGCGGAACTCGACGGTGTTCAAATTAAAAATGGCGATTTCATTGGTTTTGTCGGCAAGCGTATGTACGTGTCCGAGCAGGATTTGAACGAAGCTGCCGCAGGATTGCTCGAGAACATGATCAATGATGAGTCCTTTATGGTAACCGTATTTTGCGGCAAGGATTCCTCTGAGGAGCAGCGCGAAGAGTTGGAAGCTCGCCTGGAAACAGAGCACCCTGACGTTGAAGCTTATTTCATTGATGGCGGTCAGGACGTTTATCCCTATATTTTCATTGTAGAATAAACATAATCCTTACCTAATTTGATTGACAAACACGCCACCGGCGTGATATAATAGGGTTGTCGTAATCACGCGGCAACCCTACTTTTTATACCATGCAGAAAAAAGGAGACAGCTATGCAACTTTTCTCCCATTTCCAACCTCAAACCACAACGTTTCCCCTGCCCTATCTTTTGACACGCCCCGACGATTCCGAGGAAGAAAAGCTCCCCATGATCGTTTTTTTGCACGGCGCGGGAGAGCGCGGAGACAACCGGAATCTGTTGGACATTCACGGCATTCCCCGTTATTTTGGAAGGGATCCTCACCATTTGGGCCTGAGGATAGTGACGCTATCGCCCCAATGCCCTGCGGGTGAGATTTGGAGCAATTTCCCTGCCGCGATCATGGAGCTCATTGTTGCGGTTGCCAAGAGCGAAAACGTTGACATGGACCGCATTTCCATCACAGGCATCAGCATGGGCGGTTTTGGCACATGGAGTATGCTTGCACGCTATCCTCAATTTTTCAGTGCCGCAGGGCCGATATGCGGTGGTGGTGTATCCTGGTATATCAATACAAAAACGCCGATTCGCGCCTTCCACGGCGACGCTGATACGTCGGTCCCGTTTGTTTACTCGACATTGATGGTTGATGCTGTCAATGCTCGCGGAGGACAGGCAGAGCTGACCGCCTATCCCGGCTGCGGTCACAATTGTTGGACGCAGACCTATGAGGAAACAGACTTAATCACATGGTTGGCAACAAGCCACAAATAGGAGATTTTATGCAATACGTTACTTTAGGAAAAACCGGGCTTGAAGTTTCTCGTGTCGGCTTTGGTGGCATTCCCATTCAACGCATCTCCAAAGAAGAATGCGTTGCTCTATTCGACGCCGTTGTCGATGCGGGCATCAACTATATCGACACCGCGCGCGGCTACACCGTCAGCGAAGAATATTTGGGTGAAGCTTTGAAAGGAAGACGCGAAAAATTCGTCCTTGCCTCCAAAAGCATGGCCCGCACATACAAGGGCATGGCAGCAGATATTGACGTCAGCCTGAAAAATCTTCAAACCGATTACATCGATATTTATCAAATACACAATCCGAATGATGCTCAACTGGAGGCCGTACTGGCTCCCGGTGGCGCCATGGATGCATTACTGGAAGCCAAAGCGCAAGGAAAGATCGGTCATATTGGCTTAACCGCGCACTCTCTGAGCGTATTTGAACGGGCACTGAAGCTGGATGTGATCGAGACCATCATGTTCCCCTACAACATCGTCGAACGTCAGGGAGAGGCCTTGATTGCCCATTGTCAAGAGAAAAACGTTGGATTTATCGCTATGAAGCCCATGGCGGGAGGGGCACTTGAGGATGCCACGTTGGCCATGCGTTACATTGTGTCCAACCCTGCGGCAACAATCGTCATTCCGGGCATGTATTGCGCCGACGAAGTATGGCAAAACGTAACCGCCGCTAACAATTTCGCGCCCTTAACCGAAGATGAGCAAGCGCGTTGTTTAAGCATTGCGGCTGAACTGGGTGATCATTTTTGTCGCCGTTGTAACTACTGTGCTCCCTGCAGCAAGGGAATATCCATTCCCTCTGTTTTGTTGTTCGAAGGCTATCTGTCACGCTATGGATTGGAAGATTGGGCTCGTGACCGATATACTTCCCTCCCCGCCAAAGCATCAGACTGCATTGGCTGCGGGTTGTGCGAACAACGTTGCCCCTACCATTTACCCATCCGTCAGATGTTAAAAACGTGTGCCGAAACGTTCGGCCAATAATCAAAGGAGGATTATACCATGAAAAAGAAATCCGAGAAAAAAGTTGAAACGGGTGAAGTAAAAGCCCGTCCTTTCCACAAGCGCCTTGGAAAATTTGTTTTGATTTTCCTTTGCACACTTTTGGCAATTTGGCTGTTAATACAGCTGGTAACCACTATCATCTTCTTTGAATTTTTCCAAAAATCCGAAAAAGAATTCCGTATTCCCGGTATGTCTGATGGATTTGTCCCGCAGGGCTTTACCTATTTGCCGGAGCAGCAAGTTTATCTGATATGCGGTTACATGGCAGATGGGGAAAGTCCCAGCCGTATTTATACCATCCCTAAGAATGAACCGGAAAAAGCTTACTATAACGAGCTTCTCAAAGCCGATCAAACCCCGTATACCGGTCACACGGGCGGCATTGCCGTTAAGGGTAATTATGTGTGGTTGGCCAATGACGGCGAAGGCGAGGACAACTGCGTATGGGTTCTCACCATTTACGAGCTGTTCCGTCTGCATGCAGGTGAATCCTACACCCTCAAAAATTCTTTCAAGCCAAAGACTCGCGCCGCCTATTGCTTTGTTGACGGTGACTCTTTATGGGTAGGTGAGTTTTATCGTCCCGTAGATTATGAGACGGATGAATCTCATACCTTTGCCGTTAGCGGAGGCAAAGAACACCATGCCTTGATTGGACGTTACACAATCGATGAAACGTCGGAGATCGGTATTGTCGATACTACTCCCACCGCTTTTCTGTCTGTCCCCGCACACGTTCAAGGTGCTGAACGAGATCAATACGGACACTTTGTCCTGTCGACCTCCTATGGCATTTCTAAATCTCACTTCTTGTTCTACGATGATGTTCTCTCCAATGCGAACGACGCCGTCCTTCCCGTCGAGGGCAAGAACGTTCCCGTTTGGTTTTTGGATGATGATGTGCTCAAGCGCGATCTTACCTGCCCGCCCATGAGCGAAGAAATCGTTATCTACAACAATCGAGTATATTATTTGACCGAATCGGCAAGCAGCAAATATATTTTTGGCAAATTCATCCGCGGCCGTCACATATACAGCCTCCCTCTTGAGCACTGATACAATATTGAGAATCACAAAGGATCTATCATGAAAAAACTCACATTTGGCACGCCGGAAACCCTGATCCCTTCCGCATTTTGCGATGGGTTTCACTACGAGGAACGCCCGATTCGCTATGATGTGTCCCGCATTCGTTTCAAACAGAACGCACGCGGTTGCCGCATTGAATTCCCCATGCAACCGGGAGAACAAATCTTTGGTCTGGGTCTTCAACTGAAAATATTTAATCTAACCGGCAGACAAATGGTCACCCGTGTCAATTCCGATCCCATTTCTGCCACCGGTGACTCTCACGCTCCCGTTCCCTTCTTTGTCAGCACTGCAGGCTACGGCATCTATTTCGATACCGCAAGATACGTTGAATTTGATTTTGGCCGTCCTCGTGCAGGTCGTCCCAGTCAATGCGAAGAAACGCGCGACATTGCCCTTTCAACGGAAGCGCTGTACGCTCAAAAAGAGTTTGCAGGAGAGGTGACCATCGCTGCCCAAATTCCTGCGGCACACGGAATTGATATTTATATCATCGAGGGTGAAACCATCACTGACATTGTCAGCCAGTATAATATGCTCTCGGGCGGCGGCTGTGAGGTACCCGCTTGGGGTCTGACTCCTTTTTACCGTTGCTGTTCCAAATACACGCAACAGCAGGTGTTGGAAACCGCACAGTATCTGCGCCAAAGAAATATGCCCGTCGGTATTCTCGGACTGGAGCCCGGTTGGCAGACCAAGGCCTATTCCTGCTCCTTCACTTGGAACCGAAAACATCTGTTCCCCAATCCGGAGGAGTTGGTCAAACAGCTAACCGATATGGGGTATCACATCAACCTGTGGGAGCATTGCTTCACACATCCTACGTCGCCTTTGTACGCCCGCCTGGAGGGCAAGCACGGCGATTTTGAGGTGTGGGGCGGTGTTGTACCGGACCTATCCCTTCCCGAGGTGAGAGAGGCCTTCTCGGACCACCACAAGCAACACGTCTTGTTTGACACGATTGACGGTTTCAAGCTGGATGAATGTGACAGCAGTGACTATATCGTCAGCAGTTGGTCTTTCCCTCTTCTGTCCGAATTTCCGGGTGGTATGGACGGTCAGCAATTCCATTCCATGCTGGGTACCTTGTATATGAAAACCATGCTTGAAGCGTTGGATGGTAAGCCCACCTTGTCCGAGGTGCGAAGCGCCGGATCCTTGTGCGCATCCTATCCTTTCGTTTTGTATAGCGACCTGTACGATCACAAAGACTTTATCCGAGGCCTTGCCACAGCCGGTTTTTCCGGGCTTCTTTGGACACCCGAGGTTCGTGATGCCAAAAGCCGCGAAGAATTCATCCGTCGTATGCAAACCATTGTATTCTCGCCCCAGTGCCTGATCAACGGCTGGTACTGCGAGCGTCTGCCGTGGTTGGATCATGACTGCGAGGATGAAATTCGCGACTTGATGAAAGAACGTGAGAAGCTCATTCCCAC
This sequence comes from Eubacteriales bacterium, assembly GCA_045631585.1. Lineage (GTDB taxonomy): Bacteria > Bacillota > Clostridia > Oscillospirales > CAG-272 > SIG644. The sequence goes on along the minus strand of JAZQUX010000191.1, from coordinate 5,130 downwards.
GCTCATGGACGCTTTCAAAAAGTATCATGAAACAGGAGTTCCTCCGATACGTGCATTGGTCAGCGATTACACCGATGACCCCGAGACCTGGCGTATCGATGACGAATATCTGTTCTGCGAGAATATGCTGGTTGCTCCCATGGTTTGCGGCGAGCAGACCAGGCGCGTCTATCTTCCTGCCGGACTGTGGAAGGATTACCACTCCGATACTGTCTACGAAAGCGGCTGGATCGAGGTTACAACCGATAAGATTCCCGTTTTCATCAAGCAAGCATAAAAAAAGAGAGGCTATGCCTCTCTTTTTTTATGTACTCAATTGTCAGTCAATCCACCAAATTTTTCCGTTCATTAAAATACAAATCAAGTCGACCAGCCACATGAAAGGAATACCAACAATAACCAAAACAATGCCAATGATGACACCCACCATGTTCTCCTTGAGCAAGCTACGGCAAATGCGATAAATCATCCAAACGATAGCAACTGCAGGGATGCACAGGATCAACTTAATCAGCAAAGGAAGATCATCGAACGTTTTAATAAGATTCTTCATGGTTTGCTCCTTTAATATAAGTATTGAGCAAGAGAAACTTGCTACTTTTATTATAACATCTGTACGTCAACTTGTCAAGAAAAAAGTAACAAAAAAGCAGGCAAACCAAATGACGAGACCCCATAACGAAGGTTTCAAAAATAACAAGTGGTAAAGACAATCGATACAGTATGAGCCTCGCCGAAGCAGCCATTTTTGAGTATGCCTTCAAATTTGGGATGCAGATTGCCATTAAAACATTAACATAATAAATTGAAGCGCAGGATTCAAAAATGAGTTCTGCGCTTTGTGTGTTTCAATTAGGTTATTTTAAATTTTTTAACTTAAAGTCTTTTTTAGTTTGTTCAATCATTTCATTGAATTGTTCTTCTGATGCGAATTCTGGTCGTGCTACATAACTAATGTATACAGGATAGTTTTCACTCTTTTGATATTCTTCAAAAATATTATAAAAATCTTTTGTCCACGAATCCGCTTCATGAGAATCAATTTTGTTTCCTCTGTGCCTCGTTTTAGCAATAACCAAAATGTGAGTAGGCTTTAATAAATTTAATTCTTTCTTCAAAATTTGCTGACACGCAAGTAATTGTCTTTGGCAAAGAGCGTCGCTTGGATTACCCTCTTCTGCAGGGGCAATCTTATATAAATTGGTCCAAGCAATTTGTTTACTCCAACCATTGTCTTGTATATCTAATACCGCTTGCGAAATAAGGCCGGCATATCTCCAAAAAGGCAATTCGGAAGTTTTTATCAAACTATTAGATTCACCACCTCGATAATAAGAATGTATCCACTCTAACGCTATGCATTCCGCTTCCAATACTGGTTTTGTCAAGGCTCTGTCGTAAAATCTATTGGTATTTTCTCCCCAATCGGGAGATGTTTCTTGATTATGCCAATGGTTGAGAATTTGTATTGCTTTTTCGGAAGCGGATATATTTGCATTACCTGTTCTCCACACGATATCCTTCGCGTTCCAACCATTTAAAGCTCTACCGACAATTAATAAGCGTTGCTCCTTACCAAGGTGATATTGCTCTCCCTTGACATACATTCCAACAGTAAGCAATCGTCCCCTCTTTAATCTCTTTGCATTTATAATGGTATCAATTAGAAATTCGTAATTATCAAACAAATCGTTTCTATTCACGGTAGAGATTTCCTTTCTCAAGTTGTTATCTATACTTCTCCGCCGCGGCGGTAAGTTCGGTTTTGATCTCCTCGACGAGCGAGGGGGGCGAGGTAACGGTTACGTGGCAGGCGTACTGCATTGCCCAATATCTCATCGCGTGGTAATTGACGCGGACCGAGACGGTCAGCTCATTCTCTGTTTCGGACAGAAAGCTAACGTCATTGCCAAACCAATCGATGATATCGTTGAGAATATCTTTTTTCGCAACAAAGGTCACTATTCCGCACTCTCCGCCAAACATATAGATATGCTCTGCCATATGCTTCGGCAGGTCAAATCCCTCTCGGATATCCTCAACAAGCTGATAGGGCTTTATAGGATATATTGAAAGGTTGGCTTTTTTCATTCTGTCAAGTCGGAAATGGGTGATGTTATCGTGCTTGTCGCTATTGCCAATGAGATAGTATCGACCGTTTGTCCAAACTATTTGATAGGGATTTACCTCATATATTTTCGTTTCCCCATACGAATCGGTACGGGGGTGTAATTTTTTATCAGTGCCGTAGTCACAGTATTGAAAAGTAATTTTCTTTCCGATCTCGATTGCCTCGTTGATCACCTCAACGTTGGTAAAGATTTCTGCATTTTCCGGCTCATTTCTCTCAAGCACCTTTACGTGCTTGATCTGCTTTGCGAAATGCTTACCCGACAGTGCTTCTATTTTTTCAATCAACTGTTTCTTTTGTTTTTTATGAATATGCTTGGCAAAGGCAAGGCAATCAACGAGCAAACGAAGCTCACTTTCATCAAAAGAACCAACTATATACCACCCGCTGCGGAGAGTTTCCTCCTCACCGTTTTTGTTTATTCTTGTTAGGGTATCGTTGCATTTGATCCTTTTATAATCAAGCTTTTCAAGTTCTTCTAGTGTGCGCCGTACCGTTTTGCGATCGGCTTGGATCTCATAATCCTCTTCCAACAGCTCCACGATCCTCGCAACCGAAAGTCCGTGATCTTTGTCGCTATAACGTTCAAGGATCTGTAATATGCGTATGATCCAAATTTTTTTATCCACTTTATTCTTCTTATCGGCCATATACATCACCTCTGTTACAGTTTACCACAGATCGCTCTTTCTGTCAATATTATACCACATAATCGTGTGACATTTTTGGTACACATCGTGTTGTATAATGGAGTTGCGAAACAAACACGAGCCGACACGACGCGGACATAGTGTAGCCGCATTTTCTTCACATTTGATTGATATGATATGCGTCCACAAAAAGGAGGAGATAAGATGAAAAGAATTTACAGTGAATATGATCAACACATCATCGTAGAAGAAAACGGAAAATTCGGAATTGAGGACAAGAGCGGACATTTGTTGTTACCACTTGAATATGACCGTATTATCGCAGCATGCGGAATCAAGGACGGTATCGGTTTCATCCTTTGTAAAAACGGAAAGTTTGGGTACGTGGAGTTTGGCAAGCGAGAGCATCTGGAAGAATATGAGAACGGTGTTGTGCTGGGTGATCCAAACGGTTGCGCCTTGGCGTTCCTGCCGTGCTTGTATGATTGGATCGAAGCCAAGCGAAACGGGCTTGCGATCTATTCCGAGCGTGAGGAAGACATCAAAGACTTATGGTACGATTACAAAAGTCGCACGCTCTATCGACAGGTGCGGTATCAAGACAATTTGGGCGACTTTGACGTTTTGATTGATTTCTCGCACGGTCCGTGTATTCCCGAAATTAAAAAGGCAGGCGTTGACGAATGGGTAAGGTTTCCGAAGAACTGCGGGATCGACATTTTGGAAGAGGTTCACACCGATCTCTATGGCGTGACATTCGTACTTTGTGCCGAGTGGACTACCGAAACAGAAGAAAAGATACGTGAGATACCGACCGAAAATGAGTCCGTATTTGAAGCCGAGGAATACGAAGAAATTGTTGATGAGTATCTGGAATATTCCTTTTTGCTTCTCTATAAAAACGGTTGGATAGCAACCCCCGCCAAGCGGACACTTGCCGAGCTTTATGCAGAAATACCTGAGATAACGAAAGGACATATTCACAAAGAAAACGAAGAATCCGAAACCGGCAAACAAGCATATAAACTGCTTTGTAAATACAAAAAGAGAAACGAGGTGTGTGATTGGTGAGCAAATTTGACTCTGTTATTGGCTACCGAGCAATCAAACAAGAGTTGCTTGAAATATGCGATATGATGAAGAATCCCGATATTTATCGAAAGCTCGGTGCGGCTATGCCAAGAGGCATTCTGCTTCACGGAGATCCCGGCGTCGGCAAATCCATGATGGCAAACGCCTTTTTGGATGAATGCGGTCTTACTTCCTATGTTCTGCGCCGCACAAAGTCCGATGGCGATTTTATCAATGAAATTAAGCAGACCTTCACTGATGCCGCCGAGCATGAGCCGTCTGTGATCCTGCTTGACGATATGGACAAGTTTGTATCGGAGGAAGGCAGAAAGGAGGAGTTTTCAGTTATTCAGGCATGCATCGACGAGGTAAAGGATAAGCAGGTTTTCGTTATTGCTACAGCAAACTCGACTCGTGATATGCCGAGCTCGCTGACACGCGCGGGGCGGTTTGACCGAAAGATTGAGGTTAAGATCCCGAGCGGTCAGGATGCGGTGGATATTGTCCATTATTACTTAAAAAGCAAGACACTTGGCGAGGACGTAGATTTTACCGACGTTGCGAAAATGATGAGCCGCAAAAGCTGTGCCGAGCTTGAGGGCGTGATCAACGAGGCGGCAATTTACGCCGGATTTGAGCGTTCCGAGAAGGTTTGTATGCATCATCTTGTAAGGGCGTTTTTGCGAACCTATTTCCGTTCAAACGAAGCGGCACCTTGGGAGCAGCTTGACGAGAAAAAGCGGAAAAAGCTCGCATATCACGAAGCGGGACACGCCGCTATTGCCGAGATTTTGAAGCCAAACAGCGTAGGCATTATCTCAATCCATTCGGGCATCGAATTTGCAACAAAGGGATTTGTCGGTATGTGCGAACGTATTGAGAACGACGAGAATCAGATCGCACTCTCACTTGCCGGAAAGATCGCATCCGAAATGATGCTCGGAGAGATAGACGAAGGGGCTTTTCGGGATATAGAACGAGCGATTTATATGATCCGTGAAGAACTTTGTGACAGTGGATTATATGGGATGGAGCTTGTAACACATTTCAAGGAGAATATGTCGGAAACCAAGCATGTATTGCAAGAAAATTGTATCAAATCCGAACTTGAACGGCAGAAATATCGGGTTATGAAGCTTTTGACGGAGCATCGTACATTTTTCGATTTGATCGCCAAGGAGCTTATGCAAAAGGAAACGCTTCTGTATTCCGACATGCAAAGAATCAGAAAAGAATATTTTAACGAAAAGGAGCAGTGATCATGGCAAATACAACACA
>JAZQUX010000190.1:0-50546 GCA_045631585.1 Eubacteriales bacterium | reverse complement strand
GACAGCGATGCGATTGGGGCTGAAGAGCCCGTCACAAAGGAACGACTTATCCGAGACTGCGAATTTGTTATGCGAAAGGCAAAAATCTGCGTAGCGAAAAATGTCGAGGGTATCGGAGTCATCAATAAGGCTGCGGCAGATATCCTTCTCAAGGCGATAGAGGTTAACGCAAAGCTTATCGGAGCATATAACGATGACGAAAAGGTTGACAATACGGTCGTAGTTCAGCTCTCAAAGGAAGTTCAGGACCTTGCAAAGTGATGGTGATGTGATTGGAATTCAGACTTGATACGCCCAACCCGAAGCAGGTCGAGTTTATGCGATGTCAGAGGAAATATGTCGCATACGGCGGTGCGAGAGGTGGCGGAAAATCTTGGGCGCTCCGAAAGAAGCTGTGCTTAATGTGTCTTAATTACGATGGGCTTACGGTGCTTTTGCTCCGACGGTCTTACCCGGAATTAAGGGAAAACCATATCAAGCCATTGATGATTGATTTGAAGGGTATCGCAACATATAGAGCTACAGACAAGACGATGGTGTTCCCGAATGGTAGCAGAATCTTGTTCGGATATTGTGAAAACGAAACGGATGCTTTGCGCTATCAGGGTAATGAATACGACATTATCGCACTTGACGAGGCTACACAGTTCTCCGAGGCGATATTTAGTATGTTGAAGGCTTCTGTCAGAGGTGTCAACGGCTTCCCGAAGAGGATGTATTTGACTTGTAACCCCGGTGGTGTGGGTCACGAATGGGTTAAGAGGCTGTTTGTTGATAGGGATTTCCGTGAGGGCGAAAAGTCCGAGGACTATGAGTTTATAAGGGCAACGGTTTTTGATAATCCCGTACTTATGGAGATGCAGCCCGAATATGTTGACGATTTGAATTCGCTTCCCGAGGATTTGAGACGTGCGTGGCGAGATGGAGATTGGGATGTGTTTGCAGGTCAGTTCTTCCCCGAATTCAGCAGAGACATTCATGTTTGCGAGCCTTTCCCCATACCCGACCATTGGAACAGATACAGGGCATTCGACTATGGTTTGGACAGACTCGCTTGCCTTTGGGTGGCTATTGGGACTGATGGCAAGGCTTATGTATATCGGGAATTGAATGTATCCGAAATGATTGTTTCCGATGCGGCGAAGAAGATAAACGAGCTTTCCGAGGGGGAACTGTATTACTCGACGTTTATTCCTCCCGACTTATGGTCAAGGAGTAAGGACAGCGGAAAGAGTATTGCGGATTTGTTTATCGAACACGGCTTGACGGGTGTTGTTAAAGCTCCGAACAGCAGAGTTGACGGATGGAGCAATGTTAAAGAATGGCTTAAGCCTTTACCGAGTGTTGACGGTGAAGGGATGACGGCTTATTTGCAGATATTTTCTAACTGTATTGAGCTTATACGAAACATTCCGAAGATACAGCACGATGAGAAGAATCCTTGCGACTGTGCCACAGAGCCCCACGACATCACACACAATCTTGATGCTTTGCGATATTTCTGTGCGGCTTATACATTGAGGTCGAAAGCTCCGAGCGATGAAAAGAGTTTTGTCGAAAAGCACAAGGAAAAGGTTTTGAAAGAGATGCGCCGGAGACAGAACACAAGAGGATTTTGAAGCGGTTTCGCTTTGAGATAGATTTTTTATAGAAGAAAGGAAGATGAGGTATGGCTTACAACACGAAGAGAATCAGACACGTTTGCTCTGTGAAGGGGTGCAGTAACAGAGATGTTGTTCTGATTGCAAGAAACGGTCACTTTGGTGGAGTTTATCTTTGCCGTGAATGTGCAAAGGCAGCTTTGGATGCATTGACCGAGAAGAAGTCTGCAAAGGCAAAGGTTGAGGAAGCTCCCGAAGCGGTTGAAGAAGCAAAGGTTGAGGAAGCTCCTAAATCGAAGAGACGGTCTATGGTAATTCCGAAGGACGGTGAATAAGGATGGCGTTTGCGTTGGTGCTGACGGGTGCTTGTCTTCTGCTGTCGATAAGCTTTAATTGTTTGCTTGTGCGGTCGATGTACAAGGAACACAAGGACGAGTGTATACGACTTATGTGCAAGGATGCAAGTGAATACAAGGCGATGACAGATGACACAGAAAGAGCTCCTGCGGAATCCGCACATCAGAGGGCTGTTCGGGAATGGAGAGAAAAAGGTAAGCATTAATGACGAGGTGATATGAATGTCTTTGATGGACGGAATAAAGAACGTCTTTGGGTTTGCTCGGGATGAGCCCGTTGACGAAAACAAGGCACTTGGCGTAAATCCCGATGGAACGACTCTGTACAAGGATACCCTTATCGGGATGGTCGAGGACAGACTTGGCGAGGCGAAGAAGGAAAGACACGCATGGGAGCTTCAATGGGAGCTTAATTCCAATTTCCTTTGCGGTAATCAGTTTGTTGATATTAACACATATAGCGGAAAGATTGAGGAGTATTCAAAGCCTCACGACTATGAGGAGCGAGAAGCCTACAATCAGATTGAGCCTTTGTATGAAACGAGAATTGCTAACCTTGAGACCATCACTTATGCGATGACGGTTAGACCTGCTACGGATGAACTTATCGACATTCAGAAAGCGAGGGTATCAACGGCACTTATTCGACACTTGCAGGTGGTTTCCGACTTTGACTTGAAGATGCATTCGGTAATAACTCTTGCGGAGCTTTGCGGTACGGCTTTCATTCTTTCGTGGTGGGATGGCAACAAAGGCGATGTTATGGGGCAGCAGACTGTTGTTAAGGTTGGCGAGAATGGCGAAGAGGTTGTGACGGGTCCCGTTATGTCGGGCGATGTTGATTACGGTGTGATTACTCCGTATGAGGTGTATCCCGAAAGCTGTTACAAGGAGAATATTGCTGACCAAAGGTACATCATTCTTGAGCAGGTGTTGTCTGTTGGCGAGATATACGACAGATACGGCATTAAGGTTGACGGTGCTGATATTGATACCTTCTCGGTCTGCCCTACTCCGAATCTTGGCGGTTACGGATATGAGGCGACTATTATGGGCAATGGTCATGTGTCTACTCCCGATGCGGCAAAGCTTATAACCTATTTTGAAAAGCCTTCAAGGGATTATCCGAGCGGCAGAACGGTTGTGTACTGTCAGGAAAAACTGATTTATTACGGCAGTCTTCCCGGTGGAGAGTATCCACTTATTGCCGTTAAATCAAAGGTTGTTTCGGGCAGGTTCTTCGGCAAGTCGGTGATTGAAAGTCTTATACCGCTTCAGAGGAAGTACAACGGTGTCAAAAATAGGATTATGAATTATATCCATACCCTTTCCACCAACGGATACATCGTTGAAGAAGGTGCTATTGATATGGACGAATATGAGGAAAACGGCTCTGCACCGGGCTCGTTGCTGTCGTACAAGAAGGGATATGCGACTCCCGTTCCGAAGCAGAATGTATCGCTTCCTGCAACGGTACATCAGACATATCAGGATTTGCGTACCGAGATGGAATATGTTGCGGGTGTATCACAGCTTATGGTTTCGGGTAATCCCCGAAGCGGTGTTGACAGCGGTGTTGCGATGCAGACTCTTCGTGATATTGATAACACAAGACTTGCGTTGACGGGCAACAACATCAGAGATGCTGTACTTGATTTGGCAAAGCTTTGGATATCCATTATGAGAAGGAATGTTACGGGGCAGAGAGCTTGTATGGCGATGGGTGCGAATGATGTCGGTGATGTGATAGCTTGGTGTCGTGATGACCTTAACAGTACCGATATTGTTTATACAGCGGAAAACGAGCTTGTACTGTCACCCGAAGCGAAGAAGGCTTCCTTTATTCAGGCGTTTCAGATGGGTGCGTTTGTTAATGAACAGGGTGTTCTTGACAGGCGTACAAAGAGAAAGCTTGCGGAGGCTTTTGATATTAACGATTTCTCGGATGTTGTCGGCAATGCGGAGCTTCAGGAGAAGTATGCAAGTCGTGAAAATTCTCTTGCGAGGGAAGGTATTATGCCCGAGGTTAACAGCTACGATGACCACGAAATACACATTGACGAGCATATGCGTTTTGTGCTTCAGGCAGAGTTCTTGATGTTTAAGAAGTCATATCCCGAAAAGGCGGAATACTTCCTGAATCATATTGAACAGCACAAGGCGATTATTGCGCAGAATATACAGAATCAGCAGATGCAGGCTATGCAGATGCAAGCTATGAGCAAAGGAGGAATGTAAAAAATGGATGAGAATGAAATGATTGAACAGCAGACAAGTGAAGAGGCGGTAAACAGTGAGCCTATGACACTTGATGAGGCTCTTGCGGCGGCGAGAGCAGAGGTTGAAGCAAGGGAAAATGCTCCCGAAGAAGCACCTGTGGAGGAAGCTGTTCCCGAAACGGAAGCGGTAGCGGAAGAACAGGCGGTTGTCGAAGAGGCAAATGCGCCTACGGAAGCACCCATTCAGGGGAATGTAGCTCCGCAGAATGATGCTATTTATCAGCAGTTGCAGGCACAGAATCAGCAGCTTATGCAGCAGATGCAGATGATGCAACAGCAGATGCAACAGATGGCACAGCAGGCACAGACGGTTAACAGAAGCACAGCCGAGGAGGTTGTTTCCGCTGTTATGACTCCGCCTACATTTGATATTTCCTCGATTATGTATGCTTCGGAGGAAGAGCAGAGAGAGGCAACGCAGAAGTTTGTTGACGATACGATGCAGTACACAAGGGGAAAGATTATGGAAGAGCTTGCACCTATGGTGAATGACTTCCGTGCGAGAGAGGCTGATGTACAGAGGCGTAATGTCAAGGATGCGTACAGAAGCAACAATCAGTATGCAGGTTTTCAGGACAGAGAGCCTTGGATGGAGCAGATTATCGAGAAGAATCCCGAGCTTAAACAGCTTCCTCTCAACAAACAGTATGAGATTGCGTACCTTATCACACAGGGTGTTGATGCGGTTAAGGCGAGAAATAATCCCCCTCCCGCACCTGCTCCGAAGTCTATGGATGAACAGCTTTCCGAGATTGAGAACAATCCCGAGCTTATGCGTGCACTTGAGGCAAGACGTGTCAAGGGCATTGCGCAGAACAAGCAGGATAATCCTCCTCCCTATGTTGCGGGTGGTGGCTCTAACAGAGTCGGGCTGAACATTCCCGAAGAGCCTACCGACTTTGATATGGCGAGAAGCGGTGCTCTCAATTATCTGCGAGGCAGAAAGTAATAACCTTTTGTAAAAGATGTGCACAGTCTTTTAATTATACGAAAAACAAAAAACAAAAAACAAAAAACACAAATCAGAAAGGATGATTTAAACTATGGCACAGACACTTGAACTCGTAAAGGAAATACTTAAGGACAAGTATCTTCCCGCATTCAGAAATCAGATTGGCATTAAGCCTTCTCCCTTCCTTGAGATGATAAAGAAGACTAATGCTACAAACGACACAGTAAGAGCTGCAGCTACATTCGGTCTTAACGGTGGTGTAGGCTTCGGCGTTGACGGCTCTGACACTCCTATTTCAGGTCCTCAGATGTACAAGGACTTTGAAATCGGTCTTCGCAACCTTTACTGCAACATTGAAATCTCCGACAAGACAATCAAGCTTGGCTCAAAGAGTGAGTCTTCTATGATTGACGCGCTTGACAGAGAAGTTCGTTCTGCTTTTGATGCTACAAATTGGAATCTTGGCAGAGCGCTCTTCGGGGATGGTAGCGGTAAGCTTTGTGATATCAATGGTGGAGAAGATAATTATATTCTCGTAGACAGCGTGAAGAATCTCAAGGAAGGTATGATTGTTGATATTTACGAAGCAGGATACAATGCTTCTTCTACTCCTGTGAGGAAGGCTGTTCGCATTAAAGCTCTTGACAGAGTTGGTAATAAAGTTTTTGTTGATGCTGAAGTCTCCAACTTTGCAGGCGGTATGATCACCCTCCAGAACTCTTACGGCAGAGAAATCACAGGTCTTGGTGCTGTGATGAATGCCACCAACGGTTCTGTCATTTACGGCAAGGCAGTTTCCGAAAATCCTTGGATTCTTCCTCTTACATACGATGCAACAAAGGCTGTTGGCGGTGGTCTCAACGATGTTCTTATCACAAATGCTATGCGTGATGCAGAAAGAGACAAGAACGGTGATATCGACCTTATTATGATGGGCGATACCGCATTCAACGCATATCAGATGTACATGAAGGAAAACAATGTTACCATCACAGAACAGCTCAAGTTCAAGGGCGGTCATTCAGGCTTTGAAGTTCTCTTCGGCAACAAGACCGCAAAGGTTGTTAACGAATCCTTCGTTCCCGAAACAGAAGTATGGGGCGTTTCCACAAAGGATTGGAAGTACGAATCTACTCCCTTTGACTTTGCTAATGAAAACAGCTCTACATTTACTCTTGTTCCCGGTAAGAACTATTACAGAGCACTTCTCACATCTTACGGTAACGTAATCTGTGAAAATCCCGGTGCTTCCTTCAAGATTACCAACTGCACATACAGCGGTAACTGATTTTTGCAAGGTTTCTTCATAACATAACTCCTTTGGGGATTCCCGTGGCTTTTGTCACGGGTTTCTTCTTTTTTTGTGAAAAAGCGAAAGTGTAAATGAAAATGCGGAAAAATGTGGTAGCATTAAATTGTGGCAGGTACAATAGGGTAAAAATCTGTCGGATGAGGAAGGTGGGTATCTATGATAAAACTTACAAAAATTTATGAAAGAATTGCATTTTCGGGTGCGGTGCTTTCGGAACAGAAATTCTGCGAATACTTCAATCAGGCTGTGGAGTTTTTTATGACTCGTTTCGGGCGTGATTATGTGGTTGGCGAGAGCGGAAGCTTTGATGGTGCTGAAAGGCGTACCGATGTGGTGGATGTGTACGATGAGTATTCGTCTGCTATCTGTGACTACATCGTAGTGCTGATGGGTGATGCTTCCAAGCTTGAAGGAGCTGTGCAGAAGGGTCAGCAGGCTTATCTTGCTGTGTGGCGAAGCAAGTCAAAGGGGAAGGCTGTTAAGCCGAGTTTGAGAGGTGAAAATCATGTTTGATAGCGGAATAACCGTAAAGGCTCTGTTTGAGCAGATAAACGGTGAAGCGGATATTGCTCCCGATGTAAGTGCTGATGTGCTTCTGCAATCGTACAATGGGCTTATAAAGGCTTTGTACAGAGACATCATCAAGAATGAAAAGATGCAGGAATATGAGAGCATCAGCGAAAGCGGAGTTGTTCTCCTTGACGGCAATGCAGAGGATGTTTACAGAATATACAGTAAGGATTTCTTTGAGCTTGAGAAGGTTAACCTGACCTTTGCACTTGTCACAAGCAGAATGTGTTGGTATGTTTCTGCAAAGGACAAGGTTACTCTCAAGAATTTTGACGGAGAGTCTTGCTATGTGGTTACTTATGAAATCCCCGAAGATGCGGACAGCGTTGAATTTGAGGGGAATGTTCCCGTGCCTCTTGACTTTATTGATATGGTCAAAGCGAAAATAAGAGGTGATATGTACAACATCTCAAATGACGATGACCTTTCATCGAAGTGGTACGGAGTCTACAATACAAGGCTTGATGACTTCAGAATGTGGATTGCCGAGACAAAAGCGGAGGTGCTTGGCTGATGGCAAAAAAGGAACAGACGAGAAGCTATATGCAGGCTTACATTCCGCAGGGTGGCAAGAAGAAGTACACAAGTGAGATGGCTTATTTCAATGGTCTTGACCTTCGGAAAGTACCCGACAGCAGAGGGCTTGTTGAATGTGTCAATATTGATGTGACGAGGTTTCCCGAAGTGGTTTCGGTGGGCGTTGCAAAGTCTGCTATTGGCGAAGATAGTGGCGGTAATCCCAATGCCATCAGCGAAAATATATTTGGCATATTTGGATACGAAAAGTCGTTGTATGTTCTGTGTGAGGGTAGTAATGAAAACGGTGATAATACTGTCAATCTTGTAAAAATCACAGACGGAGTTATCAAGGCTACAGTAACTTGGAAAAACGCAAACATCGGAGAAAAGCGAGAGATGGGCGTATTTTGTATGTACTCTCCCAACGAGAATCAGATGTACTATGATGCGACACCCGAATATGATTTGCTGATTTATCCCGACAGAAAGTATATAAGCATACGGGAATTCAGTACAGTAAAAAACATTACGGACACATCGCCCGTGTTTGAACATTTTACCATTTGGAACGGAAGAGTATTTGGCTCAAAGGGTAATCTTGTCGTTTGTTCTTCTGCTTCTACATTTAAGGACTATTCGCTTGATACTCCCGAATCTACAGACGAGGACGGACTTACAACGGGTGGCTATGATGCTTCACACGCTTGGTATACGACCACGCAGGCTAACACGCAGAGTTCGGGCAATATTACGGCTATAACAGCATATGACGGTCATCCTATCGTATTCAAGGATGATTATATGCATCAGATAAACAACAACAAGAATCCCTTCAGGCTTCAGGACATTGTGGCTATAGGCTGTGTGTCTGCACGAAGTGTATGTGAGCTTGATAGTGTGCTTTATTTTGCTTCAAGTGATGGCATATACAGATATAGTGGCGGTTATCCGAAGCGGATTTCCGAGGCTCTTGGTGAGGTTGCATACGATGAGAGTGTTGTGTGCGGTGCTTATGACGGAGTTTTATATATGTATAACAAGCATCTTGACCCAAAGCTTGTCTACACATACTGTCCTGCGAATGGGGCTTGGTCTTCGATAGATAATCCGCACGGGACGAATTACATTCTTTCTTTCGCGGCGAATGATGAGGGCATTTACTCTGTCGGAGCAAGCGGAAAGATTTTTGTTTATCCCGAAAGCAAAGTTGATGGCGGTAGTTCTGATTGGTATTTCAAGACCGCACCTATTCTTAACGGCTCTTCGGAGGATAAGAGAGTGCATTCTATTTCCGTGACCGCAGAGGGAGACGACATTGAAGCAACATTGTCGGGTGACTCGATTGGCGGTATATGGAGCAGAATTATAGGCAAGCAGAGTCTTGACGGAGTCGATAAGATGAGAGCATTAATTCGTCAGACGGACAGCCTTTTTCATTCGCTATATTTTGAAGGAAAGGGAAAAATCCGCATTTATCGAGTTGACCTTACTTACTCCTATTCGGGAAAGAGATACATTTGAGGAGGGGTATTATGGATATATTGCTTGAGAAGAAGCTGAAGAAGCTTGAGGACGGAATTGCCCTTCTTGAAGAACAGCTTGTTTCTATGAAACGGCATTATGAGGATTTGCTGAATAATCTTGATGAGGATAATTTTTCTGCTAACTATAAGGTGCAGCAGGGGAATATGTATTCTAAGATTGAGCAGACTGCAGAGAAGATTGAAATGGAAGTCGGAACTGTTTACAACGAAGTGCTTATAGGTACAGACGGCAATCCTATTACCAATCCCGAATATTATGAAAAATATAAAGGTAGTTTGGTTTCTTGGAACGGAAATAATTACCGATATTCGTCTTTGCTTAATAAGTGGGAGATGGTTGACAAGAACAGCATTTCAAGTTCTTTCAGGCAGACGTCAGACGGCTTTTTTCTTGGCGGAAATGTAAAAATAGACGGCAACACATATCAAAACGGCAACATTTATGTGACGGGCAAGGGAGCAGATAAAGGCTCTGCGTTGTATGTTTGCGATGGAAACGAGGATAATGTTGCAGGATTTATAAGCTTTGACTCCACGGGTAGCGGAAACAACGAAGCAAAAAACAGAATGCTTATCGCATCCGAAATGGGTCGTGCTATGAAAATCCTCACATATGCATCTTCGGAAAAACAATCTTCTGAAAACATTTCCATAGGTGCGGGTATGTGGAGAGGTCCTTCGTCCACAAACGAATATAGCGGATATGGTTATGTTTACGTTTCCTCCCCTATTGTATTTACGCATTTTGATGTTAAGAGCGACACAGATTACGATGTCACATTTCAGGATGGCTGCGAGATTGACTTCTCCGATGCAAAGGTCACGGGTCTTTATGCCGTATTTGAGTGAGGTAAATTTGAATGGCTAATTATAAATTCACAGAATATGTTGATAGTGAGTGGGTTGAAATTACACTTATAGTTGACAACGATGGTTATTTGTATCTCAATGCGGAAAATTTTAATTCTGCTATAAGTTATTCAATGCTTCAGGTTGTGGTTGAAAATCCCGATACCGGGGAGGTTTTTGCGGATGACTTGGGCTTTGACTCGGTAATAGGCGGTTTTGATGGCGAGCTTAACATTAAACTTCTTCCCGATATAGTATACGAAGTGTATTTTAATATTGAGCGAGAGTATGATGGAAGCATTCATACAACAGCAAGATATTTAATTGAGCTTACAAACGGCAAGCCGACCTCTTTCAAGTGGGCTATTGCCAAAGAAGTCGGTCAGCCCTTAAGGGTTTCCGCTTCGGAGTGGAATGCTTTCACGAATAAGATAAACGAATTTTTAAAATACAAGGGAAAAAGTACGGTATCTTTCACAAAGGCTGTAAGTGCAGGACTTCCTCAAGGTGCTGTTGTGGGCGGTAATCACGGACTTTCCGAGGGCAAGGTTATATCCGCAAGTATTATAAACGAGGCTGTGAGGGCGTTGAAGTCTATGGGGGCATCCGTGTCCGAAGTGGCAAGCAATCAGCCCATTACGGCAGATTTCTTTAACGATATTGTAACTAAATTAAATTCTATAACATAAAGGAAGGAGTGGTATTATGCTGAAATTCAAAACCGATGGTCAGGAGCTTTTTTATCTTGATGGCGGTGATGTCATTGTTGGCGATACAATAAGGTATCTTGAAGCGGAATTTGACCTTTCGGATGATTGGAAGTCGTTCCCCGAAGTGACGGCATACTTCAAGTGCGGTGCGGCAATCAACAGCATTATCCTCATAGGTGGCAAAATCAAAGCCGAGGACAATCTTGCTCTTGCACCCGGTGTGTGGAGCGTTTATCTTCGTGCATATGAGCTTGAGGGCGAGGAGATTAAGAGACAGATTACTTCAAGTACCATAAAGATTAATGTGCTGTCTCACGGCAAATTCACGGGCAGAGAGTTTGTTTCCGAAAATGCAGATGCATATGAGAAGCGTATGACGGAAATGAGAAATTACCTTGTATTTGAGGAGTATAACCCTTCAAAGAAGTATGTCAAGGGCAACAAGGTATCCTACGAAGGCTCAAGCTATGTGCTGACGGCTGATAGTGCAATGGGGATGAATCCTACGGATGGTGAATCTTGGCTTCTTATCGCACAGAAGGGCAATGACGGAACAAGGATATTTGAATTCCCGTTCGAGGGTTATGGTGCTGAAGTCGGTAGAACATACGAAATCGGAAGCCTCAGTGGGTTGGAAGATTTTTATGGGCAGACTATTCCCGGCATTGACTCTTGGAGAGTGGGCGATTACTTCCTTTCCGAAGACGGGAAAATGCTTATAATTGAGGGAATGATAAAGGAGTACGGTGTTGTTCGTTTTATCACGGTGAGATGCTTTGCGGATATTAAGGGTAAGGATGGCAAGAACGGAGAGAACGGCACAACAATTCATACAGTTAATTTCGGTCTTTCAAAGGTGAATCCCGTGGGCGTTAGATACAGTAATTATCAGCGTGGTGCAGGGATATACCTTGATTTTACTATGCCTAAAGGTTTTGTTGAAGGAGACTTGCTTTTCGATGGAGGCAGCGGTTTGATGCTTAACCATTCAACGGCAAGTTATTCTACCACGGAACACGGCGAAACAATTATGGTAACCTACGATGTTATAACAGTTATTGCCAACCTCAATGGTAGTGATGGTGATGCGGGACTTGCAGGAGAAGGATGCGTAATGAAGTTTATGGGCGAAGTAAGTGCGCTTTCCGAAACAGCTAACGATGGAGATGTATATTCTCTTTCTCCGTGGACAAATGTGGGTGAATTCTTTGATGCAAGCGGCAGTGTTATCACCGAACATACAATATATTTTTACGGTTGGTCAAGTATTGCAAACTTTCTTTATGATGATGTGCAGAGGCATTATGCTTTCACATATAAGTTTATTATCGGAAACAGAGAATTTATATTTAAAGAATGCGGCGTGGCAAGCGCAGGTCCCGATGGCTTTGAAATGAGTGTGAATTGTACCGAGCAGGACGTGAACTATACCATTCCTTATAATAGTACGGTTGAGGTATACAGAACAGATGGCGAGCCGAAGGACAATGACTCATATGTCCGTTTTAACAATAAGTGGGTAAAGCTTTAAGGAGGCAAAGTATGGCTTGTTTTAAAGGAAAATACAAAATCACTTCGCCTTACGGTAATCGAATTTTAAACGGCAAGCCTGAATTTCATAAAGGCGTTGACCTTGTCGGAATTGACGATAAGACGGTATATGCGCCTTGCGATGGTGTTATCGGTACAAGCACAAGGGTGTATGTTGGTGCTACGGCTGAATGGGGCAACTACATAAGGCTTGACACGGCAGATGGAAAGTATAGTGTATTTATGTGCCATCTAAAGTCGAGGGCTGTTACGAAGGGGCAAAAGGTCACAAAAGGTCAAAAGCTCGGTGTGATGGGTAGCACGGGCAAGTCAACGGGGTTGCATACGCATTTTGAAGTGCGGTACAAGGGTACATCTACATCAATAAATCCATCGACTGTGTTCGTTATACCGACCAAAGTTGGTGAGTATGTTTCCGAGCCTACGAAGAAAGAGCTACAGACGGGAAATGACATCGTTTGGCAGCTTATGAATGGCAAACTTAAGGTCGAGATAAATGAGCCTGAAAGGGCTGTAAAGGCTCTTGACAAGGCAAAGGATGATGCCGAGTTTATGTCGTTGTATTGGATTATCCGAAAGGTGGTCAATGAGAATGGCTAAAAAGGTCAAGAAAAAAATCAGCATATTTGCTAACATCATCATTTCGGTGTCCATCTCGGTTGGTTTGTTTATGACTTTGATAACCCTTATCGAGTATTGGATATTACGAATCCCGATACCGAGTGATGTACTTGCGGTGCTTATCGGATTTTGGGGCGGTGAATTGCTTATCGTGGCATTGCGACAAGTATTCGGCTCTGACATTATAAAAAAGAAAAGAGAAACAAATGAAAGCGAGGATTTACCGTGAACAAATTTACATCAAGAAAATTCCTTGCCTCTGTAGCAGGCATATTGACAGGAATAGCCCTTATTGTATCGGGCAATATCATTGAGGGGGCAAGTGCCGTAATTACCTCTATCGTGGCGTATATCGTTGCAGAAGGGTATGTAGATGGCAAAGCCGTGCAGAACACCATAAAACTATCGCAGGATGTGCTTGACAATGTCGTTGCCGACCTCGAAGAAGAGGAGGTAGCAGGCAATGGCGATAACACTTGAGGACATTCAGGTAATCCGAAAGGAATTTGACAAAGAATATGTAAGAATCGTGGATTGTAACGATATTCAGGACGAAAACAAGAAGAAGCTTGCAAATGATGACAAAAGAATCGAGCTTATTTCTCACGATTTCGCAACGGTTAAAAAGCTTATGTGGGCGGTGGCATCTGCGAGTATAGGCTCACTTGTTGTGGCATTCTTTGAATTGATTTTAAAATAACAGCGGAGGGCTTATGGCAAATTGTATCGAGTGTAAAAGAAAAAGAGCGGCTTGTGCCGAAACAGACCATTCACCCGAATGGGTGCTTTCAAAAGAACTCATCAAGGCTAACAATCGATTGCGAATACTGTGTGGGACTTCTCTTGCGGTAAATGCATTTTTGATTGTTGTATTTTTAATAACACATTAAAAGGGAAAGAAGGCGTAATTGTGTGATAATGCGATTCTACAAGGATGAGTGGGAAGCTTTTATCGAAAACTGCGGCTTTACGGACGATGAGCTTGAGATTGTTCCTTACCTACGGAGAGGTTGGGCTTGTGTGGATATTGCAGAGGAATTGAGCATCTCGGTATCTACACTTAAGCGCAGACGTTCACGAATAGGAAAGAAGATTGCTCGGTACATCTCGAAAAATTGAACAGTTTTGAGGGCGGTAATTTCCGTCCTCTTTTTTTGTTTTAAAATGTAAATGAAAAGTGCGATTTTTGTGGTAGGATTTTTATAGGTTATAAATAATTTATTTTTTACAGGAGGAAATTATTATGGCAAAAAATTGGGTATCGCAGGAAGTCTATGATGCGATGAAAGGGCTTGCGAGCGACAAGAACGAGTACGAATACAACGATTCGGTAGGAAATGTATCGGAACGTGATAGGTACGGTCAGTCGGCAACGGGCAAGTATGATATTATCGGTGCTTACAGTCCCGACCTTCGTAAGACACTCAAAAACAGCAATGCACAGCAGACGAGAGACCTTCTCAAGGAATATGGTG
Source organism: Eubacteriales bacterium (assembly GCA_045631585.1). Taxonomy (GTDB): domain Bacteria; phylum Bacillota; class Clostridia; order Oscillospirales; family CAG-272; genus SIG644. The sequence goes on along the minus strand of JAZQUX010000190.1, from coordinate 36,207 downwards.
TAGCAAGGGATGCAAAGACCATCACAGACGAAATCCTTGCGAACAAGCACGGCTATGAGAAGGTAAAAGCCAATGGTGGCGATTTCAAACAGTATGAAACAGCCGCATCTGCTCTTTATGACGAGCTTTCTGCTGTTGACCCGGCAACGGCTACAATGCTTCGCAATCTGTCCTATCAGGAAGCACTTGATTGGCGAAATAGTAAAGCACCGACAAATCCTACGGAAATGTATGTGGGAGCAAACGAAGAGCTTGTCGATTACAAGAACGACTACAGCGGAAATATGAACACTATGTATTTCGACCCGGATTACGGAAAGCATATCAGCGATAAATTTGTGGCATATGGTGGTGCGAAGGGTGAGCAAGCGGCGGCAGGCTCGGCGGCTGATAATGGCGGTAATTTCGACAGTTTCTCGGAACATAACAAGAATGCGACAAACCTTGCATATCAGCTTGCAGGCGAAAACGCTATACAGAGGATGCGAGAAGGCTATGCAAAGGGTATGACGGACTTCCTCGGAACTTGGGGAAATCAGCTTATCACAAATGCAAACAATTTTGGAGACTACGATTACAAGCAGGATGCTCTCGCTACGGAAGAGCGTATGAACACAGCCAACAACGCTACGCAGGTTTACGGCTACAATGCTGACCTTGAAGGGGTAAAGCACACCAATCTTACCAATTACGACATAGCACAGCTTGAGGCAGATGCACAGAAATACGGATATGATGTTGAGCAGGTGATTGCGGAAATCAACGCAGAGCTTACGATGAATGGGTATATTTCGCAGGAAAAGATTGCGGAAATTCAGGCAAAGGCGAAGAAGTCGAGCAACACGGGCGTTCCGCCCTATAAACCCACGCTGACTATAAGCGCCGTAGAAAAAGCTTTTGAAAAGGGCGAGATTAACGCTACAACCGTAGGTGCATATAATTACTATTATGGCACAAATTATACCGTGGACGAGATGAAAAAGGAACTCGGTTACGAAGGTGTTATTCCGCAGGCAACTCTTACAGATGCGGAAATCGATGCTCTTGACAAGCTTACCGATGGAGGTAGCAATCCGTATGGGCATACACCTTCTGCTCTTGGATTGACCACTCAGGCAGGTATTGATGCTTACGCTCAGCTTCAGGCATTGTATGATGCAGGCTCATATTCCGAAATTGAAATGACCGCACTTGACGAGGTAAAGAAGTTGAGACAGATAAGTCCGAGGGATGCAGAAATCATTGAGCTTATATTTCTCGGAGTCGATTAAATAAGGAGGGCAATTATGGCTTTCAAAAAGAAAAACCCCGTAATCAAAGATATGATGAACTCCACTAAAGAGGAACTCGAAGCGAAGTACACCAAAGAGGAGTACATCAAGCCTACTACGAAGAAAGAAAAAACCAAAGAAGAAAAAGAAAAAGAGGAATCCCGTAGCAAGGCAAAGGTTGCGTATACTGACACAATTCTCGATGAGGGTCGTCAGGAATGGGAGAACAGAAACAAACCCGGTCACGCAATTGCACTTGGAATGGGACCCGTCAACCCCGAAAGAGAGGTTACTGTCACGGATGCGAGTGGCAATACCAAAACAACAACTGCGGCTCAGGCAGGCTTTCAGCAGAAGCAGAACAACCTTCTCGGCTTAATCAAGACAAATTCCGAGGACAGAAGAGAAGCTCAGAAGAATGGTGCTACAGCGGAAGAACTTGCGGTGTATGATGAACGGGCTACAGAATACACCAATCAGTACAAATCGCTTTCACCGAGGGACTATAACAAGAATAAGGGTTATATCGATGAGCAGATAAAGATGGGTGATGACGATTATGCAACCGGGGTTGAGACAACAAGGTCGTTCTATCACAATGTCGATTCTTTCGGAAAGGAAAGCGGTGGAAACAAGGCTCGACAATCTGCTTTTGCAGACCTTGAATCGATGGCAACCAAAGCACCGAAGTTCTTCAAGGAAAACGGGGTTGGATTAATCACCATGTACGCAGGAATGCTCTCCGAGGATGAGATTGAGAAAGAGTCAGCAAAGCTCTCGAATATTATGTATGACTCGATTTGGACTCCCGAACTTCAGGCTGAGTACGAAGCGGTTTCTTCCATCGTAAACAATGCAAATCAGAAAAGAAGCTCTTCGATGAATCTCGGAAACGTTGACCAAAAGGGCGTAAGAGCAAATGTAACTTACGGATATACTTATACTCCCGAAGAGGAAGCGGCTATCAAGAGAAAAGCCGAGCTTGAAATGATACGCTCCGAAGCGGAAAGTAAGAAAGCCGAAACTGATTACTATGTCACAAGGGAGTGGGAACTTGCAAAGTACAAAGATAAGTACGGAAAGGCTTGGTATGACGGAGAAGGCGAGCTTCCCGATAACAAGACTATTTCGGAAATCGTAAAGGATGTCATCAAAAGAAATTACGAAGAACTTTCAAACCTTGATGCATATAATTACGGTGAAAGCACTTCTGCGGTTGCTACCAATTACACAAATGATGAGTTGTATAAAAAAGCCGAAAAAGGCGAATGCGATATCAACGACTTGCAGAAAGCGGTTGGTCGAATAAGCCCGACAGCGAAGCTTACCAACACAGACTTGGTACGCCTTGGTATTATGTACAACGCAGGCGATAATTCGTGGGAGTCGTATTACCTCGGAATTTTGAAACCCCGTTTTAATTTCGGAGCAGAAGAAGCTGTTGCGAAATGGTACAACAACATTGTAGAAAACGGAAGTTTCTTAGACAAGGTTGGTGCAGGTGTTGGAGGCTTTATGGCTTCGTATGCTCTTTCACTTCCGAGTGCGGGTGAATCCATAGGCTCTGCGATAGTCTCAAATATCGAGAAGTCGGAGCTTCCTACATACAAGACTCATTTAGGATACGGACAGCTCTCTTCGGTAAAATCGGGCGTTGACAAGGGCAGAGCGGAAATTGGTACAGCGCAGAACGCAGATGTGCTTGAATTCCTCGGTATGGACAGAAAAAATGCAGAGGCTTGGGGCAGCGGTATATACGGGCTTACGAACAGTATTGCCGAAAACCTTGCAAGGTCTCCGCTTGGTGTGTTTGGCGGTGCGGCAATGATGTTTGCACAGAGCTTCGCTACGGAATACAAGAGCGGAGTCGATGCTTATTCAGACCCGACAAAGAACGCTATAATGTCTACTGTTACGGCATTCTCCGAGGGCTTAACAGAAAAAATCGAATTAGGAGCGCTTAACAAGGCTCTCGATATGACGAGATTTAACCCTAACCACTTCAAGAGAATGGTGAAGGCGGCAAGACTTTCAGGTTCTAACGAGGTACTCGGAGAACTCACAAACGATGCCGTAAGATACATTTCCGACTATGCCCTCAACGGAGAAGAAAGCGAACTGTATCAGCAGGCGAGAAAACTTGTTGTTGACGGCAAGGCTGTTGATGTAGGCTCGGGTATGATGCAAATCCTTATAAAGAATGGTCTCAACACGGCTGTTGTTTCTTATATAAGCGGTATGGCTCTCGGTGGAGCGAGAGGTCTTTTCAACTACGCAGGAATCAGCGAAGCCGATGTGAGAAGAGACGGTGAAAAGCTCATTGCAGGCGGTATCAATATCAATGAGCTTGTGAGACTCGGTAAGGAAAGCACCAACCCCGAAACAAAGAAGATTGCACTTGAAATAGAAAAGGCTGTTGCGAGTGGAGAAGGTCTTGACGGATTTGATGTTCAGATGCTCTTTTCGGGAATACTCAATGACTCTGCCGATGAAAAAATTGATGTCGGAGAAACAGAAAGCATAGATGTAAAAGTTCCTATGCAGAGCGAAGAAGGTGCGGAACAAAACGGTGATATGGAAAGCACCATAAATGAAGCCATCCTTGATGCAAACAATGAGGTAAAGGAAGCAAACACAACGGAAGTCGTGAAGAGGTCAAACGAGGTTGATATTATCCGCAGATATAAGAACAAGCTTGTAAAAAGCAAGGGCGTTCATATCGACAATGATTTCGGATATGACCTTTATGCCGCAGAAAATAACATAGATGGCAAGAAAACCTTCAGCATCGTTGAAAAGTCGAGCGGGCTTGAATTCGGAAGTGGTAATACGATTGAAGAAGCCGTAACAAATGCTACAACAAAAATCGAAAGTGTCGGCAAGGAAAAAATCGATCAGGTAATAAGAGACCAAAAAATAGGTGGCTCTGTTAAAACGAATACAACCTCCGTTGCCAAAGCGGTAAAGGGTGATACTCTTGCTGTAGGCAAGGCTGTTTCCGAGGCGGATTACACCAATGAGGTTATCAAAAAAGCAAAGGAAAGCAACAACAAGGCACTTCAGCAAGCCGCACAGAAGTATTCCGACTACGACTTCAAGAACGAGGAACAGAGATACAGAGCAATCGGAAATATGGCAAAGAAGCTCGGTATCACAGCGGAAAGCCTTGTTCGTTCAAGAGCGAAATCGCTTTTCAGAAGATTTGCAACTTCCATTTCGGGTGGAGGCTCCGTTATTCAGAAAGTAATCAACGGCATTTCTACAGAGATAGCAACAGCAAAAGCAAGAGGAGATAACTCAACTCTTGAAGCACTTGAGTATCTTGGTAATGTGATTAAGGGCGAAAACTCTGCCGTATCTGTTGCGGATATGTTTGAGAGTAATGAGTTCAGCAACGATAACAGAAACTATGCTGTTGAAGTGTATGCAAAGAGCATAGAAAAGGCATTTAAGGCTTCGGGCGTTGACGTTTCAATATCTGTTTATTACGATAACTCCGATGGTGCTGTTCGAGGGGATTGGACAGCAAAAGGCGGAAAGACAACCATTACTCTTAACGGCTCGATGCTTTCGGGTGAACAGAGCGCGTTTTGGGTACTTTCTCACGAGCTTTTCCACGAAGCGGAATCTAAAGCACCGGGCATTGCACAGAGAGCTCTCAAGGTGTTTGCCGAAATGGGCATATACAATGAGAAACAGTATGAGGCATACAGAGAGCGTTATCAGAGTCACGAAAATGCTATTGCCGAGTCAGAAGGAAGAAAACCGAGAACACTTTCAAATGAGTATATTGAGAGCGAGATAGCGGCTGACCTTATGTGCGAGACTATGGGTAGCACGGAGCTTCTTGAAATGTTTGCAGGAAAGCTTGAAACTAATGATGCAAATATTATTCTTTCGTTCCTTAGAAAGATGGCAAACGGCATAAAGAAAGCGTTCAACTCGAAGGATGCGTTTGTCAATGAGTTTGATAAGGTTATTAGGGACTTTGAAGGGGCTATTAAGGGTAAGGTTGACGGAAAGGATTCTGCAGAAAAAACAGCCGATACAAATACAAAAAAAGCACTTGCGGAAATTGATGCAGAAAGAATCACAAGCAACGAACTTGATACAAGATATTCTCTAACTCACAACGATGATATTGCAAAAGGAGAATTGGAATATATTCGCAATAACAAGTCAAGCATTACAGAGGCTGAGCTTAAGGATGCTCAAGAAGTAACCCGAGCTATGGTTGATGTGATGATGAAGTATTCCGAGATTCTTCCCGAAGATAAAATCGGCAAGGTGCTTACAAAGAACGGCTCTTACGACCGCTCGGTTGAGAATACCACAATTTGTGTAAGAACGCTTGCGTACAACGAATTTGTTGACAAGGTGCAGGAAGAGATAGGAAGACCTTTGACACAGATGGAATCTTTCCTTGTGTCGCAGAAGCTTTACGACATAGCCACAGAGCCTCAATGTTTGTACTGTTATGTATCACTTGACAGAAAAGCATTCAATGATATGCTTCTTCGTTATATGACCGAAAGGGATACTGTAATTGCGAAGTATAACAACAGCGACAAGAGTGCCGAAAGCATAAAGAAGTTATATGAAGAATTCCTTCGCGGCAGAAAAGACACAAAGGAAATGAAGTCGAGATTCGACAAGTGGATTTCGGCTGTTGACAACGGCACACAGCTTTTATCCCTTGCGGACATTGCTACGGAAGAACGTCAGAGTGACATTAAGGCAAAGGGTGGTATTCTTGCAGAACAGCTTGCGGATGCGAGAAAATATGCACAGAGTGCTTCGTGGTCAAAGATTCAGAAAAACTATGTTGCATATCGTGATGAGATTCTGAAGCTCGGGGACAGAGTGGTTAAAAACCTTAACGAACATTATGGCTTGAGATGGTATTCCTTCAGCGATTACTCTGCGGCATTTATCGTAGAGAATATGCAGCAGATAACGGATGCTTCAATTCGTGGTCTTAAAGGCTTGGCATACACAAAAGACACCGATTTTGTTGAGATATTTGCTTCTACGGGAATGAACATCAATGTCTCCGTATTTGTCAATCAGGATGCAAACGGGAACTTCTTTATTGATGAAAAGCAATCTGCGAATTTTGAAAAGGCTGTTGAGCTTCGTAAGAAATATCCGAATGTGGGTATAGTTGCGACAGTTACCAATGATGAGGCTTTGAGATGGGCAGGCGAGCAGGAATGGTCGGATGTTATAATTCCGTTCCACATTGTAAGAACGGGTACGGATGTTGCCGAGTATTACAAGTGGCTTAATTACACAAGTGAGTCGGGTGACACGATAGCTGATAAGAATCTTTGGGATGCATATGTTGACAGCCTTAACCTTTCAAGCGAAAATGCAAGGAAGAAAGTCAGCAAGAATATTTATCCGAGCGAGCATAAGAATAACAAGGATACATATCTTTCCCTTTGCGAGAGCAGAGGACTTTCTCCTCGTTTTGTGAGATTTGCAGGTGAGGCTTGGTATATGAAGCTTGTTAACGAGACAAGGCTTTCGGCAGACGAATCCTCTCCTTTGAAGCCCGAATACAATCTTGATGCGGCAAAAGACTCATTCCAAAAATTCATTGACAAGGGCGGCTATGAAGGCGGTTGGTACAAGGAAGGTGTCGATGTAGAGGGAGAAGTCAAGACTGTTGCGAGGGATGTTCTTGCAGGTAAAAAGGCTAACGAGGTTGAGTATGGTAGACAGGATGGATATAATCCCGAAGAGATTGCGGCTAATAGGAAGAAGAATAGAGTACACGAAGGGGATAAGAAGTATGCGCTTCAGGGGGTGGATAAGGTTGACAATGAGGGGGATAAGTTTACTTATGATGCTCTTATCTCTTTGCCGGATATGGAGGTTACAAAAGTATCGGATAAAATTCCGAAAAAGGAAGACGGTAAGCTTGACAGGGCAAAAGTTAAGTTCGATGCAATGAACAATGCGTTTTCTGTCGGAGAAAAGGCAAACAGCAGTCTTGCTTTGGTTGAAAATAAGTATACGAGCAAAAAAATAGCTGTCAGACCTTCTGCGATAGGGCATGGACTTGACAGACGTACCAATGTTGCTGTTGTTTCGGGGAAAATCGGTGAGCTTTTGCAGAATGCTGTAAGTGTTAATGAGATGTCGAGCCGCAGCAATGTAGCTTATGTAAACAAGAGTTATCCAATGGTTGCCATTGCTTCTGACGAAACCGGAGCAAAATATGCGGTTTTGTTAATTGTCAATGATGTCGAAGGAAAAATTCCGGAGCTTGTGGACTTGAGTGTATCTGAAGTACTCTATTCTGTCAATGCAAAAAAAGAAGAATCGGCTGTGCATAGCACCCGAGGACATACATCTGCACAAAATGCAGAGTATTCACTCACCGATTCTAATATTAGTATATCAGAAGTTCTTTCATTTGTCAAGGATTATTTTCCGGATGTTTTGTCGAATGATGTTCTTTCTCGTTTTGGAATGGCAAAAAGCGGTGACTCAAAATACGAAAATGTGCGTTATGCACTCTCTTCCTTCAACAAAGAAGGTCTCACAGAAACCGAAATCGAAAATGCAAAAACTGTTATAGATGGTCTAAAAACAAGAGCAATGGCATCGAAATATCTTGACGGATATGCTTCTTATACTTCCGAAAGGATGGAAAGAGAGCTTAAGGCATCCTCTTCAAGCGATGTGATTGACTATGCGAAATCATATATTACTTGGGTAGAGCCGACAGACTTTGTTTATGCTACCACAACTTCAAGTGAGAGCAGACAGCAGTTAAAGGAAGAAGCAGGAACACTCGACCTTGAGAAGCTCCGAAACCAAGAACAGCCTATTCACTTAACCGTTGACTTTGAAACGGGAGAAATTGTCGGTCACGAAGGCAGACACAGAATGCTTGCATTGCAAAAAGCAGGTGTTGACAAGGTTGCTGTCGTTATTGATGCTCTTAATGATGACAGACATCACACAAAGCCTATCGAATTTATGTCATTGAAGGGGCAAAGATTCGGTGAATACCGAAAGGGTACGGATATGTACCTGCACGATGCTCTTCCTTTGTCGCAGAGGTATGCTGATGTGGCAAGAGGATTGTTTACTACGGAGACAAAGAGCGGTGTTCGTTACTCCCTTCCCGGCAACAATAAGCTTGACACCGAATACCTCGAAATTGCAAAGAATCCCGAACAGAACAAGGCAAAGCTTCAGGAGATTGTGGACGAAGCCGCCATCGAATGGGGCTGTGATGTTGGCAAGAATGGTAAGCCCGTAAGATTCTATCACGGCACGAATAATTTTGGATTTACTACAATAGATGTAGCAAAATCCGATGACGGAATATCTTTCTTTGCTACGGATGACCTTGAAGTTGCAAGGACTTATGTCAGCAATTCAACAAAGGTAGACACCGAAGTCAGAAAAATTGGCAAAAAGGGTGAAGCAGATACCACCAAGCAAGGGCAGGCAGAAAAAAATGAATATACCAAAACGGTCAATAATGTTTCTGCAAAACGAGACAGAATGCTTGAATTTATCAACAAGAAATTGGGTGAAAAATCTCAAGACGATGTGCTCGGCATTTCGGGAATAATAGCCGACCGTATCCGTAGTATAGAAAACGGAGAAACGGGCTTTTCCGAGGAGATAAAAACGCACGAAGCATTTGAGCGTGCGTATCGTGATTTTGTTAAGCGATATACAGAACATAAGCACGGCAAGGCTTATTCGTGGGAGGAGCACATTGACACAGACGAAGGCATCAAGCTTAGGGAAGAGTGGTCAGACTACGAGATAGGCATCAGAGCTGACCTTTCCACACTACATTCTCCTCGTGGCAACAAAGGCATATACGAAATGTACGGCAAGACAGACGGATTCCTTGAAATTGATGCAATGGGTGACAGATGGGACAACATTTGGACAGCAGATGGCGGAAAACTAAAAACAAGAGATGTAGCCAAGCTCGCAAAAGAACAAGGGTACGATGGTATTAAAATAACTAACTTGCTTGACGATGGCGGGCAAGGACACAAGAGGCAGACAAAGCCTGCGACAGTTTACATTTTCCTCAATCCTGCGGAACAAATGAAGTCTGCTGACCCCGTGACCTACGATGATGAAGGTAATGTTATCCCCATTTCGGAAAGATTTTCGGAGAAGGGGGACATAAGGTGGGCACTTTCCGACAACGGTAATATGAGTCTTGAGGATGCTTGGAACGAGAAGATTGAAAAGTACGGTGCTATTCCGAAGGGTATGAATCCTGCGAGGGATGTTAAAGTTCCCAAGAGGATAAGCGATAACAAGTATGTAAGCCGTACTGCAAGGTCTGCAATCGAGTCGGGTCTTACTCCTGAAGAGTTTGTTTCGGAATTCCAAAAGGACATTCTTGACGGCAAGTTTACTTATGAGAGATTCACCGATGAAAAGGCAGAACAAAAAGCAAAGGAACTTATTGAGTATCACGGCTTTGAGGATGCACTTCGTCATTGGGATTTTATTGCTCATTCGGGTGGTGCTATAAGTAAGGAAAACTTTGCGTTTGGCATCGAGCTTTACAATCAATGTGCACAGAATGGTGACTTTAAGAATGCCGAGAAAATTCTTGCTGACATTTCTGCCGAAGCAACTATAGCAGGTCAGGCTATTCAGGCAATGAGTATGCTTAAGAAGATGTCTCCCGATGGAACGCTTTACTATCTTGAAAGGTCTATTGACAAAATCAATGACGAGCTTGTTGCAAAGTTCGGAGAAAAAAGAGCCAAGAAGGTTAAGATTGACGAAGACCTTGCGAACAGATACTTTGCTGAAAAGGATGCGGCAAAGCGAGAGGAACTTTACAAGGAGCTTTGCAAAGATATAGGTGAGCAGATTCCGTCTACATTTTGGGAGAAGGAGGATGCTTGGCGTTATTTGTCTATGCTGTTTAATCCCACAACGCATATGAGAAACTTTGCGGGCAACATACTCAACCTTATTGTTACAAAGATAAATAACACTATCGAAGGAGCAATTCAGCCCATATTTATAAAACAAGAGGACAGAACAAAGACCTTGAAGTGGGCTGACAAAAAAACCGCAGAATTTGCCAAGAACGATTGGGAACTCATGAAGGATATGCTTACTTCGGGCGAAGGTAAATACGGCAATATCGTTTCCGACATAGACAAATACAGAAGAATACTTCGTCCTACAAAAAACGCAGGGAAGGTAACAAAGGTTGTCGGTAACGCACTCGGATTTGCTCCCGAGATGCTAAACAAGTTTAACTCTTGGGCGCTTGAAAAGGAAGATGAGCTTTTCCTTGGAGTAAGTTACAGGTCTGCATTAAAGAAAATTATTACAGCAAGAAAACTCGATGTGGATAACATTTCCTCCGAGGAGCTTTCAAAGATAAGAGAGCTTGCTATCAAGGAAGCAAAGAGAGCTACATTCCGTGAGGCGAATGCACTTGCTGAAGCAATATCGAGAACAAGGGCTAAACTTATGAAGGGCAATCTCGGTGAAAAGGTAGGCGGCATTGCTCTTGGCGGATTGTTCCCGTTCACCAAGACTCCTATGAATATCACAAAGCAATCGCTTGAAACCTCTCCTCTCGGTGTATTCAAAACCGCTTATGATGTTGTTGAGAAGTCAAGAGGCAAAGCTGTGTCGGGTAATGATATTATTGCCGATGTTGCAAGGACATTCACGGGCACAGGGCTTTTCATTCTCGGTGCCGTACTCGCAAGAGCAGGAGTTGTTTCCGCAGGCGATGACGAGGACAAAGACAAAAAACGCTTCGACAAGCTTGTAGGCGAGCAGAGCTATGCTATCAATTTCCGTGATGGAAAGTCATACACGATGGATTGGGCTACGCCTGCTTCGATACCGTTCCTTGTCGGTGCACAGTTCTATAAGACTATCGAGGAAGAAGGATTGAACTTTAAAGCCTTTGCTGACTCAATAGGTGCTATTACCGAGCCTGTTATCGGTCTTTCGATGCTTGACGGCTTGCGTGACTTCCTTGAGTCGGACAACTATTCCGACAATGGTGCTCCTACAGCCGCAATCGAAAGCATACTCTCAAACTTTATTTTACAACATTTCCCTACTCTCGGTGGTAAGATAAAGAGAATAGCTTCTCCCCAAAAGAAGAATTATTACTTTATCAACAAGAACAGCGAAACTCCCGAATTTGTTCAGGAACTGTACGGCTCGATTGCTTCAAAGCTCCCCTTCGAGGTAGGCAATTATCAAGCATCTGTTGACCTTTGGGGTAGAATTGAAAACTATGGCGGTGTCGGTGAGAGACTTGCAGAGAATCTTATATCTCCCGGTTATTACTCCGAGGACAATTACACAGATGTTGATAACGAGATTTTGAGACTTTACGAAAGCACGGGCAACGGAGATGTGTTCCCGAAGAAGATGTATGAGGATATTACAATCAGCGGAAACACTTACTACATGAATGCCGAACAGTACAAGGATGCAGCTGTTATGCTTGGTGAAAGACGATTTGATATGCTGTCAAGGCTTTTCAATGACGAAATCGTCCTCAAAAATCAGGATACCGTTTATTCCGAGATGACCGATTCAGAAAAATCGAGTATTGTTATGAATGTATATAAACAAGCACTCGATGAAACCAAATATGCTATGCTTGATGTGGTAAAAGGCAATGCAGAAAGCTCTGCCGAAGCAACTGCAATACAGATAGTAAAGTCAAAAGAGGATGAAGCAAACAGCATCAACAAAGGAAATCCCACGGGAGTGAACGGAGTTACCTATGTTTATTGGAAACAGAAGAATAACTTCATTGAGCAAGCGCAAAAGGCTATAGCCGATGGCGACAAGAAGAATGCAGAAGGCTTTGAGAAAGACCTTGAGAAACGAGCCGAAAAATACGATGGAACTCTTTCAAGGGGTGAAGAGCTTATTGCGGAAATGTACGACAAGACACAGAATGACGACTTGTTCTACACCAAAGCCGAGTCTTATATCCTTCAGCAAACATCGGACGGCATCAAAGAAAAAAAGCCGATGAGTTACCACGACTATTCGGGGATGATGAAGAGTATGAACGATGCAAGCGAATATGTAGCTTTGGCTGTGTTCGGTAATAACTTTGACAAGGCAAAAGCTTCAAAAATAAAGTCTTCCTCATCTAATATGACAAAGTACATAAACGCAGGCGTGACAGCTACCAACGCCTATAAAAGAAGCCTTGCAAACAAGGTGCGTTCAGGGGAAATGACTCAAGACGATGCTGATGTTTTGTATTACAAAGAACTTATAAGCAAAATTAAATCAGAAATCCGAGCGGATTACAAAGAAGATTACTTCGGTAAAACCAAATAATAATTGCATTGAAGAGGTGTTCACAGAAATGTGAGCACTTCTTTTTTTTGCGCTTTTTTGATGCTTTTTTGAGCTTTTGTTGAGTTTTAGTTGAGCTACATTAAAACGAATTTGGATGTAGAATTTTATCAGAACAAGAGAAAGAGGTGTGAGGGAATGTACAAAGAATACAATCCGAATCCGCACGGAAAGAGGACGGGCGACTGTGTGATAAGGGCTGTGTCAAAGGCTATCGGGCAGAGTTGGGAACAGACCTATCTTGACCTATCTTTGCAAGGGTATTTGATGGGTGATGTGCTTTCAAGCAATTCCGTTTGGGGTGCTTATCTCAAAGGCAACGGGTTTGAAAGGGATATGGTCGCAAATGATTGTCCCGAATGCTACACCATTGAGGATTTCTGTCGGGAATATCCGAAGGGGACTTTTGTAGTCGGAACGGGAAGCCATGCGGTGGCTGTTGTAGATGGTGACTATTACGATGCGTGGAACAGCGGTAATGAAGCTCCGCTATATTTTTATAAGAAAGGTATGACAGACAATGTGGCAGAACAACATTAATCCTTATCAGAATTATTATGCACCGAATGGGGCTATGCCGGATGTGCTGAATCAGTACAAGGGACAATATCAGCCTATGATGCAACAGCCTGTTCAGCAGATGCCTCAATATTCAAGCGGTTTGCTTTGGACATTAAATGAGACGGAAGCAATCTCCTACCCCGTTGCACCGAATAATAGTGTGACATTGTGGGACAAGAACAAGGACACCGTTTACATAAAATCTGTTGACGGTCAGGGTGTTCCTTCGATGAGAATACTTGACTATGTTGAGCGTGGCACAGAGGGCGATAAGAAGCCTTCCGAACACGTTTGCAAGTGCGAGGGGAAGTATGTGCCGATGGAAACATATAATGCCCTTGTGGAGCAGATAGATGTGTTAAGAGCAAAGGTAGAAGCAATGGCGTTACAGTTAAAGCCCAAAGCAAAGAAGGAGGATATTGAAAATGGCTAACAGACTTTTTAACTCTATGGGAAATCAGAGCAACCCTATGGCGAATTTCGTTGAGCAAGCAAAACAGTTCAGAAATAATTTTCAGGGAAATCCGAGAGCAGAGGTAGAACGGCTTCTTCAGACGGGACAGATGTCGCAGGAGCAATTTAATCAGCTTTCTCAAATGGCACAGCAGATAATTCCGTTTTTCGGAAACTAAAGGGACTTTAATCGGGTGCACACGATTTAAGTATATATAAACAAAATAGGAGGAAAACAAAAATGTATGAATCAGGTGGAACTCTTACGGCTGCAGATGTTGCGGCTGTAACGAGAAACAACGACAACAATGGTATGTTTGGCAACGATTGGGCGTGGATAGTAATTCTTCTGCTCTTCGGTTATGGTGGCTTCGGCTTTGGTGGCAGAGGCTTCGGTGGTTTTGGTGGCGGCTTCGGTGGTGGCTGTGGCTCGTCTTGTGCGACACAGGCTGACCTTGCGGCAGGCTTTAACAACTCCGCTGTACTCTCAAGCCTTAATGACCTCAAGCTTGGTCAGGCGGGCATCCAGCAGACTATGTGTCAGGGCTTTAACGGTCTTAACACAACTGTACTTCAGGGCTTTAACGGTGTTGAGAGAGGCTTCTGCGACATTTCGCATCAGCTTTCCGATTGTTGCTGTGCAACACAGAGAGCGATTGACGGCGTAAATTACAATCTTGCAACACAGGCTTGCGAGACGAGAAACACAATTCAGAACAGCACAAGAGACATAATCGACAATGCAAACGCCAACAGCAGAGCAATCCTTGATTTCCTTACAAATGACAAGATTGCAACACTTACTGCGGAGAATCAGAATCTTAAGTTTGCGGCTTCGCAGGCACAGCAGAATGCTTTCATCACCGCAAATCAGGAAGCGCAGACCGCAGAACTTATTCGCAGACTCAACCCTACACCGACACCCGCTTATGTAGTGCCTAATCCCAATTGTTGCTACAATGCTAATGTAACATTTGGTAACGGCTGTGGTTGCGGCTCATTCTAACGAAGGGAGACGATAACAATGCCTGCTGAATACAGTAACATTGCGGTACAGACCGTTGCCGAAGATGGCAATGTGACGTTCCTTGACGGCTCGAGAGCTTGCACAAAGGGATGTATCACTCATCGTGACGGCTCGGGTGTGTTCCGCCTCAAGGGTGCAAACAACACTTGCAAGACTATATACCGTGTTACATTTGATGCGAATATAGCCGTTGCGGTTGGCGGCACCGTTGGCGAAATCTCTGTATCACTTTCCGAAGATGGTGAAATAGTTGGGAATGCTGTGGGTGTGGTTACTCCGGCAGCGATTGGTGACTTCTTTAATGTATCGTTTACTACATTTGTGACCATTCCCTGTGGATGCTGCGTAAGTGTAGCAATCAGAAACACAAGTGACGGAACAGCAATCGATGTCGAAAATGCTAACATTGTCTTTGACCGTGTGGCGTGAGGAGGTGTGCATATGGAGTATATTGAAAAATTAAAAGAGATGCTTTGCAAGGAGCTTGAACAGTATGCGAACAAGGGCAAGCTTGCAGGCGTTGAACTTGAACTCGTTTGGAAACTGACCGACACAATCAAGAATCTCGGCAAGATTGAGATGCTTGAAGAGGAGGGCGGCTCGTCCAACGACAGTTACGGAAGCTATGCAAGCTACGATGATGAAATGTCTTATGCAAGGGGCAGACGTCGTGCGAAACGTGATAGCAGGGGCAGATACTCCCGTGAGGACGGATACTCCGAAGAAGGAGATTCTTACGGCAGAGGCTCTTACAATTCTTACGATGAAGGCTCTATGGGAAGTCATAACTATTCTCGCGAGGGGGCAAAAGACCACATGATGTCGAAGCTCGGCAAGATGATGGAGAATGCAAGTCCCGAAGAGAGAGAAGTTTTGAAAGACTGTATGAGAAAGCTTGAAAGAGCTTAAAACAAAAAAAAGGTGAGGGAGTTTCGGCTCTCTCACTTTTGGTTTTATATTTCGTTTTGCATTTCATTTTGCATTTAGTGGTTTAAAATTAAACTTTTCGGGTTATATTTAAACCTTTTGGGTTGGATTTAAACCATCTTAATTTCAAGAATAAGTTAAAAAGAAAGACAGTTCCAAGAATAGCTTGAAACTGCCTTTTGGTGCGGGCGAAGGGACTTGAACCCTTCCGAGAGACTCAGCAAATCCTTATATATGTTGAAAAGTTTTTATTCGTTTTGCATTTCGTTTTGCATTTGTGCTGAAAAATCGCAAAAATGAGCGTTTACGACATCCATAAGGTCATCTTTTTTATCTCGCATAATGTGTCCGTAAACTGTGTCTATCATATGCTCTGTTTCGTGTCCGACATAATCGGCTATGTACTTTTTGGGGATGTTGAGCAAGAGCATAGTCGAAACGGCATAGTGTCTTAAATCGTGGAATCGGTAATGCGGGATTCCGTTTCTTTTGAGCAATTCTGCAAATCCGTCCGTGATGCTGTTTGGCGAAGTGAATTCTTGCACGGCTTCTGTGTTATGCGGTAATGTTTTTAGATGGGCGAGAACGGGCGTAAATACTTTTATGCTCCGGGTACTTGATGTGTTTTTTGTAGTCTTGATAACAGTTTTGTTTTTTCTGTCGGGAACGGCAGCTTGGCGTATATTAATTATTCCGCTCTTGAGGTCCACATCCGACCACTTCAAGGCAACGATTTCGCTTCTACGCATACCGCACATTGCGGCAAGGTAAATCGCTGTTTCAAGGTTTGTTCCCTTGGCTTTCTTGAATATGCAGAGCATCTCCTCTTCTGTCGGGATTTTGATTTCAGATTTTATTTTTTGTGGCAAGGTAACTTTGTAGCTGAAGTTGGGTGCTGCGAAAAGGATTGCCGACCTCACGAGTGAGCTTGTATTTCTGACAGTTTTTGGTGTGAGTTTTTCCGAATCATCGTTTACAGCAAGCTGAATATCAGACAATGACAGTTTTGAAATTGGTATATCCATTATCCGCTTCATACGATTGCGAAGTATTACATCATAGCCTCTCAAGGTTGCCGGGGACAGCACATTGCTTTTAGCTTCGACATATTGTTCAATTGCCGTTCTTACGGTGATGTCGGGTGTTTCCTTTCGTTCTTCCCTACTCGCAAGAAACTCCGCCACAAGAAGTTTTACTTCCTTTTTTGACGGAGCTGTTATTGATTTATAGTGTCTTTTGCCATTCGGGTCGGTGAAGTCGTATATGAGGGTGTTGTAGTTACCGCTCGGGAGTTGCTTTATCGTGGGCATAGTTAATCCTCGTATTTTTCAGAGACGATGTTTTTGCCGATTACTAATATCGCAATATAATATATACACATAAGCAAAGGCTGTAATCTAAATTCCCCTTGCAAAAAACCCATAATTATAAACGCAATGCTTGCTATAAGATTATACACCGAATAGACAATATATCTCGTTCCTTTTTTGGACTCTTTTACGGCTTCTGAAGCAGGGACTGCGAGCATACTTCCATAATAAATCGGAGCAAGAATTATCGACAGTAAAGTAGCTCCACCGAACAAGTATATGAGTATTTTTAAAAGAGTGTTCAGCCCATCTATCAAAGATAAAACATACGCTCCAAGCCCCATAACCAAGCTCGTTAGCAAACTTACAACATATCCTATAACAATTAATACAATCCACGATAAGATTCTTTTCATCTTTTTCTCTCCTTTACTGTTCTTCGCTCACTCTTAATCTATTATAATAATTATGTAGGGCGATTATTTCGTCCTTGTGCTTGAGTTGCATTTTCAAAAGCTCGACTTCTGCTGTTAAGGCGGCGACTTTGTCTTTCAGGACATTGTTTTCCGCTTCGGAGAGTTCCTTTTCAGCAACAACAAGTTCCTTTTCGGCGGTGACAGCATCGACATTTTCCTTAAGTGTCGCAACAGTTTCTGTCGCAACGACAACTTTTGTATCGGCAAATATGTCATCGAGTGAGCCACCGAGAGCAGACACGATACACCTGATTGTGTCCATATATGGGTGGTCGGTTTCGCCTGAAAAGATACGGCTGACCGTTCGTTCGGGCAAGTTTGTCATCGATGCGATTTGTTTTGACGACAAGTTTGTCTGTTTCTTTAACTCTTTGAGATTATCGAGCCACATAGATGTCCTCCTTTTGAGACAAAGTTGGGTATTGATTTTACAAAGTTGCCGTGATATAATTCGTGCAACAAACAAAAAATCATCTTTATAAAGGAGCTTTCGGAAATGTCAAGACAAATTTCGTACAAACTTTTACTTTAAATATTGTGTGTTATCACAATTGACTTTCACGAACGGTTGTGCTATAATTATATCGAACAATCGTTCTAAACTCACAACAGACATTTTACATAAAGGAGTATATATAAAGATGAAAGAAATTGAAATAAGAGAATCAAAGCCTAAAGAATTTGAAGAATTGATAAAGGATATGACTTCCGAGCAGATTGAACAGCTTATTTGTCTTGCTTCTTCATTTGTTGTGCAATCGCAATCAGAGCATCCTGACCTGCATCGTCAAGCAGGCTAAACAATTTCATAAGCTCCGTTTTACGCTCATCGCCTTCTGCGGTGGGCGTTTCTTTTTGCCCTGTCAAGAGGTAGTCGACACTTACATTAAAGTAGTCGGCTATTTTTTGAAGGTTTTTCCCATTAGGAACAGCCCCATTTTTCCATTTTGTTATAGACCCATGACCGATAGATAACTTTGTTACAACATTAAGCGGTTTTTCATTGTTGTTTTCGCATAGCGAATAAAAGTTTTCCCAAAACATTTTTTCCTCCTATTGATAAAATTCACCAAAGTGGATGTGCTTTTTTTGTATAACTGCACAAACTTCAAAAAAGTGAATTTTAGGGGTTGACAAATTCACTTCGGTGGATTATAATATAACCATCCCGAACAAAACAAAACTAAATCGAAGAAAAATAACACGGTTTCAGCGATTTATCGGCGGGATAAATTAGTGGACTATGATTACTCTTTTATTCATTATACCACTAAACAAAACAAAAGTCAAGTAAATACAACTATTATAAGGAGGAATTATGAAGAAAATTTACACTTGTGAAGAAATCGCTGAAAGATACGGCGTAAAGCTTGCCACCGTTTGGGGGTGGATAAGAGACAAGCGTTTGACCGCATTCAAGGTCGGAAAGTTTTACCGCATCAAGGAAACTGACCTTGAGGCTTTTGAAACGCAAATCAAAAAGTAAAAAAACAATGTTTTTGGAAGGAGACAAAAACGGCAATGAAAGACTACAAGGGTGCTGTGCAGGCTCTCTTTGATGAGGCAAGGCAAGCACAGAACGCACACGAAAGGTTTGCGACACACTATCGCATCATCGCAAACAAGGCACATCTATTATTAACGAGTCTTAAAAATCTTGATGAGATACAGCTTAATCAGGTTGAGGTTGTGCAGAGGGATATTGAGAGAGCTGTTTCGATGGTTGCGGCAATTCCTACGGCATCGAGTTATGATTATTCGGAATTTGAGACTTGAAGGAGGTGGTGATATGCCGAGGATGAGCGAAGCACAGCGCAAGAAGGTTGCGAACAATGTTAAGACAGCCATTTCGGGCGAGATGACCAAGCAAGGGATGAAGCGGACGGACATTGAACGGTTACTTCCCTTTTCAAGGTCGACTTATTCGAAGAGGATGCGTGAGCCGGGCGAAATAACCATTAACGAGCTGTGTCTTATAAGCAACGCACTTAATACTACGATTGACAATCTGATTCACGGAATCGTATCGGGAACGGAGGGATAGAGATGTACAGATATGTTTTTACCTTCTCGGATGGCAGACACCGAGTAGGGATTGTACCGAGCCTCGCTTATCTTGAGGCTGAAATTTGGGAAGCTGAATGGGCTTACCGCAGAAAAAACAAGGCAAAGGTTATTAATGTAGATTGTTGGAGGTGCAAGAAATGAAGGCAAATGTCCTTGACACGGCAAGAAAAAAACGCCTCTTGAAAGCAGAGGCGAACAGATTGCTTGATGCCGAAGCGACAAAAAGATGCAGAAAATGTCAGCAGGCAATAGCAAAGGAACACGATGACTTATCGAGGACTCATGCGGCGTTGCAGAGCTTACATTTCCTTGAGATTACCGCAAGGGTGCTTGGTCTTGGGAAGATAAGGATAGAGCGAATACTCAAGGCATATGAGCTTGACAAGGAGTGCTTTGAAGCGGATATGCGTGACGGAGTTGCTTTCACCAAGATGGAAAAGGCGTTCAAGGCGAAGGGGATTGAATTTGAAGAACACGAAGTCGAGATGTTCCGCAAGTTCGAGCGAGTTTACGAAAAGAATGTCATCTACAATCCGACTATAAAAGAATGGGAGTGTTTAGAATGCGAGGAATAATTGCCAAAGCGATTGCAAAACTGTCGTTGCTTGCGGGTCTGTTTCTGCTGATGGTTGGCAGCTGTGCGGTCGAAAACGATATGTGGGTTGCATTTAAGCTTGCCCTTATCGGCATCGGGCTTGCCATACCCGAAGTTGTAATCAATATGGTTGAATGGTACAGACTTGACGAGGATGACAAAAAATAAAAAGACCTGCGAAGGGAGAACGCAGGCCTTTCAAAAAAGCATCCGAAAAAGGAGAATAACGGATGTATCTATATTATAGCATAGATACCCGATTTTGTCAAACGATTTTCAAAAAAAGAGGGCAAAAATGGATTTTACGAAAAAATACTATAAGTATCAAAAATGTCCTAACCCATCAGACCCGGAGGGAGTCAACGGCTTCTTCAAGGCGGCTTACCGATATTATTTCCTGCTTGATGTACCTCCCGAGCAAGCATTTGATATGTTTTGCAGGACGGCAAGAGCAGAAAGCAAGGCGGAAGCAATCGAATATCTTGCCGCCAATGGAGATGTGGACAGAGAACGGATTGAGGAGCTTTGGGGCAGAAACACTTTTGATGCAAGAGAAAACCTTGCGGACAAGTACGATTATTTATTATTTTTAATTAGAAAGGGAGAATAAAATTATGTTTGAATCATTTAAGTTTAACGAGGCTATTGTACCTCGCAGAAGCAAGTCACTTTACACAAGAGAGCAGAATCTTCTTCACGAGCTCAACAGCAAGAAGGATTACACAAATCTTGCGCTTGAATACAATTCGCCTTACAGGGCATCACACGCAAGAATAAGTCTGATAGACTACGCAAAAGCACACAATATGCCTTTTGTCTTTACAACAAGAAAATCCACACTTTACGTTGTCAAGGAGGATGAAAATGTCTAAAACATATTACGATGAGTTCAGACCTTGGGGAATCCCCGAAGAGACAGCCTTCTACAATCAGCCCGAGGTGGTGGAGGAGCGCAAGGTAATCGGAGAGTGTGTGTTCTGCCACAAAAACATATACTCGACAGACAACGAGTGGCTTCTTCACGATGACAGCGAAAAGGGAATCTGCAAGGCTTGTCTTAATAAATGTACTTGGAATTATTAAGCGGAGGTAGTATATGAGACTTTGGCATCACAAGCTTTTGCCGTATCTGCCGGAGCTACAGTTTAAGGGACAGCTTCGTGAGGTGGTTGCGATAATGAGAGATATTCGTGACCGAGGTCGTACGAACAATCTCCTTATCAACAGAGTTATGGAGTATCCAAGAGCAGATTTGTCAAGTTACTTTTGGGACTATGATATGCTCTACAACAAACGGTTTTCGGTGCAGCACAAGGGCTATATGGAGGAGTTCATAGAGTTTGCCGATTACGGGGGATACAATGCGAAGCCTTTTGAGGGGTGGCACGATGAGGGCTATCTTAAGGTATGCATGGTTAATCTTTATGAGAAGCATTTTTACGGTGTAGGTAAGAGTCGCATTTCGGATAAGGAGTGGGCAACACTTACCGATGGCTATAAAACTATTACGGGAAAGGAATATAGGTTATGACAGACAGAGAATTTGCAAAAGAAGCATTTGAGTTTATAAAGGCGATGGTTAATACAGACGAGCATTATACATTGTCTGAAAGAGGGAAACAGCATTTTGATTCGATGATTGGATTGGTCGGAGACCGACGTAAAAACAAGATAAAGGACCACATAATGAATAACATCTGCAAAATTGAGCCTATGGTTGAAAAAATCAAGGGCATTGCTAACGGTGGGCATCTGATTGACGGGGAGCTTCGTTCAAACGTTGAGATGCTTGCTTTGAGCATGAAACGTCTTTTAGATAAGTTAGATGAGATTGATGCGGACATTGACATCGATAAGAAAACCAAGGATACTGTTGAATTTAAGTCTGCGGATGATGTTATATCCAAGCTTTTTGGTGGAGGTAATGAATGACCGAAAAAGAATACAGACAGCATCCTGCCGTATCGAGGTCGGAGCTGTGGCACATCAGAGAGTCTCCCGAAAAGTTTAAATATTTCAAGGATAATCCCCAAGAGACAACGCCTGCTCTCCTTTTGGGGCAAGCATTTCACAAGTATGTGCTTCAGCCCGAAAGCTTTGAGAGTGAGTTTGCTGTGATGCCCGAAGTTGACAAACGAACAAAGGCAGGCAAGGAAATGTACAATGCTTTTTGCGAGGCTAACAAGGGCAAGACGGTTATAACATCCGAAGCCTTTGAACAGGTCAAGGCAATGACAAATGCCCTTTTCGGGAATGGCTTTGCGAAGAAGCTCTTAATGCATCCGAGTGCCGAGAAGGAGAAGGAGTTCTTTTGGGTGGATGAATTCACGGGTGAAGAGTGCAAGTGCAGAGCAGACCTTACGGTTGAGCTTTCGGAGATGCCGATAGTTGTTGACCTTAAGACTACCACATCGGCAGAGACAAATCAGTTTATGAAGGAAGCTATCAAGTACGGTTACGACTTCCAAAGCGGGATGTACACTGAAGGGGTTGGAGTTTGTACCGGGAAGAAGTGGGATTTCGTCATCATCGCTGTTGAGAAAGAGCCGCCTTATTCGGTAAACATCTTGCAGACGGACAAGGACTTTGTACAAAGGGGCGTTGACCTTTTCAGGGAGTATATCGGCATATATCACGATTGTAAGGTCAGCGGTAATTGGTATGGGTATCTTGGCAAGAGCAATGAGGTTAATGAGTTGAGGTTGCCTGCTTATCTTGCTAAAGAAGTTGAATAATTAAGGAGGAATTTTTAAATGGATAATCAAACAAACATAGTTGCCGTAGGAACAGAGAGCAATGCTGTTACTGTGGCAGAGCCGAGAGGATATGAGCATTGCCTTGAGCTTTCAAGGATTTATTCCAAGTCGGGACTTGTCCCGCAGAGCTATCAGGATAAGCCGCAGGATTGCTTTGTGGCTATCAGTATGGCGCAGAGGATGGATTTAGACCCGCTATTTGTTATGCAGAATCTGTATGTGGTTAAGGGTAAGCCTTCGTGGGCGGGTCAGGCGTGTATTGCTCTTATAAACGGATGTGGCAGATTCAAGGATGTGCATCATGTTTACACGGGCGAGAAAGGCACAGAGAACAGAGGATGTCGTGTTGTTGCGACAAGGGTTTCAAACGGTGAAGTGGTTGAAGGTCCCGATGTAACACTTGCGATGGCAAAGGCTGAAGGATGGACTTCCAATTCGAAGTGGAGAAATATGCCGGAGCTTATGCTTGCGTATCGTAGCTCTGCTTTCTTTGCGAGGGTATATTGTCCCGAAGCACTTATGGGAATACAGATGGCGGACGAAGTTGAAGATGTGGCAAAGAGTGATAAGGCTTCGGCTCTTACCGAGGCGTTGAAAGGTGGCACGGAGTAATGGCAATGATAAGAGGTATGTCAGATAGACTGCGTGAAGCGGTTAATAAGTCGGGGATGACATACAAACAAATCGGACAGCGTGCAGGGATGAGCGAGAGCAGACTTAAGGCTTTGCTTACGGGAAACGGTGGATGTTACACAAGTACCTTTGCAAAGCTATGTGCTGCGCTTAATCTGTCGGCAGATTACGTTTTAGGATTGAAAGGTGGTAATAATTAATGAATATAGTAGTACTTACAGGCAGACTTACGGCAGATATCGAGGTTAAGCAGACACAGAGCGGTGTTTCATTTGCGAGATTTTGTATGGCGGTTGACAAGGATTACAAGACGGGCGAAGAAAGACAGGCGAATTTTATAAATGTTATCGCTTGGAGACAAAGCGCAGAATTTCTTGCGAAGTATTTTAAGAAGGGTGACGGCATAACCATCTCGGGAAGCATCGATACCAATCAGTATACAGATAAGGATGGCAACAAGAGGACGTCCTTTGAGATTGTTATGAACAAGGCAGAATTTCCTATTCCGAAGAAGAGTGGCGGTAATGCCGACTCGGGAAGCGTTGATACGGGGAATACTCCGCTTGAGGCTGATTTTACCGAGGTTGGCAAAGAGGATGATTTACCCTTTTAAGGAGGTAGGCTATGGACAGATACAAGGTCTACGAGCAACTCAAAAGAAAGATATATGCAGAGGCAAAGACTTCTGCAGAGTACGAGAGAAGAATTAAAGCTCTTGCGAGGAAACTTAATATATGAAAGTTATTTGCGATACAAGAGAAAAAAAGAACGGTCATGTGCTGAAGTACTTTGAGATGGCGGGTGTGCCGTATGAGGTTAAAAAGCTTGATACGGCTGACTACAAGATTGATGGCAAGGACGACATTGTTATTGACAGAAAGCAGAATCTTGAGGAGCTTGCGAGGAATCTTACCAACAAGAGCGACAAGTCGAGATTTTGGAAGGAAGTCAGGCGGTCATTTAAGAGTCGGACAAAGATGATAGTTTTGTGCGAGCATTCACGGAATATAACTTGCATCGATGATGTTGCGAATTGGCACAGTAAGTTTTCGCCTGTTTCGGGGCGGTCTCTTATGGATGAGATATACCGGGTGCATATAGCATACGGTATCGAGTTTATTTTCTGCAGTAAGGCTGACACGGGCAAGAGGATATTGGAGCTGTTAGAGTATGAATAATGCATACATAAATGAACAGATAAAGTCTGCGGTATCCATGTGGGATGTGCTTGATAGGTACGGATTCAAGGTTGGCAGGAACAAGCGCATCCCCTGCCCTTTTCACGGGGGCAAGGATAACAATCTCGGAGTCAAGGATGAGATATTTCATTGTTTCGTTTGTGGTGAGAAGGGTGACATCTTTGACTTTGTGATGAAACTGTTTAACATCCCTTTCGGAAAGGCTGTAAATAAGCTCTGTGAGGACTTTTCGTTGCCGTATGGGAATTGTGCCTCGATGAGCCAAAACGAGCTTGTAGAGCTTCAGGCGAAGTCAGACGAGGTTGTACGCCAAAGGAAAGAGAAAGAGCTTTACAGAAAACAGCTTGAGGACGAATATTGGGGACTTTGGAATGCTCTGCAGGACCTTGAGGATAATCTTATCAAATACAGACCGAGGCGTGGTGAGGCTTTACATCCGCTGTATAAAATTGCAATTGATAACATTGAGGCTGTGCGGTATGCCTTGCATTGTAAAGAGGATGAAACGAGGGATTTTGATAGAAATGGGGTTATAAACGGTGAATGAGAATACAAATTTGGTGCTTCGGGATATTCCCGACTACACCAAAGACGATTATATAAGCACGTCTGTGCCGTACGAGTTTTTATATAATTATATCGGTAATGTTTTTCTGCTTGAGCAAATGATAGAGCTTATGCGTGAGCAGGCGGCAAGTGTTGGCGTTAAAAAGTTTATGTCGCTTTGGAAAGGGTTTCTGCTGTCCAAAAAGGAACAGAAGCAGAGCGTTGAGAATGCGACAAGGTTTGACGGGCAGGAATTGGAGCTTTCCTCCGGGTTTTACACTTGCGATGATTACGGCGTTCGATACATTAACCAATTCGGGTTTGAAGTTTGCGTGTGCGACCATCCGATTTTGCCTGTCAGACGATTATGCAATGTTGACAGCGGTAAGGAACGGCTTGAGATAGCTTTCAAGAAAGGTTATGAATGGAAGAAGATTATTGTCCCAAAGAGTGTTATAAGTTCTGCGAGTAGCATTCTTGAGCTTTCGGACGATGGGGTTATGGTTAACTCCGTCAATGCGAAGGAGCTTTCCAATTACCTTTTTAAAATGGAACAGTTTAATTACAGCCTTATCCCCGAGCAGAAGTCTGTTTCCCGACTCGGATGGGTGGGCGGTCACGGATTTGCTCCTTATGTCGAAGGGCTTACCTTTGACGGGGAGAACAGTTTCAGAGGGATGTTCAATGCGGTACAGAGTCACGGTAGCTACGACAAATGGCTTGAGGCTATGCGCAAGATGAGAGCAGAAAAAACTATAGGTAGGTTATTTCTTGCGGCATCCTTTGCAAGTGTACTTCTTGAGCCTTGCGGACTTCTTCCGTTTTTCCTTCATTCGTGGGGTGGGACGGGATTAGGCAAGAGTGTCGGACTTATGATTGCGGCATCGGTGTGGGGGTCTCCAAAGATGGGCGAGTACATTACCACATTTAATAGCACGGGCGTAGGTCAGGAAATGACAGCGGCTTTTCTTAACAGTTTGCCTATGTGCATTGACGAATTACAGATTCAGGTTGCATCGGGTGTTAAGGATTTCGACAAGATGATATATCAGCTTTGTGAGGGTGTCGGAAAGACGAGAGGCACAAAGACGGGCGGTCTGCAAGCGCAGAACAAGTGGCGTTGCTGTTTTATAACCAACGGCGAACAGCCTATATCAAACAGCAATTCAAACGGTGGTGCTGTTAACCGTATCATAGAGTTTGAGTGCTTCGAAAAGGTTTACTCTGACCTTGTTGGGATATGCGATGTTATCAAGGAAAATTACGGCTTTGCAGGTGAGAAGTTTATTGAAATGTTCCGATATGCGGGCTCGGTTGAGTTTGTAAGTACGTTGCAGAAGGAATTCTATCAGGAATTACTCAAGTATGACTCAACGGAAAAGCAGGCTGCTTCGGCATCTATCTTATTGACAGCGGATGCTATCGCTACGGAGTGGATATTCAAAGATGATTATGCGCTGACGGTTGATGATATAGCATCTTTAATGTCCAAGAAGAGCGAGGTTGACATTAATGTCAGGGCGTATGATTACATTTGCGAGCTTTGTGCGATGAATCCGAATCACTTTAGAGCAAACAAGTTTGATATGTATCCGGGAGAGGTTTGGGGCAAGTATGAGCCTGATTGCGTTTACATAATAAAATCCGTGTTCGACCGAGAGATGAGTGCACAAGGCTACAATCCGTCATCCTTCCTTGCGTGGGCAAAGAGACAAGGTTATCTGACTTGTGAGGAGGGAAAACGCACAAAAAAGAGCAGAGTGAACGGTGTTTTGACTAACTGCGTGTGCCTTTATTTGGGCGAAAGAACGCCCGAATTACCCGATTATTACGACACAGAGAGCGAAAATGAAGGGTGAATCGGGTACAAAGGGTACGCAGGATTTGTGCAGAGTGCACAGAAAAAGAGGGTGTATCGGGAATGGGTGGTACTGAAAATTATGCAAGGTATACAAAAATCGGTACTGTACCCGATGTACCCACCAAAAAATATTTTACACATATATATATACATCTCTCTGTGTATTGACAGAAATCTAACAATACATTTTCTCTCATACGCGCGAGAGAATTTATAGGGTACATAGGGTACGCACCTTGCGGATTGAGTTATTCTTGGATTTGTTGGTTTTTGGGTGTCGGGTACAAGGTGGGTACAGTAGGGTACAAGGTTGAAAGGAGAGCAAAGTGAAAATAGCGGTGTTTGACTTCCTCGAGATGGTCGGGGGTGACGAACTGTTTGATGTATACGTAAACGGCATACAGGTCGGTGAAGGTGTAGAATATAATGAGGCGAGGTGGAAGTACTTCAATTCGGAGTTGCCGCCTTTGCTTGACAAGGCTATGCGGTGTAATGTTATTAAGGTGGATTTTAGAAATCGAAGGATTTTTGCGGAGGATGCTGAATGAATATATTAAGCTTATATGATGGGATGGCTTGTGGGCATATTGCGATGATGCTTGAGGACATTCCGATAGACAGATATGTGGCGTATGAAATTGATGGCTATGCCGTTAAGACAGCGGTACATAACTTTCCCGATATTGAGCAGAGGGGCGATGTGTTTGATGGTAATTTTACCGAGTTCGAGGGATTTGATTGGCTGATAGGCGGTAGTCCTTGTACATATTGGAGCATTGCACAGAAGAATAACAGGGAGACCGAAGCAAGTGGACTTGGTTGGGAACTGTTCTGTCAGTATGTAAGAGCATTGAAGGAAGCGAAGCCGAAGTGGTTTATTTACGAAAATAACAAGTCTATGTCAAAGGCGATTCGGGAGAGTATTTCCGATGCGTTTGGGTTTGAGCCGATATGCATTAATTCGGCATTAGTGTCAGCACAGAACAGACAGAGGCTGTATTGGGTTGGTCGCAGGAATGTGGATGGGACTTATTCAAAGGTGGATGTGCCGCAGCCGGAGGACAGAGGGATTTTGTTGAGGGATGTGTTGGAAGGCGGATATGCGTGGCGAGATAAACAAGGTTGTATAGATGCCAACTATTTTAAGGGCGGAAATTTTACAAGTCTTCAAAAGCAAAGCGGGCAACGGCTTGCTGTGGCAGAGCCTGTCTGCCCTATGGGACGAGATAAATCGAGGACTTTGACGAGCGGTTATGTTGCTTGCTCACAGCGAGACAGATGTATGGATATTGCGACAAGCGGTTTTATGGGTAAGCAGAGTGTAGCAGAGCCTGTCAATCTTACCAAAGACGGAAAGTCTCAAACGATAAAAGCACAATATCAGCAGACAAGCATAGCAAATATATGCTGTTACACTTCAACTTATGGGGCTTCGGGGGTGGCAGAGACTGTAAGGATTCCCGAATACGGAGTGGAAGACAAATCGAGACCAATTAGTGCAAGCTATGCTCACAAAGGTAGTGGTGAAGGAAGTTTGGCTTGCGATGCTTTCCCCGACAATCCGAACAAGCAGGTGTTTGATTATGTTGCCGAGCCTGTCAATGTTACTGTGGATGGATTTGCTCACACTATAAAAGCGAGCTATGCAAAGCAAGGAATGGCGAATTTTATAACAAACGGTGGGCATTCTGCAACGGGCGTAGCAGAGCCTGTTCGTGTAGGTTGTATGCCTTCGCCTGATGGAGAGATAAGGAATAGTCAGGCTTTTAGAGTCTATGATGTCGAGGGCAAGTCTGTTAATCTGACAAGCGGTGGCGGTGGCGCAGGTGGTAAAACAGGGTTGTATGCCATACAGATTGATGAGCCGATGAGATGTGGCTATGCTACACCGTGTGAATGGGACGAAGACGGAAAACCTATCAAGGCGGTGTCCTGTGCGGATGGCAAGGTGTATATCGTTTACGAAGTCAAGGACGGCAAGATTACCATCAAGGGCAAGGAGTATCCGATAAAGCTTGTTGACGGATTCTATATCATCCGCAAGCTGACGGTCAGAGAGTGTATGCGGTTGCAGACAGTACCTGAATGGTATGAATTCCCGGTGTCGGATACACAGGCTTATAAGTTGCTCGGGAATGGGTGGACAATCGAGACCATACGGCATCTGATTCGATGTGTTAAGGATGGTGAAAAGAATGATTAAGAGACTTATTGTATTCCTGATAAGGCACAGACTCAAATTGAAGAAGTATCAGCGATTCCGCTTAAAGAATCAAAAGACGGATAATGTGTATTATTTTACCGAATATAGGCTGATTAAGATACCCGAGGATAAGCGGACGGTTAGCAGAGCGGAAAAAAGTCTTGTGTCACTTAATTGGCTTGTGTCTGATGAATGCGAGGTGGAGATTGTATGAGTAACTATGTTATTACCATTGACGATTCCAAAATTACGGAACAAATCAACGGCATTATTAACACCATATTCAACAGAGAAATTCAAAGTAAATATGGTGATACTGGTCACGAAATATCACAAGCGGTCAAGGATATAGTGTATTCCCACAAGGATGAAATCGTTGAAAAGGTTGTCGAAAGAGCAACAGCCGAAATCGTCAGAAAAGGGCTTCCGAAACTGTTGGAAAGGATGGGGTGATAGGTAGTGTTTGACATAGGTAAAGAACTACAAAAAGCATTTGATGAAGGGTATGCATACGGAATCAAAGAGTTTGCGGAGAAGTTGAAAGACATTTATGCACTTCACGATGGTTTGCAGATGACAATTGACAACCTTGTAAGGGAAATGACGGAAGAAAAGAAATGAGAGTACTTGTAGCTTGTGAAGAGAGCCAAGCGGTATGCAAGGCTTTTCGTGCGAAAGGACACGAAGCATATTCTTGTGACATTATTGAATGCTCGGGTGGGCATCCCGAATGGCATATAATGCAAGATGTTATACCGCTTATCAATGGCGGATGCGAATTTGTGACGATGGACGGAGCAAAGCATACCATTGACGGAAGATGGGATATGATTATTGCTCATCCGCCGTGTACATATATGAGCAAAGCAGGGGCGAGGTTTATGTATTTAACGGCAGGCAATATTAACCAAGAAAGGCTTGAGATGGCTTCGAAGGCGAAAGAATTTTTTATGACTTTTCTTGAAGCTGATTGTGAAAGAATTTGTGTTGAAAATCCGACACCTTTAAAGGTTGTAGGCTTGCCTAAAAAATCTCAAGTAATTCAGCCGTATCAATTTGGGCATCCTTTTTCCAAACGCACATTGTTGTGGCTGAAAGGGTTACCGAAGTTAATTCCTACAAACATTTTGAACGAATATAAGCCGTTTTTGCCAAGCAATACGGGAGGCTTTGCAAAAGGGCGAGGAGGTAGCAGAGGCGTGGCACATAATGCAAAGGATGCAAGCAAGACCTTTGAGGGCATAGCACAAGCAATGGCAGAACAATGGGGCGGAGAAATGACGGAGAAGGAAGGTGCTGACAATGCGTGAGAGGTTGATTAAGCTGTTGAAGCAAGCAGAAATACAGCAAATCCTTAATGCTGT
Source organism: Eubacteriales bacterium (assembly GCA_045631585.1). Lineage (GTDB taxonomy): Bacteria > Bacillota > Clostridia > Oscillospirales > CAG-272 > SIG644. The sequence continues at coordinate 5,591 of JAZQUX010000190.1, read as the reverse complement.
GTGTGGCGATATAGATTCTCTCATAGATTCTCCAAGGGGTGCAGAGTTTATTGCCGACTACCTGCTTGAGAACGGGGTTGTGCTGTTGCCTTGCAAGGCGGGGGATGCTGTGTATATCGTTGACCGCACATCTGATAGCGTTGTAAGTGGAATCATAACACACTTCGAATATAATTTATATACTACGCCGAAAGAGTGGATAACGGTTGTTAGCAATGAGTTGTGGTATGGCAAAACAGAAATAAGGAATAGGATAGATTTGCTTATCGGCAAAACAGTATTCCTCTCCCGTGAGGATGCTGAAAGGGCGTTGAAAGGCGGTGCGGAATGAATATAGTTTTGTTTGCAATCATAGGAGCAACAATTGAAGCAGGCGTTGCTTATTGGATTTGCTTCGCTGTACATTGCTTACTTTTGTTAATAAGATTTTACGTAAATATTATTAAAGAGTCAAGGTGGTGATTGAATGGCAAGGTATATTGATGCGGATGCTTTAATTGAAAGATTGAAATCAGATTATTGTGAAGGATGCAATAACAACGACGGAATCAGATGCAGAAGCTGTGATGTTGATTTTGTTTTCGATATGGTTGATGATGCTCCTGAAGCTGATGTGGTTGAGGTTGTGCGGTGCAAGGATTGCAAATATCGAGAAACACGCATTTGTGCTATTACAGGAAATGAGATGCTATCTTGCAATTACAGCGGATTTGCGGTAAAGCCAACACATTATTGCAGTTACGGTGAAAGGAGAAAAGAAAATGAATAAAGAAACCACAGTTATTTACACAATTGAAGTTACCGAGGTAATCAAGACAAATCTTGACGAGAAGTTTATCCGAAAGGATTACCCTGCTGTCGTCAAGCACCGTGTCAAGAGTATGATGGATGCGGATCGTGTTGACATTAAGTCGTACAAGGTGTTCTTGCATGACGGGAAAAACGAATAAGGGATTGAATTTTGGGGAATCGGTTTGCTATGAATGCCCCAAACGGACGATGGTTTGCCATTCAACTTGCAAAGATTATTTTGACGAGCAGGCAGCTCGAAGAGCGAAAAACGAAAAGGTGCGGAAAATCAAAATACAAGATTGGGCATACGGGATGGTGCGAAAAGGCAAGCACAACAAGCTCAAGAAGGCAATTGATGAGCGCTCTCGAGGGAGAAAAAAGTAAATAAAGGAGAAAAAATATGTATATTGAATATTCGGTGATTGATTCGCTGCTTTTACATTTCATAATGACGGAATAGAGGTGGTCGTATATGTACTCAAGGAACAAACAGAGGGATTGGATATCGAGGGAGAAAAATCAATTGATTGACGGGGTATGCCTTAATCCTGCATATCAGACGGAAGAATTCAGAGACAGACTCTTCCTGCTGATTTCGGCAACGGTAGCTGACGAGTATGTCGGTGCGGTCTTTTACGGAATGCTGACAAAGGATACCCTGACATCGGTGTCGATTAAGTTTAACGTTTCCGAGGCTTTACTTTCGAAGCTTATCAAGGAAGTTAAGAAGAAGTGGGATGTAGCTTTCAGGGGTTGGAAGTTTGGTCCCGTCAGCGGGGAACAGCAAAACAAAGTGGAATAAAAAAAGAAGGCTCCGGGGATTTCTCCTCGGAGCTTTGTTGTTTAGTTTAATCTTTGTCGATGAAGTCGTAATAGTCGGGTGCGTTGGCGGTTGCTAATTCTATTATTTCTTCCTCGCTGTTTGCCTTGATACAGAACATATAGGTTGCTGTTCCGTATTCTTTGTGGTATAGCCAAAAGTCGTATTCGTTGTTTCCCCTTTCGGTGATATCGCAGTAGTGTCCGTTTTCTAATTCGATGCGGTAGGCTGTTATTTTTTTAAGTGTTTTCATTTTTTTGTTCTCCTTATTAACCTATATATCCGTTGCTCAAGACCTTATTGTAGTGGTTTGCGGTATCCGCAAATGCTTTCGTCTGTGCTTCTTTAATCTCTTCTACGATGCCCTGCCAATCACGGGAGTGGATTTCGTATGTGTGGCTTGATATGCTGATTAAATCAAATCTTACTTCTAACGCGTCAACTTTTGTGCCTGCCCAAGTCCAACGGTGGAGGGTGCAATACTGATTAATCTTGAGTGTTCCTTCCTTACTTTCTACAAGGGCTGTGATTTCTTTTTTCATTTTTTTGTTCTCCTTTTGTGTTTGAGTTTATTATACAGAATTGTTTCGGGTTTGTCAAGGGGTTACATAAGTACGGATGCGGTTAATGCGGCGAAATATATCGCTGTGCAAATTCCTGCGATTGCGGCTACGGTTCGGTATCCCTTCATCTCGAGGAATGCTTCAAAAGCTTCTCTGAATGTCATTGCTGTTCCTCCTTATTGAATTCGTTATAAAGCTGTTCGGCAAGGGCGTTTTCGATTGCCTTGTAGTATTTCAGGTCTGTGTGTAGTCTGTAGAGCCCTACAAGCCCTTTTAAGCCCTTTACCTCATCGGGGGTAAGTGTTTCTTCAAGGGTTTTGAAAAGCTCGTTTTGAGCCTCTGTAGGAAGTTTCAGAACGTTTCTTGCGAAATCTTCCATCTTTTTCAGGGCGGTATTCATCTTTTATCTCCTTTCCATATATTTTGCGTAATGTCTCGGATTCCATTCTCGGGTGCGGATTTCGTCCTCTTCAGCAACAGTGAAAGTCATCGTGTCGGATTCGCTGTTATACTCGCAGAGGGCTTGTACGCCGACATCCTTGAGGAAACGCATATAGGCTTTTGCCCACATAGCTGATATGGTTATTGTTGCCATTTTTATTCTCCTTTGTTGATTTTCCCGCTCAATGCTTTAGATTTTTGAGCGCCGGGTTACAACGGCTTTCGCCGTTGCTATCACCTGTCGGGATATTAGTCTTTGAATTTTGCGCCTGCAACTACACAGGCCATTGTTATGCAGATTGCATCTGCCGTTCTTATTCCGTAGCCTTCAAGGATTAGCTGAAACTGCGCTTCGTTCAAACCTGCGTTGAACAGGACTGATTCTTTTTTCCATATGTCGAGTACTTCTTTTGCGTATGCCTTTGTTGACTTTGCCATTTTTGATTCCTCCTTAAAAAACAACGATTTCAAATTTATCGGTAGCGTATTCCGGCATTATCTTCAGGAGCTTTGTCAGACTCGCTTTCGCTTGTGCGGCGCTGTCGAAAAACATTGACATTGCCCTGTTTAAATCCTTCTTGACTTCGTCCTTTGAAATCCAAAGCTTTTGGTGCTTTCTCCAACCGTTGACAAGGAAGTATGTTCCTTCTTCGCTAATCGATTTAATTGTGTATTTAGGGGTTAGCTCTTCGGGGAGCCAATTGACCGAATTTACATATTCGCAGATGGCAGGATTGTATTCGTTTCTTGTGATGTAATCGCAAAGTGCTGCTTTCACATCTTGCTCTGTGCCTGAGTCTAACGCACGAAGGATGTCTGTGGCTATGCCGTCGAAAATCGCATCGTATTCGAGAATGTCGTGGTAGAATTTGTTTGCGCTGTAGTCGTCGCCGTCTTTTCGATTTAAAATAAGGTCGATAATCATTTTTTCTTTTCTCCTTCAAAAAACAATTTTATTTGCGCGGCTCTCGGGGATTGCAACCGTCTGCCTGTCCGCATTAACTCTCCCGAGGGAGAGCTGCTCTGCTTGTGTTCCTTGTGGCTGAATTAAGCCCACACATATGCATCGTGTATTTTCCCGTATTCGTCTTTAACGATTACTCTGCGATTAACGATGTCGTATTCCTTGCCTGTCAATTTGCTTAATTGTGCAAGCAGGTCTCTTACGCAATCAAAGCTTATCTCACCTGCGTACATCGCTACATTGAGCGTTTTAATCATTCCTTTAATCATTTTCTTTACCTCTCTTTCTGCCGGGATTAACCGCCCGGCTCGGTGTGGTAGTTACTGATAGATGTTAATAGTGTATTCTTCAACTAATGCGGTTTCTTTTACTCTCTGACCAAATCTGCACTCCAAAAACCATAAATAACCTTCTAAAGCTTTCTGCCCTACTAACTCAACATCAAAGTACTGCAAACCGCTCGAATCGGTGTGTTTTACGCGATAACATTTTTCAGTTTTTGTCATTTTTGTTTACCTCCTTACCAATTTTCTTTCTTATAAGCTGCTACAATTATCTGTGCCGCCATTCTGTATTGGTCGAGTGTGATTGCTTCGGTTTCAAGCGCCATTTTGTTTGCGATGTCGGCTGTTTTCCAACCTTCTTTCTTTATCGCTTCCTTTATAAAGTCTGCGTACATCTTGTCTGTGATGGTGTTCTGTGTGTTTGTCATTTTTGTTTCTCCTTTTTTTAATATTTGCATCGTTTAAAATTGCCAATTTTTGGCAAAATTTCAAGCTGTTAACGGGCTACCAACGGTGTCCGTGTCTTAACTTGTTGGCACCATTATACACCATATTTCGGTGTTTGTCAATAGTTTTTCAGCAAAAATATACACTTTGTATAGGTGCACAAAAAGAGGCGTTGCAATTTGGTTATTTTGTACACTTGACTTCGGTGCATATATATGATATAATAATAATGAAAAAATACCGAAAGGAGAAAACTATGGCTATCAAATACAAGATAGATGTGCTTCAGGCGCTCAAAGAGGCGGGATACAGCTCTTATCGTATGCGGAAGGATAGATTGCTCGGGGAAAGCCAAATACAGCTTATTCGGAGCGGAAATGTCGTTTACGGGGATTGCCTGAACAAGGTGTGTGAGCTGTTGAACTGTCAACCCGGTGATATCATCGAGTATGTTCCTGATGAGGACGACTGAATTAATATTTGAAATGGTCTCGGAGCGGTTATGCTGCTTCGGGACTTTTCTTTTTTATCGGAATCTCGTCAAAAAAATACCCTGTGTACCCTATTTTATTTATTTTTAACATAAAATTATATTATATGGCTTTATTGATTTTTTCAAAATGAGTCGCATTTGCCTTGTCGGGCGTTCCGATGGGGCTTTGTTTTTTTGCCGTTTCGGGGACAATTGTCTTGAATTGGCTTTATTTTTTTGTCTTTTGTTTGCACAATCTTACCTTAAGAGAAGAAAATACAAAATATTTTTGCACAAAAGTAAAATCGTGAATGAAAATGCAAATTTCTGTGGTAGCATTTTATGTAGAGGATATAAAAAACGAACGGAGGTGCTAAAAAATGAAGAAAATTGAGGTTTCCGAAGAGGCTCTTGAGGCTTTTATCGATGCGGTCGCTCACGGCTCAAAGCTGTATGAGGCTTATCTGATACATATCAACGGCGAGCTTACGAAACGTGTGGCGAATGACAGAGGCTCTGAATTGGCGAGAAAGCCCGAAATCAAGGAACGAATTGAACGTAGGCGTAAGGAATTGGTGCTTGACTCCTTTGACAGCGATGCGATTGGGGCTGAAGAGCCCGTCACAAAGGAACGACTTATCCGAGACTGTGAGTTCGTGATGCGAAAGGCGAAAATCTGCGTAGCGAAGAATGTCGAGGGTATCGGTGTCATCAATAAGGCTGCGGCGGATATCCTTCTCAAGGCGATAGAGGTTAATGCAAAGCTTATCGGAGCATATAACGATGACGAAAAGGTTGACAATACGGT
>JAZQUX010000189.1:0-1614 GCA_045631585.1 Eubacteriales bacterium | reverse complement strand
GGCGCCCCCTGCCGCAGCGAACGTGTTGCTAAATACAATCGTCTTTTGGCCATCGAGGCTGATTTGGGCGAAAACGCCCTCTTTGGCAATCGCAGATAATACTTGCCCCCGATACAGAAAAATGTATCGGGGGCAACACTTATTTTGTTTCGCTAAGTATAAGCGAGGCAAACTCATCTCGTGCGGCGCGGGCTGTCGAAATATCCAGCAACCGAGCCACAAAGGAGCCATCGCTATACGGCAAAGTATCAACATTTACAATCCAGACAAACTGATACTCACCGACAGGAAAAACAATGAATTCCAGTTGAAACTCGCCGTCAACATATTCATAATGGTACTCTAAGCCATTGATCCATCCGGACATATCCTCGGAATCAAAAACAATCGCTATCTCCGGATTGGAATACCATACCGGATACGCATTATAACTCATGGATCCTACAGCATTATACCATCGGATATCCAACGTTCTCATGTCCGTTTGCCCCTCGGGAAGATCAATATGCGTCTTCTCTGCATATATACGGTAAGAATCGTTTACGATCAATTCTACATTTGCGCCATTATGCAAAGCAAGGCCATAGTAGAATGACATTGATGTCATAGATGGCGTATAAAACCATTGAAAAGTGAGATCGCCCGCTGTGCTGATGCGCTCAAACGGAATACTACCATCCTTTTTTTGATTCTCCTCGACCAATTGCAAGTGATCCTCGTAATTTGTGGTAAAGTTATCCGGTTTTCCCTGTGTTGTCGTATCAATAACTACCGCACAATCAGCAAAGGGATTGCCAACGATCTCACTCACCGTTTCAGGCAGTACGATGCCGGCAACATGGTCCGAGCCACGATAATAGAATTCGCGCAAGATACTTTGATAATGTTGCGGCGAAAAATTTTTATGTTCCACGTATGCCCTAACAACATTGTATTCCGCCGCCGAGCAATCTTTTTCATTAAAATCCACATTTTTCAAACAATCAGACAGCCACGCCAAATCGTCACTCCCTATGGATCGCAAGGCATAGTAGCCATCTGTACAGTACGCGACCAACGGATGTTCGGTCAGCATAACATTTTTCATTTTTTCACTTTTGGCATCTATCAGATCGTAGCACTCATAATACGACTTCACTCTCTGTGCATCCGCTTCTTTGTTTGAAAGGTGGGCAAGCAGCGTATCAAAATCAGCACGCGTCATGGCGCACGGTACGTTATCGAGCGCACTGAGGTGGTCAAAGCCGCCAATATCAATCTTAGTCACAATTCCCAATGGTGTAGTCGCCGGAATGACAATTGTAAAGTCCTCGGTATAATCGGGATTGATAATAATATCGGATACGTAGCACGAGCTGAGCGAACCGTTGGATTCATAGCGGATGTGATATGGCTCACCTTGAAAATCAAATAGCCTGACCTTTTCAGTTTCTCCGGTCTCCTCGTTCTCTTCGCTCTCTTCGGGCGGCAATGTGGGTTCATCCTGCTGACAGCCAAAAAGGCTCAAGAGTAACACGCAACTCAAAAGAAAGAACGAAATCATACGAGTGATAATAGAATATTTCATCATGAACCCTCCCAAATGTTATTAAAGCCTTGGCTCTTGTCTATATT
>JAZQUX010000188.1:0-2639 GCA_045631585.1 Eubacteriales bacterium | reverse complement strand
AATTGATATGGAAAAGATCTACCAAGGTAAAACCAAAGACGTTTACAGCCTTGACAACGGCAATGTTTTGCTCAAATTCAAGGACGATTGCACCGGCAAGGACGGCGTGTTCGATCCCGGTGAAAACAGTGTCGGCTTGACCATTGAAGGTATCGGCAAGGCAAATCTGCAGACTTCGGTCTACTATTTTGAGTTGTGCAAAAAGGCTGGCATCAAGACACACTATGTCAACGCAGACATCGAAAATGCAACAATGGAAGTTCTGAATGCAGAGTGTCTCGGTAAAGCACAGGGTGGCGGTGGTCTGGAGGTTATCTGTCGTCTGGTCGCAACGGGTAGCTTTATCCGCAGATACGGCGAGTACATCAAAGACGGCACCGTTATTGAGGGTGGTTATGTTGAATGCACCTTCAAAAATGATGCAAAGGGTGACCCTCTCGTAACCGGTGAAGGTTTGGCCGTACTGGGCGTTATGACCCCCGCAATGTTTGAGGATATGAAGGCTCAGACACTTAAGATCACCAAGATCGTCGCTGATGACCTCAAGACCATCGGTCTAGATCTGTGGGACATCAAGTTTGAGTTCGGTTATCATAACGGCGAGGTCGTTCTTATCGACGAGATTGCATCCGGCAATATGCGTGTCTACAAGGATGGCCAAATTGTCGCTCCCGTAGAGCTGACCAAACTCATTCTTAACAGATAAATGATGAAAAGTGGTCGTATCACACGATACGGCCACTTTTTCAAAAGGTAATCAGCGCTCTCGCGTCTATGTATCCCAATAAAAAATATGACCAAGGAGCCCTCATGAAAATCAACTTATTCCGCACCCTGCTCTACTTGCTTGTCCCCTGCATGCTGTTGAGCGGTTGTCAAAAAACAGCCTCGGCTTATGAATGTATTTCGGCTGAACAAGCCAAACACCTGATGGACACCGAGAAAAATTATATCATTCTTGACGTTCGAAGACAGGATGAATATGATCTGGGGCACATCCCCGGAGCCATTCTCATTCCCAACGAAGTCATTTCGGAACAGGCGGAAGAGATACTCAAAAATAAACAGCAGCTCATCCTCGTATATTGCCGAAGCGGACGCCGCAGTAAAGAAGCGGCTCAAAAGCTGTGCAATCTTGGCTATACCAACATCAAGGAGTTCGGCGGCATTAACGATTGGCCTTATCAAGTAACACGTTGACTCTTTCCTCCGAAAACAAAAAAATTCCAAAGAAAAACAGAAAAACATCTTGCAATTTTTTTGCACCTGTGGTATAATACCCAAGGTGCAAAAAAATGTGCCTTGAATATTTACGGAAGCGTATCGAAGTGGTCATAACGGGACTGACTCGAAATCAGTTGTACCTCACGGTACCGAGGGTTCGAATCCCTCCGCTTCCGCCAAAAAAGCCAAGAGGTCACCTTATGTGACCTCTTGGCTTTTTTGTGGTAACGTTAGGATGAGAACACTCCGAAAGAATATCGTTCTCGCTATGCGAGATGTGGGCGTCCAGCCCGCAAGATATTCTTTTTGAACTCACGGAGTCTACGACGTGAGTTCGGGGTTCGAATCCCTCCAAGAGGTCACCTCATGTGACCTCTTGGCTTTTTTGTGGTAACGTCAGGATGAGAACACTCCCATTGACCTATTTTGAAGAGACGCTTCCGTATCTATGAAAAGATATTGACAAATCGATACTGATTTGCTATAATCGAAAAATAAAGAAACCTTCTTCTACTTCTCTTTCGGAGGAATTTATGCTAAAAAAATCCGATCCCTGATAGATCAATACGCCATTCTCTCTGCGGTTATCGTTTTTGCCTTGATTAAGCTTTTGCTGCTTGGTCTTGGAAAACTTCTTTCATCATTGCCCCCGACGCTGCCAATGGCATATTTGATCGAACTTATCTTGATACTCATTCCCGCAGGTATCGTTTGTCTTTTCGGTTTTTCGCGTGCCTTCAAGAAGGGAAACTTCTTCCGCGGACTGTTTTACTGTCTGCCGTTTATTGCGTTTCAACTGATTATATTGGCGACCTTTTTCTCGGAAAATCTAGGAAATCCTAAAATAAACTGGAATCCGTGGTATCTGATCGTTTATGGCGTGTTTTCCATTTTGGGAGTTGGCATTAGAGAGGAATGCATATACAGAGCGACCCTTCAGAACATCGTCGCGAAAAAGTATGCGAATTCGGTGAAGGGCGTCTGGATTACCGTGACTGTCAGCTCAGTTATTTTTGGACTGACTCACGCAACCAATCTCTTTTTCGGTATGGATCCGCTTGCGGTTGTCACACAAGTGATCGGCTCTGCCGTTGTAGGTCTTTTGTTCGGCGCAGTCTATCTGAGAAGTGGAAATATCTGGGCACCCATTCTCATTCACACCTTGACCGACGTCGCAGGCTTTGCAAGTTCAACGTTTCTCAAGAACATCAGCGACATCGAAGATATGAACCAGCTGTCCCAGTCCTGGTCCTGGTCCTGGTCTTGGCTGATCATCCGGCTGATTTATATCGGGCTCACGGCTTTCCTGCTCCGCCCCTCCAAGTGCAAGCAAATTTACAAAAATCTCTGCTTTGCGGACGAAGAATCGGAAGTAGCCACGCGCACGTAATCTAAAATCTATTCTCACGGACGAT
>JAZQUX010000187.1:0-13436 GCA_045631585.1 Eubacteriales bacterium | reverse complement strand
GACCCAGTCGGGCAGCATGGCTTGATACGCGACCTGCGCGCCGATGTTCATGCCCCAGTTGCCGTGCTCACCCCAGACGATATAGCCGGCCTTGTCGCATTCGTACAGGAAGCGAGGCTCGAAGATTTTTTGGTGGAGTCTTGCACCGTGGAAGCCCATGGCCATGGAACGGTCAATGTCGGCCTTCAGCTCCTCATCGGTGGGAGCGGTCCAAATGCCGTCGGGATAGAAGCCTTGGTCGAGAATCAGACGCTGGAAGACGGGACTGCCGTTGATGTACAGGGTGCCCTTGGCATCCCAGTAAAGGTCGCGCAGGCCGAAATAGCTCTCGACTACGTCTTCCTCATCATCCTCGCCCAACGTCAGGGTGAGGTCATAGAGGCGGCCGTTGCCGATCTCCCAAGGATGTATCTCGTCCAGGTCGATCTGAAGTCGTGCGTAATTGCCCTTGACGACGGTGGCGCTGGCACCGACCGCGCGATCTTCATAGAAGGCCTCGGCACGCAAGAGCTTATTGTTGCCGCCTACCACGCGGGCTTCGATGGTCAGCTTGTGCTCGCACAGGGAGGGGAAATAACGGGTGGAGCGGATGTAGGAGACGGGGACACTCTCCATCCAAACGGTCTGCCAAATACCCGTCGTGCGGGTGTAGTGGCAGCCGTGCGAGCCATAGGAGGTAGACTGCTTGCCCGCACACTGTGCGCCGCTGCGAACGTTGTCGATGGCGCTGATGGTCACAACCTGACGCTCACCTTCGACCAGGGCATCGGTGATATCAAACCAAAAGGCGTTCATGCCGCCGATGTGCGTGCCAACGGACGTGCCGTTGATCCACACCTGGGTGCGGTAGTCGCAAGCGCCAATGTGTAGAAGAACGCGGCGGTTTTCTCGCCATTCGGCAGGAACGGTCACTTCGCGGCGATACCATACCTGATCGCAAAAGTCAAGATGCGCAAGACCGGACAGCACACTCTCGCGGCAGAAGGGAACAATAATTTTATCTTTCAGATGCTCAGCCTTGAAAAGACCGCGGTCGTTGCCCGAGCGGGCAGGGTCTTCTTCAAATTCCCACTCACCGTTGAGGTTTTGCCACATGGGGCGGCGAAAATCGGGGCGGGGATAGCCGGGACGCGGACAGTTGGCCAGAGGGATGTTTTCAAATTTCATGGTAATACCTCACAAATATCAATAGAAAGTAGCAATTTCGGGGTCGGGCTTTTCACCTGCTTGCCAGCTCTTGACGTACAAAACGGGACCGAGACGGTTATACAGCTTGTGGTTTTCAATCTTAAAGGTGGCGGTCACCGTCAGCCAATCGCGAGTTTGGAAGTCCACGTTCTCGGGGAACTTGCAGACCAAACCATGGAAGGCGATGTCATCGGCACAGCAGGTCATGACATGGCGGCCAAGCACTAAGGAGTTGTTTCCAAGGGATTTGTCACGGGCGACAAGTCCGGTCAGATGGAAAGTCTTATCTGCGTATTTGTCCAGCTCTTCAGCCATGTCGCGGTACCAAACCGCATAGTCGCGATCTTGGATTTCCACAACGGGCGCGGACAGATCGAAGGGCAGGGGATCTTCAATATCGTCATATTCCACGTGTCCGTCAGGATAGTCGTAAGCAATGGTCGTACGACGGGAAATACCGCGTACGATTTTATGGACGGTTTCCTTGTCGATATCGTTCGGCGTTCGGGTGAGAATGACCATCTCGGCGCCCGTTAATTTATCCACCATCAACTGGCGCATATTGTCATTGTAGGTGATGAAAGTATCCGCCTCGGCAAACATCATCTCTTGATAGATGGCCCAATTTTTTGGCATGCTTTGGAACAGAGAGGACAACTGCCACATACCGTTGTATTCAATGATGATGCGATCGTATTTGTGCTTGGAAGCAAGCTCGGACAGATGTTTCTCTGTCAGATCGCTTTCGTTTTCAATGATTTCCAAGTAGACGTTGCGGCTGTAAAAGCGGGTGGCATCCAGCTCGTCTTCGCCTTGCTCGCAAAGCAAAATCAGTGTCTTTTCCCCGGAATTGAAACGCTCGTCCTCCAGAGATTCTTGGATCATGTGGGTTTTACCGCCCGACAAAAAGCCGGTAAACAAATAGACGGGAAGTTGTTTTTGTGCCATAGCTCCTCCTTAATTGACGCCGAACAGAGCGGCAATGGCGGATTTGTCGAGGCCGGCACCGATCACGCACAGGCGGCCGGTGACGTCAGCCGAGCCTGTTCTGATATCGATCTGTCCGGGGACATAGTCAAAGTGAATCCACGAGCCGTCAACGTTGGCTACGATGCCCTTGGCGCGGAGAACCGTGCCGTAGGCTGTTTCGTCCAGCGCCGCCAGTGCGTCATGGATGTGCTCGGCCGTATATTTGCGAGCGGTTTCCACGCCCCAGCTGGTAAATACGTCCTCTGCATGATGACCGTGATGGTGCTCGTGATGGTGGCACTCGCACTCGGGATCGTCGCACTCGTGATCATGGTGATGGTGCTCGTGATGGTGGCACTCACACTCGGGATCATCGCATTCGTGGTCGTGGTGGTGATGGTGCTCGTGATGGTGGCACTCGCATTCGGGATCATCGCACTCGTGATCATGGTGGTGATGGTGCTCGTGATGGTGGCACTCACACTCGGGATCATCGCACTCGTGGTCGTGGTGGTGATGGTGCTCGTGATGGTGGCACTCGCACTCGGGATCATCGCATTCGTGATCGTGGTGGTGATGGTGCTCGTGATGATGGCACTCGCACTCGGGATCATCGCATTCGTGGTCGTGGTGGTGATGATGATGGGCATCCTGCTCCAAACGGTTCAACTCTTCCGCGAGCGTGTTGGTTTGCTCCATCGCGCAGATGAGCTGCTTGCCATCCAACAGCGGCCAAGGAGTCGTCACGATGGTTGCCGAGTTGGTATGCTCGCGCAACATCGCAAGGCAGACAGCGAGTTTGTCTTCTTGCATATTGTCGGTATGGCTGAGCACGATACAACGGGCATGCTCGATTTGATCGTTGAAAAATTCGCCAAAGTTTTTCATATACAGCTTGCATTTGCCTGCGTCCACAACGGTTGTGTAGCTGTTCAGAATGACGTCTTCGCTCAATACACCCTGCACGGCCTTGATGACGTCGGACAATTTTCCAACGCCGGAGGGTTCGATCAGAATGCGATCGGGTTGAAATTCGTGGAGCACCTCGGAGAGCGCCTTGGAGAAATCACCCACCAACGAGCAGCAAATGCAGCCCTGATTCATTTCGGTGATTTGCACACCGCTTTCTTTGAGAAATCCGCTGTCAATGCCGATTTTACCGAATTCGTTTTCGATGAGAACGACTTTCTCGCCGGTATATGCCTCTTGTAACAGCTTTTTAATCAGCGTTGTTTTGCCAGCGCCCAAAAAGCCGGAGAAAATATCAATCTTGGTCATGATTTTTGAACAGAGTCCTTTCTTTTTTTCTTGAAAAGGGAATATATTTCCAATATAGTATTGTACTCTTTTTTGTGCTGATTGTCAATAACTTGCCATTGAAAATAGAATGAAATCGTGCGACTTTTCTCGATGTAACCATTTGTTCACAATTCGTTCTTCTTGGGTTAATATAATTGTGGTTATATATATGAGACTATGATTGCGGCAGGAATGCGAATTTTTGCCGAATTTGAAGACAAGAAAGGAAACTTGATTATGAAGATTGGAGTAATGGTAGAAGGCTTCCGTCTGGGCTTCCGCGCAGGCGTAGAGAAGGCGGCACAGTTGGGCGCTGCCGGTATTCAGGCATACGCAACCGGAGGTGAGCTCGGCTTTGCCACGATGACCCCTGCGAAGGCGAAAGAGGCTCTGGATATTGTAAAATCCAACGGTCTTGTATTCTCCGCCATTTGCGGTGACTTTGGCTACGGCTTTGACGATCCCACCCGCAATCCGGAGATGATTGAAAACTCTAAGCGCGTGATGGATGTAGCAAAGATGCTGGAGTGCGATATCGTTACCACACATATTCACCGCGTACCCGATGTAGAGTGCGAGCAGAAGGAAATTTTGCGTGCCGCTTGTACGGAGCTTGGCAAATATGCAGATTCCATCGGTTCCAAGTTTGCATTGGAGACCGGTCCCGAACCCGGTGCTACTTTGGGTGCATTCCTGCAGAGCCTTGACACGACGGGCGTCCGTGTTAACTTCGACCCCGCCAACCTCGTTATGGTCGCAGGTGACCGTCCCGAAAACGCTCTGAAGGCGCTCGGTCCCTACGTTGTACATACCCACGCCAAGGACGGCATGAAGCTTCGCAAACCCGCAGAGGGCGAAGTGATCGTCGGCGAGGAAGCTTTGCACCACGCAGAGCTGGCCAAGATGGGTCACACCTACATTGAACTGCCCCTGGGTAAGGGTCACGTCGATTTCGACGTTTACCTGCCCGCGTTGCACGCTGCCGGCTTCGATGGTTTCTTGACCATTGAGCGTGAGGTTGGTGCCAACCCCGAGGCAGACATCGCCATGGCTGTTGAGTTCCTGCGCGAAAAGTTGGCGAAATACTCTCTTTGATCTTTTACGCGTCAGCAGATGCGGCGCGGAAAGACGGAGGATGAACGATCTTTCGGATGCATGCCTTTGACGAGAACGTCGGAACTGCGAACCGATGCGAAGGTCACAGACAGGCGCCGCGGGCGTCATTCCCCATTCCGTGATTGTACTGTTGTCTGCGTGATAAACGCTACAGACTCTTTCAGCCCTGCCATGGCCTCCGTATCTTTGACCGACGGATGGTATTGTTCGGCTGACTGTCAAACGGTTCTTGGGCTCTCTGCTTGAACTTCGGAATGTAGCAGAGTAGCATAACTGCGGTCTGTGGAGCTCCCCGATAGATTTCCCTAAAAAAGAGACGAAGCACACGTTTGCTTCGTCTCTTTTTGATGTTATTGCTCGATAGGAGATCCGTTGAGCACCGCTTGTACCAATGTGTCACCTTCATAGACCAATTTGAGGGAAAAGAAGGCGGTGTCCTCTTCCAGCAGCCGCAAAAAGATGCGATCTCCCTCCCACATGGGAAGCGCCAAAAGATCCGTTTTGTCGATCCAATCCAAAACGCCTTCGTCGCAATCGTCGCGCAATGTCCCCTCATAGGCAGTGGCAGTGAACAGATGCATATATTCGGTGGGATAACAATCGGAAACAAACGTGACAATCCCTCGATAACGGTAGTCGGTTAAGGTGAGTCCGGTTTCCTCTCGCGCCTCGCGCAGTACGCAATCCTCAGGGCTCTCTTTTTCCTCGAATTTCCCACCGATGCCGATCCATTTGTCGTGATTTTCATCATTTTTCTTGCGGATGCGATGCAGCATCAGGTATTTTCCCTCTTGTTCAATATAGCAAAGCGTCGTGTTTTTCATACGCTACCTCAAATTCTTCATCTGTTTTTTCTTTATTGTAGCACAAATCTTTCCCATCGTCAAGGAAAATGTGTGAATGTGAAACGAATATTCACGAAGTATGCAAATATATTCATGTTTTTTGGGGAAAAACCGCAAAAAACAAGAAACTTGAATATTTTATCGGAAATTTTTTGAATATTTTTCAAAAAAGGTGTTGACAGACGAGAAAAAGTGTGATATAATTCTGCCATCGTAAAAAAAACACCGCCTTGAGCGGCAAATTAAACCAAAGAGAGGTATTTATCATGAAAAAGATTCTTGCAATTGTAATGGCTGTGCTGATGCTGGCTACGACGCTGTGTTTCATTTCCTGCGGCAAAAAGGAAGAAACCTTGACCGTTTACACTGAAGCAGGCTTTGCTCCCTACGAGTTTATCTATGAGGGCGAGATCGTTGGCGTTGACATTAAGATCATGGAAGCTGTTGCAGCTAAGCTTGGCAAAAAGCTGGTTGTTGAAGACGTAAACTTTGACTCCATCGTTGGCGCAGTTAAGAGCGGCAAGGCTGATGCAGGTGCTGCCGGTATTACCATCACCGCTGAGCGTTCCGAAGAGGTTGATTTCTCTATTCCTTATTCTTCTACCGCACAATATGTCATCGTTAAGGCTGACAATGCTGCGATTACCACGCTGGAGACGTTGGTTGGTAAGAAGATTGGTGTTCAGCAGGGTACCACCTCTGACTTCCTGGTGGATGGTCTGATCAAGGATGGCACTTTGGCAGGCGCAACGCTGACCGCTTACGACGCTCCTTCCTTGGCAGCTGCAGCTCTTGGTACGAAGGTTGATGCCGTTGTTACCGATAAGCTGACTGCAGAGGTTATCGTTGCCAGCAGCAACGGTGCATACAAGGCCTTCAAGCTGGTTAAGGCTGATGGTTCGGATGCAGCAGAAATCGAAGAATACGGTATCGCAGTAGGCAAGGGCAACACGGAGTTGCTTACCGTCATCAACGAGGTTCTGACTGAGTTGATCGCAAACGGCTCTATCGCTAAGTGGGAAAAGGAGTACAGTGATCTCTACTCCACTGTTGAAGAATAATATAAATTGGTCTTGGGAGGGACAGTTTACTGCCCCTCCTATGCCGCTTTTTTATGTGAAGAAAGGATTTTGAACAAACGGTATGGCATTTTGGAATTATTTATGTAGCGCGTTTGAAAAGACCTTCATCAGAGAAGATCGTTACATCGACTTTCTGAGCGGCCTTGGCAATACGCTCCTGATTACGCTGGGCGCGACCGTGCTTGGTGTCTTGATTGGCGCTATGATCGCCGTCATTAAAACGATACATAAGCAAACGGGCAAGATGAAAATTGTCAATGGCATCTGCGAGGCATATACGACCATCATTCGCGGTACACCTGTTGTCGTACAGCTTTTGATTATGTATTTCGTCGTGTTTGCCAATTCGACTCGCCCTGTTTTGGTCGGTATTATTGGATTTGGTATCAATTCGGGTGCGTATGTTGCCGAGCTGATGCGCGCCGGTATCAACGCCGTCGATATCGGTCAGACCGAAGCCGGACGCTCGCTGGGTCTTTCACGCGGCGTGACGATGCGTACAATCGTGCTGCCGCAGGCCATCAAAAACGTGCTGCCCGCCATTGGTAATGAGTTTATCTCGTTGCTCAAGGAGACCTCTGTGATCGGTTATCTGGGCGTTATGGATATGACCCGTGTAGCACAGCGTGTCATCTCGCGTACCGCAGACCCCTATTTCCCCTACATTGCGATAGCTTTGGTTTATCTGGGTATGGTCTGCATTCTCAACTATTTTGTAAAGAAACTGGAAAAGAGGTTGGCAAGAAGTGACAGATAACGTTATGATGCAAACAAACGAAGCGACACAGCGGGGGGATATCATCATCAGCACCCGTGGTCTGTGCAAGTCCTTCGTGAAAGACAAGCCCGTTTTGCAGGGCATCGACTGTGATATTCGCCGCGGCGAGCAGGTGGTCGTTATCGGCCCGTCCGGCGGTGGTAAGAGTACGTTTTTGAGATGCTTGAATATGTTGGAAATTCCCACCTCCGGTCAGATTTATGTCAATGACACGGAAATCACGGCCAAGGGTGTCAACTTAGATCAGGTTCGCGCTCGCATGGGCATGGTGTTCCAGCACTTCAATCTGTTCCCCCATTTTACCGTTCTGAAGAACATTACCTTTGCGCCCGTTCAACTCAAGCTGCAAACACCTGAGGAGGCAGAAGCGAAGGCGATGGAGCTGCTGCGCCGCGTCGGTCTGGAAGAAAAGGCGGATGCGTATCCCAGCCAGCTTTCGGGCGGTCAAAAGCAGAGAATTGCCATTGTGCGCGCGCTGGCGATGGACCCTGAGGTGATGCTGTTTGATGAGCCTACCTCAGCACTTGACCCCGAGATGGTCGGCGAGGTTTTGGATTTGATGAAGCAACTGGCCCGTGAGGGTATGACCATGGTGGTTGTTACTCACGAAATGGGCTTTGCCCGCGAGGTCGCAGACAGAATTCTCTTCATTGATCAGGGAATTATCTTGGAAGAGGGCACTCCCGAGGAGTTTTTCTCGAATCCTCAAATGGCGAGAACAAAAGAATTTCTTGCCAAGGTGCTGTAATATAGTAAGACAAGGAACTGTCTTCCTCTTTTGCTTTCGAAAAGCGATGCGCTTGTTCGAAAGAAGAGAAGACAGTTCCTTTCTTTTTGTAAATTATTTGCAAAACATATTGCAATTTGGCTTAAAATTTGATACAATAATATGGAATATGTGCGGAACTACCGCAAGCAATCAGACGGAGGAACGAACTGTATGCAAGACAAACAAGCTCTGGACTTGATTAAAGAACGATATGTACAGCTTCTTTGGCAAGGATGCGTGCGAGAATACATTAACATTGGCTACGATGATTCGCTTACGCTGGATCTGTTGGTGAAAGGTGAGGATCCCGGAACCTATTATTGGTCCGACCTTGACTACACCAATATGTCGCGTAGCTGCTGGGATTCGGCCAATCACTACAACCGCGTGCTCCGTATTCTCTGTCAGGACGGCAGAAAATATTTGGATACCGATCCGGAATACCGCGAACGCGTACTTGGCGCGATCCGTTATTGGCTGGTCAAGGACCCCATCAACCCCAACTGGTGGCATAACGACATCGGAACCCCCAACCACATGACGGCATTGGGACTTATGCTGTGGGATATTCTGCCCGATGATATGCGAGCAGGAATGGCAGAGCTCGCCGGACGCGGCTCGATGAAAACACGCAAGGATATTCCTCGTTGGACGGGCGCCAATCTGATTTGGGGCGTGAGCAACTCCATTCGCCACGCTCTGATGACGGATGACGTAGAGCTTTTGTATGCCGCGGCCAAGCGCGCCGAGGACGAAATCTATGTGGGCGAGGTAGAGAGTATTCAGGAGGACGGCTCCTTCTGTCAGCACGGTCCCCGTTGGTATTCGGGCGGATACGGCTCTAACTTCACCTTTGATTTGTCTCAGTTGGCCTATGTGCTTTCGGGTACGCCCTGCGCTTTTTCCAAAGAAAAGATGGATATTCTGCTGCTTCACGTGCTGGACGGTCAGCGCAATATGATGCATCACGGATATTTTGACTACAACGGTGTTGGCCGCGAATTTACCCGCCGCAAGGCCGTTCATTCCCGTATCATTCACTTTGGTGTGGATCTGCTGTGCCGCATCGAGGGTATTGCTCGTCTCGACGAGTTGATTGCCTTCCGCGATGACAACGCGCGCGGTGTTGCCGTTTGTGATGACGGAAACCGAGCCACTCGACACTATCCTAAGGTCTCGTATTTGGCTCACAATCTGAATGGTACGCACATCGGTGTCAAGTGCCATGCACCCGGACAGTACGATATGGAAGTGTGCAACGCTGAGGGACATCTGTGCTACAATATGTCCTATGGCACTCGTACTTGCTTTATGAGACGCGGCGACGAGTATTTGGATGTCAATCCGATTTTTGATTTTGCCCACATGCCCGGCACGACGGCTCGCTTGGAGACGGACGATCAGCTCAAGGTTCGTATGGACTGGTGGTGTGTGCCCCTGCCCAATGACCATACCGGCGGTATGGTGCAGGAGGATCGCGGCGTGATCTATGAGCGCGCTGAGCATGACGGCATTACTGCGACGGTGAGCTTCTTTGCCTTCGGAGGAAAGATGGTGGCTTTGGGTGCCGATATTCGAGATGATTCGCCGGAGAAGGGCGCATTGACAACAACCTTGGATCAGTGTCGCGCACGCGATATGCAATGGGCCGAGGATGGTCAAAGCGTTCACCACGGGGAGTTTACGTATTACAATCTGGATCAGAATACGAAGCTGTGTGCAGGTATTACCCATCGCACCGGTTCTTGGACGCGCAATAGCTACGAGGAGCCTCTGACGCACGAAGAGGGCGATCTGTTTTGCGCTTACATCCCGGTCGAAGCGCAGGGAGCGTCTTACGCCTATGCAGTGACGCCGCGCGGACAGGATCACGGTGTAACGGTGCTTTGCAATACGGCCGCGTGCCAAGCGATTGCACTGTCGGACGGTTGCGTCATGGCTGTCTTCCACGAGGCGGGCCAGATTAAGGTCGGCGAGCAAGTGCTGACGGGGGACGCACGCACTTGTCTGATTTGTCAAGCAACATGATATCAGGAGGACGTGACGTGAAAAAAGGAATTGGATACTATATAGGCAGCTATCTGAAAAAGAACGCATTTGTGCTGTTCTTTGAATTGGTCGTGGTCGTTCTTTTGGCCATGGTTTGCACAATGCTGCTTGGCGGAAGTCCTGCTTGGTTGGGACCTGCGCTGGCGTTTACAGCCTATCTGCTGGCAGAAATGCGCTTTATGATGGCTTTTGTGGCAACAAACTTAAGCAAGGATGCAAAAGAGGAAAATGAAAAAGAAGCGGAAGAAGCGGAAGAGCCGGAGGATGATCTCTACGCCGCTCCCGTGGCAAACGAGAAGGATACAGACAACTCCTATGAAGAGTATGCTCCTCCCGCCCCGATCTTTGAGGCAGAGCCCTTGGCTGTTCCTCAGGAATCCGCGTTTGATGAACCGACGGAGCCTTTCTTCATCTTCTTCGATGAACCTACGGCGACAGAAGAATCGAAAGATTCCGTCATCAATGAAACACTATCAGCACGTGACATCGATGATGATTTGGACTTGCCGATCCAAAGTTCGCTGGATCTGGACGAGTAAAACGGTAAAAAATATTAAATAGTAAAACAAATACCATTTTCCAAAGGAGAAACTTATGAAAAAGTTTTGGCTAACATTGATGCTGATCATTTGCTGCATGGCAATGATCGTGGGTCTGGTTGCTTGCGGTGGAACCACCACGGATGAGCCCGGCAACACGGAACAACCCGGTAACACCGAGAATCCCGGAAACACCGAAGATCCCGGCAACACCGAAGACCCCGGTAACACCGAAGATCCCGGCAACACTGAGGATCCCGGTAACACCGAACAGCCCGGGGGCGGTTTGCAGCTGTTCAACGAGGACGGCTCCTTCCGCTACACCATCATTCGTCCTGATCGAAATGATGTGAATGTCAACAGAGCGGCAGCACAGCTCCGCTTGACCATTCAGGATCTTTTCAGCACCAAGGTTGATATCAGCGATGACTGGATTGACCGTGGCACGACCGAAGAACAGCTTGCTGCAAAATATGAGCTTCTGATCGGTCACACCAACCGTGCTGAGAGCCAGCAGGTTATGGACAACATCGGCGAGTACTCCTATAAAATCGCTGTTATAGGCAACAAGATCGTTTTGGCGGGTGACAGCGAAAAGGCATTGCTTATGGCAATCCAGGTGTTTGTAGATACATATTTGGCGGATACAACCCTGATTACGGAAACGTTGGATTACACCGGCGTCTTTGTGCCTCATCCGATTGACATTGTCCTGACCGACAAGTCGACGGGCAAGAGCACTCCTCGCCTGGTAACGACCAACTATCCTACCAGTGACGTTGTGATTGCTGATATCATTGTGACCGAGGACGGTTATGCTGTCAGCAACAACGGCATGGGCGACTGCACGGCAGGTATCCAAAAAGCACTGGATGACTGTGCAAGAAACGGTGGCGGTACTGTTTACCTGCCTGCCGGTACCTACGCAATCTCCGGAAAGATCACCATTCCTCCTTATGTCACTCTGCGCGGTGACTGGCAGGATCCCGATGCCGGCAACGAATACGGTACGATTATTTGCATTTACGGTGAAAGTGATGACAAGTATGCTCCCGATAAGGAGGTTATTGAAGGAACCTTCATGCTGGGCGGCTCCGGCGGTGTCGTCGGCTTGACCATATATTATCCCGAGCAGTCGTTGGACGCTGTGAGATATTATCCCTTTACGTTCTACACGGACGGTAACGGCAACAACTACATGCTCTCTACTGTCAAGAATGTCACGGTTCTCAACGGTTTCCGCGGTATCGGTGCTTGCTGTAATTCGAGCGGCGGTGCACATGAGCAGTTGACGGTTGAAAACTTCAAGGGCACCTTCCTGTATACCGGTGCTGAAGTATACAACCAGGCCGACGTTGGTACTTGGCAGGATGTTGTGATCAGCAATAAGTATTGGAAGGAAGCAACCGGTGAGAAGATTCAGGCGGCAGATGCAGCGAAGCTGGATGCCTATACGAAGGCAAACGCTGTTGGTTTGAAGCTGGGTGACCTCGAGTGGACCGAGTTCGAATCTCTCAAGGTCAGCGATTGCAGCATTGGTATCGAAATCATGGTCGGTAAGAGAATCCAGTTTGCCGGATCTCTGATGGACATTGAAATTCTGAACTGTGGCAAGGGTATGCTGATTCATCAGCTCGACCGCCGTTGGGGTATGGTTATTGCTCGCAGTACCATCGAAAATGGTATTTATAACTATAGCTTCCAAAACAACGCGGGCGAAGTGCCCGGTATGGTCAAGATGTGTGACGTTAAGGTCACGGGCGAGATCAAGGGCGAATATTTGATGGATAACAGCGATCTGAGCTCGTTTGCTGTTGATTATAAGAGAACCTACGTCAAGCCCAATGCGATCCTTTACGTTGCAGAACTGGATAAGACGGGTGATACGGACGTATCGGATGCCCTGCAGGCCAAGCTGAATGAAGCGGCTGCAACGGGCGGTGTCGTTTATCTGCCCGGCGGTTACTACCGCTTGGATAAGCCCATCGACGTTCCTGCCGGTGTCGAGTTGCGTGGTTCTTCCTCTGTCGCAACCAGAGAGCAGGGATGGAAGTGCAACGGCACGGTCATTTTGAGCTATTATGGCGATGATGCTACCAGCAAGACCACCGATCGCGCGCTCATTACCTTGGCGGGCGACTATGCCGGTCTGAATGGTATTCGTATCATCTATCCTGAGAATGGTCCTTACGATGAAAATCTCAACACGACCTACACTGTCCGCGGTAATGGCAAGGGCGTTTACATGGTGAACGCTATGATTTCCGCTTCCGCTTACGGTGTGGACTTCAGAAATTGTGATGAGCACTTCATCCAGAAGGTTACGACCTGCTGCTACTACAACACCTACATTTTGGGTGGTAAGAACGGTATGCTGAACGGATGCTTGCAGAACGGTACGGTTCTGGCTCGTACCGGCGCAAGCCACCTGCAGAATTGGCTGGCAGAGGGTAATGTATTTGTTGATTTGTTTGATCCCATCACTCGTCCTCACAATGAGTACATCATTTTTGAGAACGCGGAAGATCAGCAGGTTTACAACACCTTTGCTTACGGTGTTGCAAACATGATCGTGTGCAGAAATTCGACTGCTTTGGTTACCAATATCGGTTCGGATAACCTTGGTTCTGGTATGTACCAGATCGTCGTGAACGGCGGTAAGTTGGTTACCATCAACTCGATGCGTTGGAACGGTAAGTCTTATCTGCATAACAGCGGTACGCTGGAAATGTACAACAGATTGACCATCAATATTAAGAACGAAGAAACTTACTTCCAAGCAAAGTAAGAATTCCCAAAACA
>JAZQUX010000186.1:0-3115 GCA_045631585.1 Eubacteriales bacterium | reverse complement strand
CGATCCGACTTGGGGCAAAGATCGGTACAACGGGTGCATTGACAGCAAGCAGATGCCGCCAGCGTCAGCTGCACGCGGGGAGTTCTCTTTTTGACGTTAATAGCGGGGATGTCGTCCGGGAAAATCATCAGACCCTTGGTGGCCTTGGTGACAATGGTCTTGGATGGGTCAATGACCTTACCCATCGAAGGACCGCCGTCCAGCACGGTATAGCCCTCGGGAACTTTGATACCCAGTCGCTCAAACAAAGCGCCCACGCAAGTACCCACCGGCACACGAAGCACGCAGGGATTGGGAACGCAACCGTGAATGGTCAGCCATTTTTCAATGACGGGTTTTCTGTGACGCAATGCGGCGCGGATATTATACACGGTTTCCAGATTCATGACGATAACGCCCACCGTCATGGGAAGCTGTCCCGGGGGAACGAGTCTGCCCGTCGCTTCATAGATCAAATTGATTTCGTCACCCATGGGATAGACGTTCGGCAACAGCTTAACGAACACACCGGGAGCCAGCTCCTGACCGTCCGTCCAGTTCAGTGCTTTGCCCTTGGTGCCTTTGACGCTGAGCAAACACTTATTGATGCCCGTCATTTCCATAATGGCCTCGGCGCCTTCCAGCACACGATACAGCCGCTCATGGATGAGCATATAGTCGGTATACAGGAGAGGCTCGCATTCCGCCGCGTTGATGATCAACGTGTTCGCGCCTTCGGCAAGCTTGGCAAACGAGGGAAATCCCGCGCCGCCCGCGCCGACGATGCCAGCGTCCTGTATCATTTGTTTTACTTCATTCAGTTCCACTGAAAAAATCTCCTTTTGACTCCTGCAACAAGCGCGTCTTTCGCGCAAGATGATGCTCAGTCTACAATACCAACCACGACGGCATCTACGGGAGCTTCCGTATTATGTAATGCCAAGCGTGCGCTGCTGCCCGTGGTCAAGAGCACCGTTTCACCGATGCCTGCGCCGACGCTGTCAACAGCGATAATAAATTTATCCGTTTGCTGCCCGTTCTCGATCAGTCGGATTTCCAAGAACTTAGAGCCGACGAGCGAGGTTTGCTTGCGGGTAGAAACGATATTGGAAATGACAATCCCTTTTAACATAAGGTTCCTCCGATGTTTATTTGACCAGCGTCACACGCGCACCGTTACCAATGCCAACTGCATTGGCATCATCGGTATCTACGTGCATTTCCAGCGCAAACTTGGGGCTGACGCGCACCTGCACATCAAACCAACGGGTACGGCGAACGCCGCAACCGACGTCGATGTTGACGTAGTCGCCGTCAGACACGCCAAAGCGTGCGGCGTCATCGGTGTGCATGTGAATGTGTCGGTTGGCAATGATGCACCCCTTCTTCAGCGACACGATGCCCTTGGGGCCTACGATGATAATGGGCGCGGAGCCTTCCAGCGATCCCGACTCACGCACGGGGGGCTTTACCTTCAGGGTAAAGGAATCTGTGCGGGAAATTTCGACCTGCGACTCCTTGCGAAGCGGGCCCAACACGCGAACGCCCTCGATGGCGCGCATGGAAGGACCGAGAATAGACAATGTTTCCTTGCAGGCGTACTGACCGGGCTGGGACAGATCCTTCATGGGGGTCAGCTCATAGCCGGCGCCAAACAGGGTTTCCAGATCTTCTTTGGAAAGATGGATATGACGGTTGGAAATACCGACGGGGATGTCGCCTGCGTCAGCGGGTGCAGAAGCGGCAGGCACGGCCTTGGGAGTGGCGGACACGCCCTCTCCGTTCTTTTGCAGGTCAGCCAGCACGCGTTTGACCATTTCGGCAACAGCAGATGCATTGTAATCCATAATAAATGCCTCTCTTTTATATAATGATAATTTTCAACAAAAATATATATCAATCCGAATCTTCGGCGTTGTTTGCAAATTCAGCGTCACAAATGACGATCACGAACCAAAAGACACGACAGCGCGGCACTGTCGGGCGAAACACAGCATCGCCTACGGGAGATTCGCCGCGGTGGGCGCGTGTGCGAAGATTTTTCGCACACGCGCACCGTAGCGCGTCGCCGAGAGATTAGATCTTAGGCAGAACCTGCTCAACGTCGCCGTGGGGTCTGGGAATAACGTGGGTAGCAACAACCTCACCCAGGTTTGCAGCAGCAGCGCCGCCTGCTTCAACAGCAGCCTTAACAGCACCGACGTCGCCACGAACCATGACGCTTACCAGACCGGAACCGATCTTTTCAGAACCGATGAGAACTACGTTTGCAGCCTTGCACATTGCATCTGCAGCTTCGATTGCGGCAACCAGACCGCGGGTTTCAACCATACCAAGAGCTTCCATTAGAAACTTCCTCCATATTTTATGTATTTTTTTTGGATAAACGAAATTTGTTTGTCACACAGGGTGACTGCGCTTAGGTGCGCGTAACCATTGCTTTGCGCTAAAGAGCGCGTCCGGCATTATGCCTTGGACTTCTTCAAGAAGCGAAGGATACCGGGATGGGGGCGCGGAATGACCTCGTGCAGCTTGACTACGCCGATTTCGGCAGCGGCAGCGACTCCGGCATCCAGAGCCGCTGTGACCGCCGAGACGGAGCCTTCCACAACAACCGTTACCAGTTTGCCGCCCAGGCGCTTTTCCGCACAGATGAACCGTACGTTTGCCGCCTTGAGCATCGCATCAAGACCGGTAATTGCAGCTACAAGAGCTTGCACCTCCAACAGAGCGATTGCCTTGTCCTCCATAAGTCTCACCAACCGTCAGACTTATTTTACAGAGGGCAGAACCTTCTCCACGTCGCCGTGGGGTCTGGGGATGACGTGAGTAGCAACGACCTCACCCAGGTTTGCAGCAGCAGCGCCGCCTGCCTCAACGGCAGCCTTAACGGCACCGACGTCGCCGCGGACCATAACGCTTACTAAGCCCGAACCGATCTTTTCAGAACCGATGAGGACAACGTTTGCAGCCTTGCACATAGCATCTGCAGCTTCGATTGCGGCAACCAGACCGCGGGTTTCAACCATACCAAGAGCTTCCATTTTAAAATCCTCCTAAAATGTGTAAATATTATTTTTTATTTTTTTAATAAACTTGTGTGTTTGCCGTACTCTTTATTAAAGAGCATCGGTCT
>JAZQUX010000185.1:0-1963 GCA_045631585.1 Eubacteriales bacterium | reverse complement strand
AACGTGCTTGTGGATGATGTTGACACCCTTAACAATGATCTTGCCCTCGGCGGGAGCAACAGCGATAACCTCACCGGTTACGCCCTTGTCATCGCCAGAGAGAATAGCGACGGTATCGCCCTTTTTGATATGCAGATTTGCCATTTTGCGATACCTCCTTACAGTACTTCGGGAGCCAAGGAGAGGATCTTCAGATAATCCTTCTCACGCAGCTCTCTTGCTACCGGCCCAAAAATACGGGTACCGGTAGGGGTTCCGTCTTCTTTAATAATAACGGCTGCATTTTCATCGAAGCGGATGGTAGAACCATCGGCACGGCGCAGGCCATGAGCGCTTCTTACGACGACTGCCTTAACAACAGCGCCCTTCTTAACAACACCGCCGGGTGCAGCTTTCTTTACACTGCACACGATAACGTCGCCGATATTTGCATATCTGCGACCCGAACCGCCCAGCACGCGAATGCACAGCAGCTCCTTGGCACCGGTGTTATCAGCAACCTTCAATCTTGTTTCTTGCTGAATCACTTTGAATAATCCTCCTATTCAATACGATATTTGCCGTATCTACTAAATTATTTCGCCTTTTCGATGATCTGAACGAGTCTCCATCTCTTCGTCTTGGAGAGGGGTCTCGTTTCCATGATCTCGACTCTGTCACCGATGGTGCATTCGTTGTTTGCATCGTGTGCGTGAACCTTCAGGGTTCTCTTGATGATCTTACCGTATACAGGGTGCTTAACGTTGTCCTCGATAGCAACGACGATGGTCTTGTCCATCTTATTGCTGACAACCATACCCACACGGGTTTTTCTGAGAGCTCTTTCTTGTGTCATGACTCATTCCTCCTTATGCGTTCTTCTGCTGAAGAATTGTCATCACGCGCGCGATGTCACGCTTGACCTCAACAATTCTGTGGGGGTTGTCAAGCTGGTTGACCGCATGCTGGAAACGGAGGTTGAAAAGCTCAGTTTTCAGCTCTTTGAGCTTCTCCGACAGCTGTTCAGCCGTCAGTTCTCTGATTTCACTTGCTTTCATTGCTTAAACCTCCTCGTTCTTGACCAGGAACTTGGTCTTGATAGGCAGCTTGTGGCTTGCCAGACGCATTGCCTCGCGGGCAACGTCCTCAGCGACACCGTCCATCTCGAACATCACGCGACCGGGCTTAACAACTGCTACCCAGTACTCGGGCGAACCCTTACCGGAACCCATACGAGTCTCGGCAGGCTTCTCAGTGATAGGCTTGTCGGGGAAAATCTTGATCCAGACCTTACCACCACGCTTGATGTAACGCGTCATTGCGATACGGGCAGCCTCGATCTGTCTTGCGGTGATCCATGCGGGCTCGGTAGCGACCAAACCGTACTTACCATTGGAAACGGTGTTGCCGCGCAGCGCCTTACCCTTCAGTCTTCCGCGCTGTACGCGACGGAATTTTACTCTTTTAGGCATTAACATAATTACTTGCGACCTCCTTCTCTGGGAGTTCTGTCGCCGCGGTTGAAACGGCCACCGTTAGGATTGCCGCGTCTGTCGCCGCGATTGTCGCCTCTGCGATCCTTGCGCTCACCGCGCTGATCACGAGGAGCTGCAACAGAGGTTCTGTTGACCTCGTTGAGGATCTCACCCTTGTAGATCCAAACCTTGATACCAATCTTACCGTAGGTGGTGTCTGCTTCCCAGAAACCGTAGTCGATGTCGGCACGGATGGTCTGCAGCGGGATGGTACCCTCATGATAGTGCTCGCTTCTTGCGATTTCCGCACCGCCCAAACGGCCGGAGCAGGTGATCTTGATACCCTTAGCACCCAGTCTCATGGTGTTGCGGATAGCCATCTTCATAGCGCGGCGGAACGCGATACGGCGCTCCAGCTGGCCTGCGATGTTCTCGGCAACGAGCTGAGCATCGAGGTCGGGCTGACGGATCTCAACAACGTTGAGAGCGACAGGCATCTTAACCATCTT
>JAZQUX010000184.1:0-3574 GCA_045631585.1 Eubacteriales bacterium | reverse complement strand
CAATAATCCCAAGCACTGCATCGAGAAATCAAAAATAGCGACAGATGCCGGAGTTGACGGTGTGCTTGCCACCACCCCCTACTACAACAAAACCTCACAAAGAGGTCTTGTTGAATACTTCAAAACAATTGCCGACAACGTAGCCAAACCCTTGATACTCTATAACATACCGGCAAGAACGGGCATCGGTATAGAACTTGATACATATGAACAACTTGCGGGGCACCAAAACATAAATGGTGTAAAGGAAGCATCGGGTGATTTTTCTCTCATTTCAAGACTTATATCTCAGCTTGGTGATGATTTGTACGTATGGAGCGGAAATGATGACAACACCGTCGCGATGATGAGTCTCGGAGCTATCGGAGTTGTTTCCGTGGCATCAAATATCATTCCACGCGTCATATCAAATCTCTGTGATCTTTGTTTGGGCAATGATTTTGCGGCTGCCGCAGCGCTAAATAAAAAATACGCCGAATTCTTCAGCAAACTCTTCATCGAAACAAACCCCATTCCGGTTAAAGCTGCAATGGCACATTTGGGATTGGATTCCGGAACACTCAGGCTTCCGCTGGTAGCCATCTCCGAAGAGCATCGTCAGAAGCTGTGTGAATGTATAGAGAAGATAAATATCCTCGGATAAATCATCCATGGCGCGCATATCATCATAACGGGTGATTAAATTGAAAAATTTCTGGAACAAATATGGTACCTATATCATTTCCGTTGCCATTGCGCTGGGAGTGGGCGCACTTGCAGGACTGATATCAGGCCAAGAAAGCGATACTTACGAAATGTTGATTCAGCCGCCTTTTTCTCCTCCGTCATGGCTGTTTCCGATAGTTTGGACAATTCTTTACATTCTGATGGGCATTTCGGCAGCAATCATTTACCGGTCCTACAGCCCAAACAAATCAAACGCATTGTTTATCTATGCGGCGCAGCTTGCCGCGAACTTCATCTGGCCAATATTATTCTTTGTATTGGATGCAAGGCTGTTGTCACTTATATGGCTTGTATTTCTGCTGTTTCTGGTCGTGTATATGGTATCTAAATTTGATGACATTTCCAAAACGGCTGCATACCTCAATTTGCCATATATACTTTGGCTCGTTTTCGCCTTCTATCTCAATCTCGGCACATATTTGCTGAACAGATAACAAAAACCTCCGTGTGTTCTGCCACACGGAGGTTTATAGTTTATTTGGAAACTTTTTTTCTTACAAGAAATGCTCGAAGAGAATTGAGAACGGTCAAGATAGAAACGCCCGAATCCGCAAAAACAGCAAACCAAAGCGAAGATACTCCGCAAATTGCCATAACCAGCACAGCAATCTTAATTGCAATAACGAACCAAATGTTTTCAAGAGCGATTATCTTGACTTTTCTTGCGATTTTGCGTGCGAAAAATGCACATCCGCCTTCGTCATCAATAACAAGAGCCTCGGCGGTGGAAACATCTGCGTATCTTCTGGTAGAAACGAGTACGCCTTCCCTGTTCTTGAGAGCAACTTTCATTTCATAAACTTCACCCGGCTTAGTTTTTGCAAGAGAATCAATCATTGGAGCCTCGGCGAAATATACTTTTTTGCGCGCTCCAGCCGCAATTCCTGCAGAATATGCCATAGGAACGGAAATAACAATTGCACAGGGGCAAGCAATAACCAGAAGCGTCAAAGCGCCGTACACAGCTTCGGAGTAAGAATCCACAAAACCGATGACAGGGCCCAACGCGCCCATGAGGACTGCAAGAATCAGCACAACAGGGGTATAGATTCTGGAAAAACGCGTTATAAACTGTTCAGCAGATCCGGGCGTGCATATATCTTCCGCTTTATCCGGACGGTTCTGGATGATTTTCCTGCGGCTATAGCGCAGAGCACACTCCTGAAAAAACTCACCCACTCGGTAAAGAACCAAAACACCGGCAGCTTCATGAGATTCACCGATTATAAATGCCGCAATCGCAGCAACAGTCATCAGAAAATATTCGGAGAAAATCTTTCCTTTGAAAATGCTCACAACAGCCTTGTAAGCAATGTCATAGCCCGAAACAACGGCGGCTACAAGCATGAAATAAAACTCAAGACCATGGAGAAAATGGCCGGACACAAAAAGGACTATTGATATTGCGATTCTGGCAAGCTTAAAGTAATTAGGTCTATGGTGAAGAATTTCGTGGTAGTGGCAGCAGCAGTCACCGTTATCATGGTGGTGGTGCTTGTGCCCTTCTCCGTCACAGGGTAGCTCTTCGTGTTTATCATGCACATGATGATGGCTACTATGCTTATGCTCATCGTGAGAATGGGCGTGGTGACGATGTTCCATACTCATACTCTCTTCTCCTCCGTGTAGCTGATTGCAAAACTGAACATCTCTTCAACATGTCTGTTTGCGATGTAATATATAACTTCCTTACCGTCTCTTCGTGAACCTACAATTCCGTTTTGCTTAAGCGGTCTGAGCTGATGTGATACAGCTGAGCTGCTCATTTCAACAACAGCAGCCAAATCGCTTACACAAAGCTCATGATGGCACAATGCGCAAAGTATAGCGGCGCGGGTACTGTCTCCACAAAGCTTGAAAAGTTCGGCGACACTATCAATCGTTTCTTTGCTCGCCATCATATCCTTTGCATGGTCAACTGCATTGGCGCAACCACAACAAACAAGTTTCAAAGTGTCCATCTAAATTCTCCCGCGCGAATATTCGTTTGAACGTTTGTTCAACTGTTCAAGAGTATATAAAAGTCTTGCCGAATTGTCAATATATTACACCATATAAAACCGAATAAAAAAGGCCAATGCAAACGCATCGGCCTTTAAGAAAACGATATTTATTCAGCCTTGCCGTCGCAGCCAAGAACGTTGACAAGCTTATGCTTGACCATTTCCTTGATAGCGGAGCGAGCGGGCTTGAGGTACTGTCTGGGATCGAAGTGATCGGGATGCTCGTCGAAGTACTGACGGATAGAAGCGGTCATTGCAAGACGAAGGTCGGAGTCGATGTTGATCTTGCAAACTGCGCTTCTTGCTGCCTGACGGAGCTGATCTTCGGGGATACCGATAGCGCCGGGCATGTTGCCGCCGTGCTCGTTGATCATCTTAACGAATTCCTGTGGAACGGAAGAAGAACCGTGGAGAACGATGGGGAATCCGGGAAGATTCTTTTCAACTGCCTCGAGAACGTCGAAACGGAGCTGGGGCTTGGTACCGGGCTTGAACTTGTATGCGCCGTGAGAAGTGCCGATAGCGATTGCGAGAGAGTCGCAACCAGTCTTGGAAACGAATTCCTCAACCTCTTCGGGACGGGTGTAAGCAGAATCTTCAGCAGATACGTTAACCTCGTCTTCTACGCCAGCGAGAGTACCGAGTTCAGCTTCAACAACAACACCGTGATCGTGAGCATACTCAACGACCTGTCTGGTGAGAGCGATGTTTTCAGCGAAAGACTTGGAAGAAGCGTCGATCATAACAGAAGTGAAACCGCCATCGATGCAGCTCTTGCAGATTTCGAAGCTGTCACCGTGGTCGAGGTGGAGAGCGATGGGAAGACCGGTTTCCTGAACAGCTGC
>JAZQUX010000183.1:0-2093 GCA_045631585.1 Eubacteriales bacterium | reverse complement strand
CAGCGTTGGCCATGGAAAGGTGTGGTTGATATCGATTTTACGGTTCGGGGCAATGCAACGGGAGTGAAGTTTGTCGCCAAGTACGATGGCGCGGAACAGTTCGTGCTTGCCGAAAAGGATTTGACAGGCGATTTTTGCGATGTGCTTGAGCCCGGTCTCCATCATGTTACATGGGATCCGGCAAAGGCGGGCTTGAGCGAAACCGAACTGAAAAACTTCACCATATCGGTGGAGCCGGACGATACCGACCGTACTTATCTCATTCTTAACCTTTACGATGGCTCCTACCGCTATGCCGCCGCAGAGCCTGAAGGCGGTTGGCTAGCCGATCCGGCAAACTACCAGACGAACATCGTCTTCCGTCGAGTTCCGAAGGGAACAAGGAATATTGGTCTTACTACAGATTTCGATAAAAAGTTTAATGCCTCAAATTATGCTCACAAGCGCGAGGTGACTTTGACTTCCGACTATTATCTCAGCGTTTTTATGACAACCAAAGCACAGCGCAAATATATAGACGGTTCAGACTTAGATGTTTCAGACGAGGGAAAAAATTATGAAGGTCGTACATATCCCCAGATGCGCGGTGGTCAAGAGGATGGAATAGACTGGCCCAGCACCGAACACAAGGTAAAACCCGGTTGTATAATCGACAAACTGCGAAACATCGTCAAGTCTACATTCCCGTCTGATTGGATTGTCGATCTGCCTACATCGTCGCAATGGGAGTATGCCGCCAAGGCCACTACGCCCTTCGACGAGCTTCTGAGCGTTGGAAAAATAAAGGTCACGGACGAGGATCTTTATGAGAAGTTCACCAATAATGTTGATCTGGTTGCCATCTGGCATCATAATAAGGCTGAATGGGGAAAGGACGATACTACGATAGGACGCAAACGTCCGAATGGCTGGGGATTTTACGATATGGTTGGTCTCGGATTCGAGTGGTGCAATGATTGGTATAAAAATTCATACGTCGATTACTCTGGCGTAGATCCTGTTGGTCCGACCTCGGGTCAGGACGGGAAGCGCATTCGCCGTAGTATGTATACCAGCGCACCTGCAAATTCGGGTATGATCTACTACACAACTGCATACGTGGGAGCGTATGTTCCCAATGATTCAAATAAATGTGGTTATCGCTTTTGCATAAACCTCAAGAATATGTTTAAAGGAAAGTAAGAAAGGGGTAGGGATATGAAATACGCATTTGCTTTTGTGTTTTGTCTGATGCTTTCACCGGTCGTCTGTGCTGGAGATGCCGGCATAGAAAATGTGATTATCCGTCAGCTTTGGCCGTGGAGCGGAGATGTGGATATTGCGTTCACCGTGACAGGCACGAAGAACACCGCTGTAAAATTCACCGCCCAGTATGAAGGGGTTGATCCGTATGTTATTCCGGAAGGTGAGCTTTCCGGCGACTTCTTTGATGCAGCCCCTGGTCGGCATCATGTAAGGTGGAGCCCTCAACGCGCCGGACTCGATGCAAAGACGCTGTTCAACTTGAAAATAACGGTGGAGCCGGACGACACCGACCGCACGTATCTCATTCTCAACCTCACAGACGGCACTTATCGCTATGCGGCGGCTGCGCCGGAAGGCGGTTGGCTGGCGGATCCGGCAAACTATCAGACGAATATTGTTTTCAGGCGTGTTCCGAAGGGTACGTTCACGATGGGATATTCCGACGAACTTCTCGATCACCTCGGATTCTCCACTTCGTATGCGGTGCCCAACAAAGCCCGTCCCATGACTTTGACATCAGATTATTATATGGCTGTGTATAAAACAACGGATGGTCAGCATAGCTATGTTACGAATGCAGCAGCTGGTGTAATAAAGGATGTGTCCAGCAAAAAGGCAATATACGCACTTGCTACATATAATGACATGCGCGGATCAGCAAATGAAACTGATGGTATCTGTTGGCCGGAAACGAAATATGATGTTGCGCCAAATAGTGTGATTGCGGCATTCAGAAAAGTGGTGAAGAATACATTTTCTTCAGATTGGATTATTGATTTACCCACGTCAGCTCAGTGGGTGAGAGCTGCAAGAGGCGACACGCCCGATAATCAGATCTGGAGCATAGG
>JAZQUX010000182.1:0-3350 GCA_045631585.1 Eubacteriales bacterium | reverse complement strand
GATCCGACTTGTGCAGCATTTTTACGTTAAAACAGCGGCGAAGGATATACACCGTCAGCGATCAGCTTTTTGATGGCCGCAACAACGGCGGGTTTATCCTCTTTATAGGTTACGCCAAACCAGTGGTCGTCGGTGGGCAGAACCTTGACGGTAGCCAGTCCCTCCTGCAAGAGGTCGTCTACGATGCCGGGCAACAAATACTCTGCCTTCAGATTGCCGGATTCAATCGAGGATAGGAAGGCGGGGAAACGCTCAGCCAATACTTCGATGAAGGCCGGTGTCAGGCCCCACATATTCATGGAGACAAAAGACTTGGGATCAATGGACTTCCACTCATCGCCGCAGGGAACGGCCGCGCCGTCTGCGGTTTTGGTTATGTTGTGCGTTTCGGTGACCTTAACAAGGTCCAAATGGTCGTTCACCGAGCAAATGCCGCGAGATACACCGCCGTTTCCGCTCAGCGTGTGGTCAAGAATGTAGCCTGCCATGCAGAAGCCGAAGGGCTGATCGGCGTTGTTGACGAGAAAATCATGAATGGCGCGGAAGCCTTCTTTGCCGTAATAGTCGTCGGCATTGATCACGATAAAGGGATTGGTAACGGTACCGCGGCAAGCCAAAAGTGCCTGGCCTGTACCCCAAGGCTTGGTGCGTCCTTCGGGAAGGGTAAAGCCCTCGGGAAGATCGTCGAGCTCCTGGAAAACATATTTGCAAGGACAAACCTTTTCCATATCATTTCCAATAATTTCGCGGAAATCAGCTTCAAGATCCTTGCGAATGATAAACACAACCTCGTCAAAGCCGGCTTCGAGCGCGTCGTGAATGGAATAGTGCATGATAATTTCGCCGTTCGGGCCCATGTGCTCGAGCTGCTTGATACCGCCGCCGAAGCGAGAGCCAATGCCTGCGGCCAAAATAACCAGAGATGTTTTCATTAAAAAACTCCTTTGCGCGTAAACAAATTTTACGGTATCATTGTAGCACGAACGGTTAATTTTGTCAAGGCGTTGACAACATTTGAAGAAAATGTTATACTGATATAAGAAAATGCGAAGGAGGGATTCGATGCAGGAAAAAATAATAGGCACACCATGCGGTCAATGTCGCGTGCTTGTTTGTGATCATTTGCCTTCCACCAATCTTACGGCTCGTGAAATGGCGGCAGACGGTGCCCCTGACGGCACAGTCATCATCGCGCGCGAGCAAAGTGCCGGACGCGGAAGACTGGGCCGTTCCTTCTATTCACCTGACGGTACGGGGCTGTACATGAGTGTCATTTTGCGAAGAGATCTATCTGCCTCGGACGCCCTGTGCCTGACGCCTATGGCGGCAGTGGCGACCGCCCAAGCGATTGAAGAAACCATCCATCGTTGTGCAGATATCAAATGGGTGAACGATATTTATTTGGATGGAAAAAAAGTGTGCGGAATTTTGACCGAGGGTGTTGTGGCTCCCGGAAGCGCGCGCTTGGATTATGCCGTCATTGGTATTGGCGTTAATATTACTCCGCCAACGAGGGGCTTTCCCGAGGAACTGAAAACAATTGCCGGAGCCATATTGAACGGAACCGAGGACGCCGATGCGATCCGTCTTGATCTGGCCGAGCGAATCCTTTATCGGTTGATGATGCACTTAAAGCTTGACGACAAGCAAACAATTCACGAGGAATATTGTAAACGCTCCGTTGTCATCGGAAGGCAAGTGACCGTACACTGCGGAAACGTATTGCCGTACGAAGCACAAGCGATCGGCATTGACCCCGATTATCATTTGATCGTCCGTACAACCGACGGGCGAGACGTTGCCCTCGACAGCGGAGAAATCAGCGTCCGACTGTAATATATACTATATACAAAGAATCCGCCGGTGGCATTGCATCAATCCCCCCGGCGGATTTGTTATCTTATTGATTCATTTGATTTGTTTGACTTGTTTGCATATTGCGAAGATAAGCGGCTCTCTTTTTCTTCTTTGTCTTTTTGACGATGATCACAACAACAATGGCGATGAGCCCTGCCGCAGCAAGGAAAATCAGAGCGGGGAGGGCATAGATCAAAGCCAACAGCAACGTTTGCGCCGCTTTGATAAAGTTTTGCCACGTTTCCGAGAGCGCATTGGATACGCGTTCGCCAAAACCGGTTTCAGCGGTCGTGACGTTGGTGTATTCCACCACTTCGCTCAGGTTGATCGTAACGGTCGAATAGGATACTTGGCTGTCCAATACACGAAGACGCGTCTTAAATGCCTCAATTTCGCTGATGACGTTATAGAGACGATCCTGGATGCTGAGCATTTCACTGGTGGTTTTGGCGTTCTCCAACATCTTCTCATAGACAGCGCGCTCGCCTTCCAAAACGTTTAAGCGCGCTTCAATATCGTAATATTCGCTTGTCACATTGGTGACGTTGGAATTTTGGGAGGTGACGTGAATCATGCCACCGATTTCATTCAGAAAAGTATCCAACTTGTCCGCCGGAATACGCAACACCATATAAGCGGTACGTGCATAGTAGTCTGTGCTTCCGTAGGAGCGGTTGGTTGTGCGGAAGGTCTCTTCAAATCCGCCGGAGGTTTTTAGTGCTGTACGAATGGCTCCGATGGCCGTGTCAAACTGCTTGGTTTGTGCATCCATGGTGACAGTTCGAATGATCTTCTGCTCCAAGGTGCCGTCGGTGTTGTCCGTTGTGGGAAGATTGCTTTCGGGTGCTTCTGAGTTTCCGTAGCCGTAGTCGGGATCGATGGAAGGAGCCATGCTGTCTCCGGTAGCATAATCCCCCTTAGAGCTTGCTTGACAAGACGTAAAGACCAAGCATAGGACGAGCGTGAACAGTAGCGCGAGAACAACTTTTTTTCTTGACATGATAAATCCTCCTTTTAATTTTGAAAAAACTCCTCCGTGGATATGAGTAAAAGGGATCTCTACTTATATAAACGGAGGAGGAATAGAAAAAGTTACAACTTTTGCTGAAATTATTTCATTTTTTCAAGGGCTGCGACAACACCGGCGAGATTTTCGCGGTATTTCTCCAACTTGGCGCGTTCAGCTTCAACGACAGCGGCGGGTGCCTTGGCGACAAAGCCTTCATTGGACAGCTTGCCGGCAAGACGCGCGATCTCACCCTCCAGCTTCTTTTGCTCTGCGGTCAGTCTTGCTTTTTCCTTTTCCAGATCGATGATATCGGACAGAGGAAGAAGAATGGTGGCGGCAGACGTGACGATCTGAACCGTCTCATCCGCGTTCAGCTTGCCTTCGAAGTTGTCGGCAACCTCCACATCACTTGCCGAAGCAAGGCGCTGGAAGAAGACGTAGCTGGTAGCGGGGAACAATTCGGGATGAAGTCGGATCGTAGCCA
>JAZQUX010000181.1:0-16622 GCA_045631585.1 Eubacteriales bacterium | reverse complement strand
AAGCACACCTCAAGATTAGATATCCCTCCAGCCTAGAGCTGGTAAGGTCACTTGCAGACTACGAGTTTGATAGGTCGAAGGTGTAAGCACAGTAATGTGTTCAGCTGATCGATACTAATAGACCAAGGGCTTGTACTTCCTTGAACAACGTTGTTGTTCGGTTCAAGCATATACTTCAAATTCTTGAGTTTCTTCATCTTAATTTCTTCCTTTGTTCGATTTTCAATGGGCATGGACCTCTTAATCCACCCATTACAATTATGCTTTGAGAAAGGCTGCCATGTGGCGGCTTTTTTCTTTTTTTATCTTAACATGATTTTATCCTCAAATAAAATGATTGACAGATGATAGGAAAGGTGATATAATAAGATGTTAGATCAACGGAAACGGAGGTGTTTTCTATGGCTATGGAATATGAGCAGGAAATCGCGGCGTTTGACGCCGATGAACTTCTGGAACTACTCGATAGCAAGCGGTATTCTGATTTTATGCACCGCGTAGATGAACTCAATCCTGTTGACGTCGCGGATTTTTTCAATGAACTCCCCGCAGAGCGTCAACCGTCCGTGTTCCGATTATTGGAAAAGAATTTAGCGGCTGAGATTTTTGCTGAGTTGGACGGTGACGTTCAGGAAACGCTGATCGTAGCCATGAGCGACCGAGAGGTTCGTGTGATTTTGGACGACTTATTTGTCGATGATGCCGTTGATATGTTGCAAGAAATGCCATCTAACGTGGTTAAACGAATCCTCAAGAACGCTACGCCGGAAACGAGAGCCTCCATCAATCGTCTCCTGTCTTATCCGGAGGATAGCGCGGGTAGCGTCATGACAACGGAGTTTATTGAACTTCGGAAATCGATGACGTGTGCCCAGGCGGTAGAGACCATTCGCCGTACCGGTGTGGACAAAGAAACGGTATATGTTGCCTATGTAACGGATCCTCGCCGTCGATTAGAGGGTATTATCCGTTTGCAGGATCTGCTGTTTGCGGAGCCGGATGAGGTGTTGGAAGATATGATGGACACCAACATCGTCTGTGCCACTACGCATGATGACAGAGAATCGGTTGCCGCAGCGATCTCCAAATACGACTTGTTGGTTCTTCCCGTGGTGGATAAGGAACAACGTTTGGTCGGTATTGTTACCGTTGACGACGCAATCGACGTGTTGCAGGAAGAGGCAACTGCCGACATCGAAATGATGGCTGCTATTACCCCTACGGACAAGCCCTATTTGAAAACATCGGTATTTGAAACCTTCAAAAAGCGAATTCCGTGGTTGTTGCTTTTGATGATTTCCGCAACTTTTACGGGTGCGATTATTTCGCACTATGAAGAAGCCTTGGGTACCTGGACCATTCTGACGGCCTTTATGCCGATGCTGATGGGTACGGGTGGTAACGCGGGAAGCCAATCGTCTATCGCGGTAATTCGTTCTCTTTCGCTGGGTGAGATTGAGCTGCGGGATATTTTCAGGGTCCTGTTCAAAGAATTTAACGTGTCGCTGATGTGCGGCGCGGTGATGGGCGTGGCGACGTTTGTCAAGGTTCTATTGATCGACTTGCAGTTGGATATGTCGCAGGTCTTGGTGGCGATTGTCGTCAGCGTCTCCTTGGTGCTGACCGTTATTTTGGCTAAGATTATCGGTACGGTTTTGCCGATTTTGGCCAAGAGAGTTGGTCTGGACCCTGCCGTTATGGCGAGCCCGTTTATTACAACCGTCGTGGACGCGTTGTCATTGATGCTGTATTTTGAAGTAGCATCTGCTGCTTTGGGCGTATAAAAAAACAGTGCTTTGTATGCGATTGACATACAAAGCACTGTTTTTTATTTAGAGATCCCAACAATGATGTCCGAGACAAGTTCGAAATTATCCGCAGGGCAAATACATACGGTGTTGGGCTGTTCCGTTAAGTGGGGAGTCAGCTCGCAGGCAAACGGGTGAACGTCGCTGTGATAGGGGGCGGGCAAGGTGAAGGTATCGATGGTTTGCCCATTGCACACGATGGAGAAATTACCGCGGCATTTCGGAATCAGGAGATACATAGGATCACGACTTTTTTGCACCTCAAAGGAGAGCGCCCGGTGACGATCCGTAGGGCAAAAGGGAACGATGGCTTGTATGTGTTCGGCGAGACGTTGCAGGATGCCGTCCGTCAACAAAGATTGCGCACGGCATCGTTCCCATGCCTGGGCTTGTGAGGAAGAAAAGGGAATGAGTTGATCGGACTCTGTTTCATCTGTTTGTAACGGGGCACAGCGGTAATGGCGCAACAGTTTCAAGTCTCCGCGGGCTTCACATCCGCAAAGAGACAGATGATCGATACATTCTGCGGCAATGGCGGCGCGCGCATCCGGCAAGACGGTTTCAAATGTGCAATCGCGCAATGTTACGTGTTTGGCGTTGCGCAGATAGAGGATGGCAGAAGGATAGTCCCCCAAGTTGCGAAGATGCTCCGGATACATTCCCCAAAAGTCATACATATCGCCATGCCCCTCTGTGCGATTGGCATCATCTTGACTACCGCCTCCGGGAGCAATAATGTGAATATCTTGCAACGAGATATCCTCGATGGCGGTTTCCGGCAACGCCGAAATATAGCTTCCCGCATGGATGGTCAAATCCCCAAAGTGCGAGCTGGGGCGCATGGTGGCGGTGATGTGAGATAGCTTGATTCGGCGGAATATACCGGGGCGAGGGCGAATGTCTTTGACCAGAGCACTCATGTTATAGCTGTTGAGCGTAAAGAAGAAAGGGCGCAGTACATCGGTCATGGTGATATTGGAAAAGACAAAATCTTCGTAAACGGCTTTTTGTGTCAGCTGGAGTTTGAATCCGTCGCCGGAGTCATAGATACAGCAACCGTGAACGTTGATTCTGCGCATATCGCCGGCCGATTCCGGGCCGATGCGAATCGCCGCCCAGTGCTTGGAGCGAAGTGTACAGTTGGTGATTGTAAAATCCTCGCAGGGCTCGCCCGGTGTCAGGGTTTTGAGCCCGATGGCATCATCTCCTGCGTCAATATTACAGTTGGAAATGGTAATGCGTCGACCACCGTCAAAATCCAATCCATCGCCATTGGCGCAATCTGCTGTGCGAATGGTAACGCCGTCAATGAGCATATCCGAACAGTTCAGCCCATAAAAAGTGAAAAAGCCGGAGTTGGTCATCGTAATGTCACGAATGGTGGTGTGTGTGCATTCAGAAAAAACCACCAAACAGGGGCGTCCTTTTTCGTCTGTGTAGCCGTGTTTTGCACTACGACGACCGTCAATGGTGCCGTGACCGACAATACCGCAATGCGTTTTGCGATCGGCAATGATCAGAGCACGGCAGGGATTGATGCTTTTTTCCTCGAAAAGCAATTCCTGCGTGCTTGTCCAGGCACAACCGCGCCGCGTGCCGCTGTAATCCTTCAGATGCTCGCTTCCGAGAATGGTGCTGCCCGGATGAAGACGAAGATAAACGTAATTCTCCAAATAAATGGTGCCGCATACGTATTGCCCGGCGGGCACGTCAACGTATCCTCCGCCGGCCTTTGCACAGGCGGCAATGGCTCTGGAAAAGGCATCGGTAGAATCGGCTGAAGAAGAAATCAGCGCGCCAAAATCAAGTACGTTGTAAGTCATGGCATACCTCCGTTTGTGATTTATTTTATTGTAACACGCTTTTTTTGGTGTGTCAATCGCTCTGACAAAAAAGACAGATGCAAAAACATCTGTCTTTTTTTTGAAATGCAGGCATCAGACCAGTAACAAAAAGCTAAATACCAGCAAGATGCCGAGGAAGGCAAAGTTGAAAGCGGAGAAGCGGAGGATGTAACTTCCTGATTTGCCCGGGTTGTGCGAAACGTACTCGCGGAAGGTGATCAAGCTGGCAAGGGAGGCGATCAGCGTGCCGGCACCACCAATATTGACACCCAACAGCAACTCTCGATAGTTGTCCGTAAACTGAGACAACAGAATGGCGCTGGGGACGTTACTGATGCACTGGCAAGACAGGGAACTGAACAAAAGAACGCTTTGATCCAAAAGCCCCGAAAACAGCGCGCGCACGCCATCCATGCGGCCCATATTGCCCGCGAAAATGAAAAAGCAGACAAAGGTCAAAAGCAACGGGTAGTCCACTTGTCCGAGCGCCTTGCGATCGGCAAACAGCAAAACGGCGGGAATAACGATCAGACCAACCCAAAAAGGAATGGCGCGGAACACGATGGCGATGGAAAGAGCAAATAAGACCAAATACAAAACGGTGCGCCCCGTGGGAAGACGAGCGTCTGTGCTTTCGCTTACCTCGATTGGTTCGGACGGAACAAAGGCAAGGCAACAAACAATGATCAAAGCCGTTGCCAGCGCAAAGGGCGGTGCCATAATGGTGAGAAATTCGCCGTTGGGAATGTTGAAGTGAGAATACAGATACAGATTTTGAGGGTTGCCGAAGGGCGTGAGCATTCCGCCAAGATTGGCGGCAATATTTTGCATAATGAAGGTAAATGCCATCAGCTTTTGCTTTCCTGTGCAGTTGAGAATGAAAAAGCCGAGAGGCAAAAACGTCAGAAGCGCCATGTCGTTTGCGATCAGCATCGAACCGAAAAAGGTGATCATGACCAGCGTCAGAACGGCGGTACGGGTGTTTCCCGTGATGCGGACGATGCGCTGAGCTAAAATGGTGAAAAACCGAATGTTTTTTAGGGCACATACGACCGCCAGCGTGCAAAACAGGCAGGAGAGGGTTTTTAGATCGAAATATTCAAGATATGTAGCATCGGGGGGAATGATCAACGAAGTGATCAATGCCGCCGCGATGGCAATGCACAACACGATATTTTTTCGCATCCAAAGCAGAAGATTCCAAGAATGCTTGTGCAAGTGAGAGTTGGTTCTGCGGAGATGCTGTGAATGAGTTAACTGCATGACGGGTTTGCGTCCTCCGTTGAGTTTTGTGGCCACATGGCAGCGCACGAGACATAATATAGCACATTTTACTGAAAAATGCAAGAGCTTTTTTAACAAAATGCCAAAATATCTGTTGTTTTTTTGTGATATCTTTTGCGACGCGCTCATAATTGAAGATAGGGACGCATAGGATGATGATGCAAAGTATCTTGTAAGAAAGGCGGATATACAACCATGAGAGGTAGGGAAATATCAAGGAGTTCAAAACGGCGGCGCATTTGGGGTGCGGTGCTGCTTGCCATTATACTTGCGGCCGCGATGACGGTCGTGTGTGAAGCGGAAACGGCCGCCCCGACCGTCGGGCAAGTGGATGCAGAAACCACCGCGCTCAGTCCCGCACTGCATATTTTGGCTGCCCGTACTGATATGGCCGTGGCGACGTTGTGTGGCAATGAATACTATTTTTCTAAAGACGTATTTGCCAGATGCATGAATATGGACGTCGGCTCTTTGCAATATGTGACCATTCGATCGCTGCCCGATGTGACGGAGGGAGAACTTTTGATGGGATCCATGCGCGTCAGCGAGGGGCAGGTTATTTCGGCGGCCAATTTGCAGATGCTGTCTTACGTTCCACAAGGTGATCATCCCTCCAGCGCATCTTTTACGTTCTGCGTGAACGGCACCCCTTACGATGTCCTGTGCAACGTGTTTGTGTTGCAAGAGATCAATTATTCGCCTACCCTCAGCATAGCGGGAGAACAGGCGTTGAGTGTCAGCACACACCGTGATTTTGCAGGATACGGCACCTTGGCGGCCTACGATCCCGAGGGAGATCCTTTGACGTTTGAGATTGTGAAAGAACCCTCGCACGGTCTTGTGATCATGACGGATGCCGAGTGCGGAGAATATGTGTATTTGCCTCGCTTGGGTTATAAGGGAAGCGATAGTTTCCGGTACGTGGTGCGGGACATGTACGGAAATTACAGCGCATCGGCTGAGGTGAAGGTGCAAGTCAAAGAACCCGCAATCGCCGTTGACTTTGTTGATATGGAAGGCAGAAAGGAATACAATGCTGCCCTGACTATGGCAGAAGCGGGCATCATGCAGGGGAGCGTGATGGATGACAAAACCTATTTCTATCCGGAAGAAACGGTCAGCCGCCTTGACTTTTTGATGATGGCCATGAAGGCGATCGGGGTGACGTCGGTTCCGTCGGTGAGCGATACCGGCTTTAGCGATGACGATGCCATTCCTTCCGATGCCAAGGGATACGTGGCGGCGGCATATTCTTTGGGTTATATCAAGGGGAGCGATAACGGCGAGGGAGAATTGTGCTTCTTACCCGACGAGACCATCACTCGCGCGCAGGCGGCGGTGATTTTGCGCCGAATGGTTGATGTGGAGGATGCGCAACTGACACCTGCCTTTGCGGACTCTTCCGACATTCCCGCCTGGGCAGGAGAGGCCATTTCCACGCTGGCCTCCATGGGGGTGATGATCCCCACCAAAGGCGCCATTTCGCCCAATGAGGTGGTTACGCGCGGGCAAACGGCCATGATGCTTGCGGCACTGAAACAAGTTGTTCAATGAATCAGAAAACGCCCCTCACTTGACGCGAGGGGCGTTTTGTTATGAGTGTAATATTTTACAATTATTCCTGATTTTTTTGTTTTCCCTCTTGTATGATGGACGATATTATGATAAAATAATATGTTAAAACAGTAAAATGCCGATTTATGGCTGAATTTTCCGAAAGGATGAAACACATGGAGTATAACAATCACGGTTCGTTGGCAACGGAAATTGACCGCCGCCGCACGTTCGCCATTATTTCCCACCCTGACGCAGGTAAAACGACGCTGACCGAAAAGTTTTTGC
The DNA here is from genome assembly GCA_045631585.1 of Eubacteriales bacterium. Classification (GTDB taxonomy): domain Bacteria; phylum Bacillota; class Clostridia; order Oscillospirales; family CAG-272; genus SIG644. The sequence goes on along the minus strand of JAZQUX010000181.1, from coordinate 9,844 downwards.
TTTACGGTGGCGCGATCCAATCTGCAGGATCGGTCAAAGGAAAGCAGACCGACCACCACGCCGTTTCCGACTGGATGGAAATGGAGAAAAAGAGAGGTATTTCGATCACCTCGTCCGTCATGCAGTTTGAATATGAGGGCTATTGCATCAATATTTTGGACACCCCCGGTCACCAGGATTTCTCGGAGGATACTTACCGCACGCTCATGGCTGCAGACAGCGCGGTCATGGTCATCGACGCTGCTAAGGGTATCGAGCCCCAGACGCGTAAATTGTTTAAGGTTTGTGCCATGCGGCACATTCCCATTTTCACCTTCATCAACAAGTTGGACCGCGACGCACGGGATCCCTTTGATTTGCTTGACGAATTGGAAAGTGAATTCGGTATCGGCACCTACCCGATGAACTGGCCGATTGGCTGTGGCATTGGTTTTAAGGGCGTGTATGACCGTGAGGCACACAGAATTTTGGCCTTTGGAGATTCGCACCGTGGTCGAGATCGCTTGGCCGCCATCGAGTGTGACATTACGGATACGGCAAAACTGGATGAATTGATCGGACAAGCCGACCGCGAGGTGCTGACGGAGCAGGTAGAGCTGCTTGATGGTGCCTGCTTTGATTTTGATGTGGAGAAGGTTCGCTGCGGTAAGCTCAGCCCTGTTTTCTTTGGTTCGGCACTCAATAACTTCGGTATTGAGACGTTTTTGGAGCATTTTCTCAAGATGACCACAGGCCCGCTTCCGCGCCGTGCCAACGGACAAGCCGTCAACCCTACGGACGAGCACTTCTCGGCTTTTGTTTTTAAGATTCAGGCGAACATGAACAAGGCGCATCGCGACCGTATTGCTTTTATGCGCATCGTTTCCGGCCGCTTTGATCGCAATAGTGAATATTTGCACGTGCAGGGTGAGCGCACCCTTAAACTGTCCCAGCCCCAGCAGATGATGGCACAGGAAAGAGCTGTGATCGATGAGGCGTTTGCGGGCGATATTATTGGTGTGTTTGACCCCGGTATCTTCTCGATCGGAGATACGGTTTGCGATTCAAAGGCAAAGATTGTGTTTGAGGGAATTCCTACGTTTGCGCCGGAGCGCTTTGCATTGGTGGAACAGGTGGATTCCATGAAGCGTAAGCAGTTTGCCAAGGGAATGAATCAGATCGCCCAAGAGGGTGCCATTCGTATCTTTATTGAGCCTGATTCCGGTATGGAACGCGTGTACGTCGGCGTTGTCGGCGAACTTCAGTTCGATGTTTTGGAGTCTCGCATGAAGAGCGAGTATGGCGTGGAATATCGCAAATATCCCCTGCAGTATAGCTCCATTCGCCGCCTACCCGACGGAGTCGATCCCAAAAAGCTTCGCTTGTTTGACGTCAAGTGGGTGCAAGATTTCAGAGGAAAGAATTATTTGCTGTTCAATAACGAGTGGCATGTGGGCAATACTTTGCAGAATAACGAAGGCTTGGTCTTGGAAGAATACGGTCAGGAACAGGATGAAGATTGATAAGATATGAGGAGATCACTATGAACCATCGCATGATACGCCAAATTGTGTTTCCGCTACTGGCCGCTTTGATTTGGGGAACGGCATTTGTGTTCCAAAGCGAAGGGGCACAGTATGTTGGCCCATTCACCTTCAATGCGGTGCGTTGTGCGTTGGCAACCTTGTTTTTGGCTTTGCTTTTGCTTGTTCGTGATGTTTGGAAAAAGAGAACGCCTTGCAAAGAAAAAAATCCACCTAAGCGCGATTGGAAGGCTTTGCTGATTGGAGGCACGTTGTGTGGCGTGGTGTTATCAGTAGCCGCAAACTTACAACAGCTTGGCCTGGGTCAAACCTCTCCCGGAAAGGCGGCCTTCATTACGGCGCTGTACGTTGTGTTGGTTCCTCTGTTCGGATTGTTTTTCGGCAGACGCGTTCGCCTTGTTACCTGGATCGGCATTATACTGGCCGTGGTCGGATTGTACTTTTTGTGCATTACGGGGGAGATGAGCATTGAGAGAAGTGACTTCTTTGTCTTCCTTTGCGCCCTTTGCTTCGCTTGCCATATCTTGATCATTGACCGTGTTTCGCCTCGCGTAGACGGTGTGGAACTCTCCTGCGTACAATTCTTTGTGGTGTCGGTGGTGTCTTCAGTTGGTATGCTGTTGACTGAAACGGTAACCTGGGCGGCGATCGGTGCTTGTCTTTGGCCGTTGGTGTACGTCGGTGTGTTCTCGGGCGGTATTGCCTATACCTTGCAGATTTTGGCCCAGAAGAATTCCAATCCGACCGTAGTGACCCTTCTGCTTTGTCTGGAATCGGTCTTTGCTGTGCTGGCGGCGGGCGTTATGACGGGAAATTGGCTGACCGACCGCGAGTGGTTGGGAAGCGGACTTCTTTTGATCGCGGTGATATTGCCGCAGTTGCCGGAGCGAATGTTTGTCAAACGGAAATAAAAAATTCAGCAGGTGTAAAAGAGCGACTGTCGCTCCGTTGCACCTGCTGACGTTTTAGGGCGCTGTTAAGACTGAAAATAAAGAGGGCAGGCATACAGAATTTCTGTATGTCTGCCAAACTTTATGCACGAACGATAAGTATAAACTTATGCCTTCTTCATCGTGCGCAGGCAACGGGAGCAAACCGAAATGGACTTGGTATTGCCACCGACGGAAATCTTTACCTTGCGGATGTTGGGCTTCCAACATCTCTTCGTTTTACGGTGGGAGTGGGAGACGTTCTCGCCGAAAACAACACCCTTACCGCAGATACTGCACTTTGCCATCCTTGACACCTCCTTGGATACGCCTCTTTGGCGCACAGATATCGATTTAACTTAAACAACGTCCATTATTATAACACAAGACTTTGAAAATTGCAAGTGTTTTTTTGAATTTTCATCGTTTTTTTCAAAATAATACCGAAAATCATGGTGCAAATTTGTCAATCATCCGATTTTTAGACGGATATGTCCGTCACCGTCCATGATTTTTGGTATTCACAGCGATTTTTTTGCGCGTTTCTTTTTACAGTGGAGCCACCAAACATACGGTGAGTCCCGCTTGTTGCGCCTCGGATTCGCAAATTTCCGCTTTGGCCGTGGCGACATTCTGCGCGCATTGAGCACCGTGTAAGCTCAATACGGCTGACCAAAGAGAGGGGACGTTGGCTTGAGAGGCGTCCGCCAATCCCGTAGCCAAATAGCACTTGTCGATGTTTCCACCTTGCTCTCGCAACGCCTCCTTGGCTTGTGAGATCCAACGTGTCAACATGTCCGGAGAATAGATCCGATCGGATGTCAGCGTGATATACGCCACCGCATAGTCACCAACCTGAACCAAAGATGTTTTGGGAAGGGATTGATTTTCGCGGGGCTGAGCGGAGATGTGAAGCTCCATGATCGAAGGCTCTATCGCCCGGCGAAGACCGCTGATGGAGCAAGCTAAAATCGAGCTGTGACGATAGGAGAAATCCAAGATCGGGCGTCTGGTCGCATACATCAAGGGAGTCATGCTGATGTCCATATAGCTCAGCTTTTGGGTCAGGCGAAGGGCATTTTTCTTGGTAGTCCATACCAAATAGCCGACGGGGAACTGATGGAATAGTTCTTCCAAGGTAAGTCCCGTGGCCAGCGACAGGGCAAACCAGTCCACCCGGTATCCGACATCGGTTTCCAGCATTGCGCTCAGATAGTCGGAAGGGCCGACCGAGCGGATGCGCCGGATGAGCGACCGTGATGCTCTCTGTGACAAAAAATCGGCCAATTGCTCCTCAGCGTCATTGGCTTGGGGCAACAGGATCAGAGAACAGACGTGTCCCGGTTTGATCGATCGTTCCCGAAACGCGGGGGCGTAATCCGTCCGAACAAGAGCCCAAGGGGTGTCGGGGAGCGGAGTCCGCGCAAAAGAGCGCCACCCGTCCAAAGAAAGCAACGGATACTGCTTGTGGCTGATCAAGCGAACGGCGTCTTGCGCGGGGGGGAGAAATCCGTCGCGCAGACGCGCCTGACGGTGTGCGTCGAGAAACGCGGGGAGCGAAGGACGGGTGGTCAGTCCAATGTCCGTTTTGATGTTTTCAATGGCATCTGAAAACAGATGCGCCAGATTTTCATGCCGGGTTTGAAACGCGTGAAGATGAGATTGCGTTGCAAGCGATAAGCGATGATGGACCAAACGATCCATGGTTTGAAGTCCCAATTCCGTGACCGGAGCCGTTTCGCTTCTCAATGTGTTCAACAATCCCTCCACACGGGCGGGGGAGAGCTTGAGCCCCAAACGGGAAGAGAGGCAATCGGCGGGTTCAGATAACATAGGGGAATCAATATGAAATTTCATCGTTGTTCTCCTTCCTCATCCATTCGCTCTCCAAGACATCCCACGCCGTCGGGCGCCGGGGCGACTAAACGAACAGTGCAGGTTTGCGCGTGAAGCGAGACAGGGGAAGGGACATGGACTTCGATAAAATCGGGGGTGTGTCCGACGGCCATGCCGTTTTGCCAAGTCTCAAATAAAACACTCACGGGTTGATTTTCTTTGATTTTTTCTTTCAAAATCTCAGCTCTGATCTCGGAGGCCAGCGCGGACAACCGCGCCACACGCTGCTTTTTGATTTCGTTGGGGATTTGATCGGGCATACTCGCGGCGGGCGTTCCTTGCCGCTTGGAATAGGGGAAAACATGAATCATTAAAAATCTTGCTTTTCTGGCGAATTCCATCGTTGCCTCGAAATCTTCCTCTGTCTCCCCCGGAAATCCGACAATGATATCGGTGGTGAGTTGTACATGGGGAATGGCCTCTTTCAGCCGAGTGATCGCTGCAAGGGCTTGTGTGCTGTTATATTTCCGCTTCATACGGGCTAAAACGCTGTCACTTCCGCTTTGCATCGAAAGATGAAAATGGGGCGCAAGCGACGGCAGCTTGGCGATACGATCCACAAAAGCGGGGCGCATGATGGTCGGATCGAGGGAGCCCAAGCGGACACGCCCAATGCTGGGAATACGGTCTACCGCTTCCAGCAAGTCGGCGAGATCGGCCTCTTTTGTTTCTCGCCCCCAAGAGGCGGTTTCAATACCGGTCAGGACAACTTCGCGGCATCCGTTTTCGGTCAAACAACGAACTTCATCCAAGACAGCTTGCATCGGCTTCGAGCGAATATGTCCGCGCGCTGCAGGAATAATACAATAGGTACAATGGCTCTCACAGCCGTCCTCGATTTTAATATACGCACGGGTACGTCCAAAGTGGCGAATGGACATCTTTTCGAACCCCGCTCCTTCCAAAGAGGGGATGTTGATTATGGGATGGGGTTCTTTGGTTCCTTGATGGCATAGGCGGAGGACGGCTTCGACAACAGCCATTTTATTTCGATTTCCGCAAATGAAATCCACACCGGGGATATCAGCAATGCCGGAGGCGTTGGCCTGTGCCAGACACCCCGTGACCAGCACAAACGCAGAAGGATTGCGCGAAAGAGCGCGGCGGATAAACTGACGGGCCTTGCGGTCGGACTCAGCTGTAACGGTGCAGGTGTTGATGATATAGATATCGCATACATCGCTCGGCGAGCGCATCAAAATGCCGTGTGAAGACAGCGCTTCGGCGATGGCTTCGGATTCGTATTGATTGACCTTGCATCCGAGTGTTAGGATACCTGCGGTTCTGTTCATGAAAAATACCTGCCCTTTGGAATCATTGTTACCTCTATTTTAGCACGATTTTGTCCATTTGTAAAGTTTGATTGAACGAAAACCAACTTTTTTCGAAGAAATACTTGAAAAATAGTGTTGTTTTGTGTATAATCAAAGGGTGACGTGTTGTTTCGTCAAATCATAAGTTAAAGAGGATTTGTTATGAGTCAGTTGCATATTATCGACCACCCCCTGATTACCCATAAACTTTCTATTATGCGTAACAGAAAGACGGGCTCCAAAGATTTCCGTGAGTTGTTAGATGAGATTGCCATGCTCATGGGCTATGAAATTACCCGCGACTTGCCCCTGGAGGATATTAAGATTGAAACGCCTCTTGTTCCGATGACAGCTAAGACGGTTTCGGGCAAGAAATTGGCCATTGTTCCTATTTTGCGCGCAGGCCTTGGTATGGTGGATGGTCTCCTTCGCTTGGTTCCTGTTGCTAAGGTTGGTCATATTGGTATGTACCGTGACGAAGTGACGCACGAGCCCGTGGAATACTACTGCAAGATGCCGCCTGATATTGCAGAGCGATTGGTCATCGTGGTTGACCCTATGCTGGCAACCGGCGGTTCAGCGGCAGATGCCATCACCTTGCTCAAGAATAAGTATGGTTGCCGTAATATTCGTCTGATGAACCTGGTTGCAGCACCCGAGGGTGTTAAGAAAGTGCAGGACGAGCATCCGGACGTAGACATTTATGTGGCGGCGCTGGACGAGCGACTCAACGAAAACGCCTATATTTTGCCCGGTCTGGGAGATGCGGGCGACCGTATTTTCGGAACGAAATAATCGTGATTTGATTGGGGCAGGCAACGTTCTGCCCCCTTTTTGAAAGGAGTGTAACCGGTGCGTATTCTCAAGGTAAATCAAAATGACGCGGGACAGCGCCTGGACAAATTTCTTTCCAAGGCGGTGCAGGGACTCCCGCAATCGCTGATGTATAAATTCATCCGAACCAAAAAAATCAAGCGCAACCGCGCCCGCACAGAGCCCTCCGTGATGCTGTGCGTGGGAGACGAGATCCAGCTGTTTATCCGCGAGGAATTCTTCTCCTCTCCCGAAGAGGATACGGGAGCGCTTTCCCGTATTCGCGCCAAGATTGAAGTGGTATACGAGGATGAGAACATCCTTTTGGTGCACAAACGTCCCGGCGTTTTGGTACACGAGGACGATGAGGCGCAGGATAATACGCTGATTATGCACGTCAAAGCCTATCTTTCGCAAAAAGGCGAATACGATCCGACACAAGAACAATCCTTTGCTCCTGCGCTGTGCAACCGCATTGACCGCAACACGGGAGGAATTGTCATCGCCGCCAAAAACGCAGAGGCCTTGCGGATCATGAACCAAAAAATCCGTGATGATGAGGTGGGCAAGTTCTACTATTGCATTGTTCACGGCGTCATGCCCAAAGAAAGGGATACCTTGCGTGCCTATCTTCGCAAGGATAGCTTACACAATCAGGTGGAGGTTACCGATACACCCCTTCACGGGAGCAAGGAAATTATTACCAAATATCGTGTCATTGAGGCGCGGGACGGAGACTCGTTGCTGGAAATCGAACTGGTGACGGGACGAACCCACCAGATCCGCGCGCACATGGCGCATATCGGTCATCCATTGTTGGGTGACGGAAAATACGGCATCAACCGCGATGATGCCAAGCAGGGATATAAATTTCAGGCCTTGTACGCTCGTAAGCTGATCTTCCGTTTTCGGGATGATGAGGGGGCGCTGGGCTATTTGAAAGGACGCGAGGTGACGTTGCCCGACGAAGCCATTTGGTTTTATCAAGACTTCCTTGCTCGCCCCGTCAAGACGGCTTCTCGACCGCCGGAGGACAAGCCCCATAAGAGTTCATCGTCGCAGTCTCGCCCATCGTCCGGTTATACGAAGACAAACCCCGCGGCCAAATCCAACCCTTCTCCGGCCTTCCGCCAACGGACCGACCATTCGGGACGTCATCCTTCTCGGTCTCGGACCCCAACGAAGGGAAAAGGAGGGCGTAAATAATGAGACGTTTCGACAAGTTGACAGCGCAGCCATGGCTGCGCTCATCCCGCGGGATGAGCGCGCTCTTGATCCTCAGCGGTGTCCTGACGGGACTGTGTGTATCCTTTGAATCACTTGCTGTGCTGGAATGGATTTCTCTGGTTGGCGCGCTGTATGTGTTTTTCCAAATATCGGCGGATCCGAGCGTATCGTTGCGGCGGGTGTATCGCTACGGGTTTCTGTTCTTCTATTCGTTCTCCATTGTCTTGTTCCACTGGTTCTTTTATATGTATCCTTTGGAATTTGTGGGTGTGACTCCTCTGGCGGCTTTGGGCATTGTACTGTTCGCCATTTTAGGCTTGTCTTTGCTGCAAACCTTATTTGCGGCGCTCTTTCCTGTCCTGCTCGCGGTGATTTGCCGTGGGCGAGTGGTGCGGTCACATCCGTTTTTGCAGGTTATCGTGATGGCAGGACTTTGGTGTGTGCGTGAATGGGCACAAACACTCAACTGGACAGGCGTTCCTTGGGGACGCTTGGCGCTGGGGCAGGCCACGATGCCCATCATGCTTCAAACAGCTCGCTGGTTTGGGCCGTATTTGATTACGTTCATCATCGTGCTGGTCAACGGTTGTATCGCGTATGCGTTGTTGCATACCAACGTCCGACGCTTGTGCGCGGTGGTTGGTTTGGCTGTGTTCACCCTGCAGTTGTCTTTGGGTGGCATTCTGATGCTTGCAGACGCCTCCCGCGCCACGACTCAGACGTACAAGGTTGCGGCGATTCAAGGGAATATAGGCTCCGCAGATAAATGGGAAACAACATCTTCGAGTAATTTTGATATCTACTATCGTCTGACCGAACAAGCGGCCCAAGACGGTGCAGATATCATCGTTTGGCCGGAAACAGCAGTGCCCACCAAGCTTTTACAATACTCGACATATAAATCTAAGCTTTCACAGCTGGCAAAAGAGTATAAAACGATACTTCTCTTGGGCATCTTTATGCCGGGAGACAGGGATGGCGAATATAATGCGATCGCCATGATCGACGAAAATGGTCAGGTGTATGATGACTTTTACGCGAAACGGCATTTGGTGCCCTTCGGTGAGTATGTTCCTCTCCGCCCCTTGATCGAAGTGATCTGTCCGCCCATTTTGGAACTTTCGCAGTTGTCGGATGAGACAATTCCCGGCGAGAGCGCGGCGGTCTTTGAGACGTCTGTCGGCGGGATCGGATCGTTGATCTGCTTTGACTCCATTTATGAAGAGTTGGCCTGCGACAGTGTCCGTCACGGAGCGGAATTGCTTTGCATTTCGACCAATGACTCTTGGTTCTTTGATAGCGCGGCCGTGCACATGCATAACGCTCAGGCTAAGCTTCGAGCCATTGAAACAGGGCGCTACGTCGTGCGTGCTGCCAATACCGGTGTGTCTTCTGTAATCACACCGACAGGTCAAGAAATTGCCCGTTTGGATCCCCTCAGAGAAGGGGTTGTCATGGCTGAGATCGAGATGAGGAGCGACGTGACGTTATACGCTCGGATCGGCAACGTTTTTGTTTATCTTTGTCTGTGTGGTGCCGTGATTTTGCTCGGCGAGCGAGTTTGGAGCGGCATTCAAAACAGCAAAAAAGAAAAATAAAATTTTTTCAATAAATTTTGAAAAAAGGCTTGCATTTTCTAAACAACTGTGATATAATAGTGCCCGTTGGTTGAGAAACCGCACGGAGGCATAGCTCAGTTGGTTAGAGTACTTGCTTGACATGCAAGGGGTCACTAGTTCGAATCTAGTTGTCTCCACCAAAACAAAAAACAGGGTTCATCCCTGTTTTTTTGTTTTTGCAGACGGCCTACTTGAGAACCAGTGTGAAAGTTGCAGAGTCTGATGTAATTACAGATAACTGCAAACGGCAACTTTGGCAATTGATACCCCGAGCACAGCGAGTGGGTTCAATTGATAGTTCGAATCTAGTTGTCTCCACCAAAAAGAAACGACAATTTTCGACAGAAGATTGTCGTTTCTTTTTGTTCTTTTCACTTTTCGTTCTTCTCTCTTCTCTAAAATTGTCGTTTCCGGAGAAAAGATAAGAGAGAAAAAAGAAGAGAAAAGGTAGCTATAAAAGACCAAGTCACTTGTGTGTTGGTTTTTTTTCTGTTACATTCGTCTCACACCGTGTTACACTTGCA
>JAZQUX010000180.1:0-2980 GCA_045631585.1 Eubacteriales bacterium | reverse complement strand
CCACGGCCGTTGCACACTCATAGCACATGTGGGCGATACATCCACCGATGTCTCCGTGGCGCTTGCGAAAAAAGCGGCCGATGTCGGGATGGACTGGATTTCATCTGTTGCACCGCCGGTGTTCTGCAACAATTTCAACCGTACGTATTTCCACTACAAGAAGGTGTCGGAGGCGACGGACTTGCCGTTCATGGCCTACTCCATCGGTTCCGATCTGCTGCCGGAACGCGACATCCGTTTCTTCGACCTCAAGAATGTAAAGGGCATGAAGTACACCGGTCGCGACTATTATGCGGCGCAGGCGCTGAAGCGCGATCTCGATAAACGCAAGGAGACCGTATGGTTTGCCGGATGCGACGAACAGCTTCTTTGCGGTCTTGCCCTTGACGGTGTGTTCTCCGGCGGGATCGGAACCACATACAACATCATCCCAAAGCATTTTGCCGAAATATGCCGCCTCGCCGCGAAGAACGATTTCAAGGCTGCGGCGAAGTGGCAGGACGAGGCGAACCGGGTTGTCCGGCTGATGATTGAATCCGACAACTGGAGCTACCGCAAGGCTATGATGAAATATATCGGCATTGACTGCGGTCCGTACCGTGCGCCGTTCGAGAAGCTCGCCCCAGCGAAGGAAAGTGCGTTCCTAAAGCGCTTCGCCGCTCTTGGTATTGTGAAACGAGATCAAGCCATCGGCAACGGGGGATGATAAAATAATGAAAAGACCTCCGCTCAAACTGACGTTCGATTACTCCGATACCTCGGAGCGGAAGGTCATATCCCTTGAGAACGATGGAATCGCCTGCGTACCGGTGATAGGAATCGACAACTACCGCAAGGTCTGGAAGGAACCCGAAATTCATTGCCATCCGGAGTGTATGGAGATATCCCTTTGTCTGCGCGGAGGACTTGATTTCGAGTTCCGCGGAGAAGTGCGCAAGCTGATGCCGGGCAATGTTGCAGTGGCGGGGCCACACGATCCGCACCGCTTCTGTTCCTATCCGAAGAGACTGAGCAAGTACTGGATGCTGTTCAGGATACCCAAAGGGAATTTCCCGCTGTTGTCGCTTTCGCAGAAGGAGGCGAAATGGCTTGTGAACGGATTGACGTCCATCTCCGGCGCAATCTTCGACGGGGAGCGTCTTGAACCGTTCTTCCGGCGCATATTCCGCATATACGATACCGTGCCGCAGAAATCCCCCGAACGTTCGCTGTTGATGAGAAGCGCGGTTACGGAACTTCTCATACGGATCGTGGAGTGTTCGAAACTGCCTCCGAAAACGGCGACAAACGCGCAGGTGAAGGAGATAATGGAGGCGATGGTTGCGCATCCGGAAAAAGCGTATCCTGTTTCCGCTCTTGCGGAAAAGGCGGGCATTTCGCGTTCCAATCTTCTGACCCGCTTCAAGAAGTTTACCGGGCTTCCTCCGCATACATTCCTTATGGCGCAGCGCATCCGCCGCGCGAAGGAGCTGATCGAACAGGGGGACAGGTCCGTCTCTGCCATAGCGGATTCTCTGGGATTTTCATCTTCGCAGCATTTTGCCACCTGCTTCAGACAGGCAACGGGCAGAATGCCCAGCGAATGGAACAGGGACAAGTTCTCAAAAAGAAAGGTGCACGGCAATGAATAGACTCAAATCGCTCTCGGTTTGCGGAGTTGTTTCGATTCTGGCTCTTACCGGATCCTCGGAGGTCCTCACATGGACAGGAAAGTATTCCGATATTTGGGATTTGACCGAAAAGAACTGGACAAACTCCGTCGGTGAAGAGGTTGCATTCGTTAGAAATTCCGACGCTCTATTCGATGATAACGCTGCGAGCTTCACAGTTCGATTTACTAATAATGCTATTCGTGCTGGACATATTGTATTTGATACTGCAGGCGTTTATTCTCTTACAAACAACGGCTCAAAGCAGTATCTCTATAGTGCAACATCGATTAGAAAGCTTGGAGTAGGGCAACTCAATGTATTTCCAAAGTCCAGTATATTAATCAATTCACTAACGGACGGTATATTTATTGATGAAGGAACTGCGACATTTGGGGGACAAGCGTCTCTCGGAAACTTAAGGCAAAATCCCGATATGGTTTTCTTTGCAGGAACAAATGCGACACTGCACTTTGCTACACGCAATATTTTCAACTCCGATATGACGGAAACTGTAACTACGCCAGTTGTGATTAAAAACGGTACGTTCAAGGCATCCGATATAAACGGTCATCTTAAAGTTGGTCCGATAACCCTTGATAATTCTATATTTGATTTTTCGGAATTACGAGGATATAACGGCTATGGCATAATGACTCTTTCAGGAAAACTAACCTTCAAAGGAAGTACGCCTTACGAATTACTGCAACAAGATTTACTTGAACTTGATGTAAACAAAAATTTCAGATATCTCTCTCTTTGGAGCGAACCAAAGACAGAGTTCTGCGTTGACGAAATATCTGGTGATGAATCAGAAGACGTCATTATCGGAGTAAAGTTATCTGATCATTGTACTAACCATACTCCTGTTGTCATAAGAACTCATGGAGGATTAATAAAGTCTGGCTCCGGAACTCTCGCACTTACAAATGAAGTCAACACTTTCAGTGGAGACATTGTTGTACAGGAAGGAACTCTTCAAGTAGGTCCTAATTGGCAGTTGAATGGGTCAAGTCTGGTAAGTCCGTACATATCTAACTCAACCAGCGACCATTGGTTGGGGTGCCTTACAAACAGGAACCGCAGAATTGTGGTGAAGTCAGGAGCTTCTTTGTACTTCCCTAACCGGAACTGTTTTGGTTCTCAGGGCGGAATAACAAACTTGTGTACCAACATAAATATAACACTCGTATTCGATGGAGGTGTGTTCACCAATTATGCAGGGCAGGGATTTATATTGCCGAATCTTGAATTCTCCAATGGAGGTTCCATTGCGCCAGGTACAGGTCCAGGCAATTACGGAAGATTTATGGTAAAAGAACGCTTTACCG
>JAZQUX010000179.1:0-2218 GCA_045631585.1 Eubacteriales bacterium | reverse complement strand
AAAGTCCAAACCATCTCCGTGTTTTGCGCCGCAGACCCATGCACTTTACCGGTGACGGGATGACCCGGTCGTTTTGGCTGCGCTCTTTTCGGTTGCTTTGGGATGACGGAATTGCTATCATTCGTCTTGTTTCAAGAAATGTAGTTCTTGGGACATGGCTTTCGATATGGGCGGCAATCGCAAGATTGCCGGCAAAACGTTTTGCCGCATAAGGAACTGAAATTGGTAATCGATATGAAGATAGAATTGGTATTGGCTGCTTTATGCAGTTTTTGTTTTGCTGGTTTGTGCGCTTCCGAAAAGGATGCTTCGCAATCTGAAGTCCGTAGAATACAGATGTTGGCAGGAGAGAAGTGGTGGGGAGGAGCGAATTATTTCGGCAAAAAAATGCCTTTTGATTCGGAAACCGAACTTGTAATTGATCTTACCGATGATGGCTACAGCAATCAATATTCATCTTTTTTCGTATCGAACAAAGGGCGGGCCATTTGGTGTGACGAGTTGGCCAGATTCGAGTTTAAGGGTGGAGTAATTGCAGTAAGTGGTGCCGGAGTGTCGACGCTGAAGGTTGTTCAGGCGGGTTCTTCACTGCGTGATGCATTTCGTCATGCTTCCAAAACATGGTTTTCTCCATCAGGGAAAATGCCGGATCCTCTTTTCTTTTCGGCTCCCCAATACAATACATGGTGCGAATTGCTCCATTTCCATAGCGAAGAGGGCATCTTGAATTATGCCAAGTCCATGATTGACAATGGTCTTCCTCCGGGAGTGTTGATGATTGACAATTCGTGGCAGGCAGGGTTTGGAGACTGGCGTTTCGAGGCAAGCAGATTCAACGATCCGAAAGGAATGGTTGACAAGTTGCATGCAATGGGGTACAAGGTGCTGCTTTGGATGGTGCCTTTTGTTACCATGGATTCGCCAAATTATCGAATGTTTGCCAAAGGTCGCGCTCCCGACGATTCGTGCAAGCCTGTACCGACCGGAGGACTTCTCGGAACTCCAGGCAATGCAAAAGATCCGGCGCCTGTGACGTGGTGGTGCGGCAAGTCGGCACTTCTGGACCTTACGCATCCTCGCGGACACGAATGGTTCAAGGAGGTGTGCGACGGGTTGATTCGCGACTACGGCGTGGATGGGTTCAAGTTTGACGGCGGACACCTTATCTTCTACAATAAGGGATATGAAGCATATAACAATGCCACGCCAGGCGAACAGGTATTGGCGTATGCGAAATTCAATCTGATGTATCCGCTTTGCGAATACAGAAATGCATGGAAATTCCAGGGACAGCCAGTTGTTGAACGCTTACACGACAAAGATCATTCATGGGCTGCATTGCAGAAACTCGTTCCTGATATGATAGCAGGAGGTCTTCTCGGGCATTCGTTCATATGTCCGGATATGGTAGGAGGAGGCAGCGCAAGAACATTTCTGAAGGGTTCGCATTTTGATGCGGAGCTGTTTGTCAGGTCGGCACAGGTCCATGCTTTATGCGGAATGATGCAGTTTTCCGCGTCGCCTTGGCGTTTTCTGGATTTAGACAAACAGCAGATTATTCGTGATACAGTGGCGTTGCGCCAGAAATTTGCCGAAAGGTTTGTCGAGTTGGCTGCTGAATGTGGCAGAACCGGAGAGCCGATGATCAGAAATCTTGAATATTTGTATCCAAACATGGGTTATGAAAACGTTAAGGATGAATTCATTATGGGAGATTTTCTCCTTGTAGCTCCCGTTGTCGAAAAGGGACTGTCATCTCGGAACGTTGTATTGCCTCCTGGGAAGTGGAAGGCGGATGATGGAAAAATATTTGCAGGACCAACTGTAATCAAAATAGACACACCGTTGAACCGACTGCCGCATTTTGTCCGTATTGAACAATAGATTGGAAAATGAGATACTTTTTGGTATCATACCCGACATTGTTAAGTACAGTATAGGAGGATGGATGAAAAGATTGCCGTTTATTGCCGCATTGGTTGTCGCCATGGCTTCGTTTGGCGATACGTTCCGCACGAACAATGTAGAAGGGTTGGTGTATCTGCTCAAGAGGTACAACGGTGGCGGACATACGGTGGAATTGGAATCCGGGGAATACAACCTCACGGAAGAAAGTTCCTGGTATACGAACAGTACCACCTACGCAAGCCATCTGTATCTCGAAAACATCCATTTGAAGGGTGTTGAAGGCGATCGCGAAGCCGTCAAGCTTATCGGT
>JAZQUX010000178.1:0-1944 GCA_045631585.1 Eubacteriales bacterium | reverse complement strand
AACGAACACCGTAGCGGCAAAGAACCAAGGACCAATAGGTATCGCAATCGTCATTCGCCTCCACCAAAATTTTTTCAAACTGCTCCATCGCCCTGTCAAATTCACCCTCGCGGAAAAAGTGATTGGCGCGGTCGGTCAGATTGGCTTTGCGATCGTTGCCCTCGATCTTAGGGAGTGTTTGCTTGGAGCCGCAGTACTCACATTCCGCCACCGACTGGGACGGCAAAATCTGAAGCTCGCTACCACACATTTTACACTTGAAAACTGCCATGCTATCCTCCGTAGCTGATCGTGCGGATGATTATCGCACGAAATCATTATAATTAGTACTATTTTACCATACCTTTTCCGTGTTTGTCAAGGGGAAAACGGGGGCAAGGGCATCTTTTTGGCTGATGCTTGGCGGGTAAGACCTCAAAAATAAGAAAAGGAGCCTTTGCCCATGGACGAAAAATTATGCAAACCCCTTGCAAAACAACAGGGAAATCTGTATAATAAAAGAAAAGAACCAAAAAAAGAAAGGCAGAAATCATGATGGAAATCAAACAAATTCTTTCGCGCCTCGACCACACGTTGCTTGCTACCACGGCTACCTGGGAGGACATTCGCAAAATCTGTGATGACGGCATCGCATACGGTACGGCTTCCGTATGTATCCCGCCTTCTTTCGTTAAAAGAGCAAAGGAATACGTCGGTGACAAGCTTTGCATTTGCACGGTCATCGGATTCCCGAACGGATATAATACCACCGCTGTCAAGTGCTTTGAGACGGAGCAGGCGCTGTTTGATGGCGCAGACGAAATCGATATGGTCATCAATTTGGGAGATCTAAAAGACGGCCGCGAAGCCGAGCTTCTCTCCGAAATCAAGGCGATCAAGGCTGTTTGCGGCAGCCATATTCTCAAAGTCATCATCGAAACCTGTCAGTTGACCGAAGAAGAAAAGATCAAAATGTGCCGCATCGTCACCGAAGCGGGCGCGGACTATATCAAGACATCCACCGGCTTTTCCACCGCAGGCGCGACCCGCGAGGACGTGAAGCTCATGCGCGAAAACGTGGGAGCTGAGGTCAAAGTCAAGGCGGCCGGCGGTATTTCCAGCCTGGTTGACGCCGAGGATATGATCAACCTGGGCGCGGATCGTCTGGGCACCAGCCGCGTGATTCGCATCGTCAAGGACGGCACGGCAGGAGATGCAAAATATTGATTGCACACCGTAGGGGCGCACTGGGCGCGCCCGCGGGCGTAGATACAAAACATCGAAAAAGGAGAATACTACTATGGCAACCCCTCATATTTTGGCAAACGAAGGCGATTTCGCTAAAACCGTGCTGATGCCCGGCGACCCTCTGCGCTCCAAGTTCATCGCAGAGAATTTTCTGACCGACGCCAAACTGGTCAACAACATCCGTGGCGTGCAGGGTTATACCGGCTTTTATAAAGGCAAGCGCGTGTCCGTCATGGCGTCGGGCATGGGTCAGCCTTCCATTGGCATTTATTCTTATGAGCTTTACAACTCGTTTGGCGTGGAAAATATCATCCGCGTCGGTTCGTGCGGCTCTTTCGACCCCGAATTGAACATCATGGACATCATTTTGGCCATGGGTGCCTGCACCAACGGCACCTATGCGTCGCAGTACCGTTTGCCCGGTACCTTTGCCCCCATCGCTGACTTCGGACTTTTGCGTGCCGCAGCCGATGCGTGTGCCGCCAAGGGTGTCAACTATAAGGTCGGTAATATTTTCTCGTCCGATATTTTCTATGACGATGCCCACAGCGACATGGAGTGGGCCAAGATGGGCGTTTTGGGTGTTGAGATGGAATCGGCGGCCCTGTACTGCAACGCGGCTCGCGCCGGAAAAAAGGCGCTGTGCATTTGCACCGTCAGCGACTCCTTCGTCAAGGAGGGAAGTCGGAGGCCAAGCGGTCTTAGGAAGACAAGTCC
>JAZQUX010000177.1:0-4155 GCA_045631585.1 Eubacteriales bacterium | reverse complement strand
CATCCACGATGGGCCCCGGCATCAAGATCAATCAGGGTAAGCTGAGCTGATCGAACCATCTGTAATCAAAAGGCTGTCACTTGTGGCAGCCTTTTTGCTTTTGTTCTCTTGACAAATGCGAACAGGTGTGGTAGAATAAGCAGGTACAAGTTCATTCGTAGGGTTATATCGGCTAACGCCGATCAACCACGAAGCGGTCATGACGAGGCGGTCTTGAAAATTTGCGAGCACTGCAGACGCAAAAAAGGTTAAAAAGCCTTGTAAACACTGGCTTTTCGGGCACTCCCGAAACATCACAAAAGCGCATTTCTAAAAAAAATTGAATATCCGATGATATCTGCCTGACGGCAGTTCATATACGGAGGGTTATCGAAGCGGTCATAACGAGGCGGTCTTGAAAACCGTTTGGGGGTAACCCCACGTGGGTTCGAATCCCACACCCTCCGCCAAAATAGCGGCTAAATACCGCGATAGCCGCAAGGGTAACCTTGCGGCTTTTCATATCTTAGCATCATTTTGGGAGGTATTATGGAAACGAAGATCGAAGGCGGTTACGTTCGAGATGAAATGTTTGCGAAGGAATACTTTTCTTTTCACACTTATAGGCAACCGCTGGGAATTGTACTGACTGTTATCTGTGTATTGGCGATCATAAGTGGGCTGATCAATGTGATTGCCTTGCAACAGTATTGGGGCGTGTTCAACATAGCGTTAGGAATATTCTTCTTTGTTTTGCGAGGGGCGCGTGTCAAAAAGAACGTTCGGATTTTTCTTGAAAGAGACAAAGAAGGAAATCGCGGCCATATCATATCTGTACAAAACTTTGTCACGGAAAACGCGATCGTCGTAAAGTCGTCGTTAAACGAAGCGCGGACGGAATACGAGATGTCTCGTATTGAAAAAGTATATCGATCCAAACATTATATCTATTTACTAACCAAAGCTCAAGTGGTCATTGTTTTCGATATCAATGGCTTTTCCAAAGGAACGCCGGAGGAGCTGATCGAATGGATGCGCCAAAAAGGAATAAAAGTCAACGTCAAATAGAAAAACAGCCGAAATCTTTGCGATTTCGGCTGTTTTTCTGTTTCTTATTTTTCGTAGCTTGCCCAAATTTCCTTGATGACGGCCTCGTCGCCGCAGCCGTTTTTGTGATTTTGGGGATTGTAGGCGTAGTATTGCCATACAAGAACGTTGTTGTTTTCGTCATAGATGCGGGCGACGCGCTGACCCGGCATGGCGAAGAATCCGTCGCCCGGCGCTTCGTTCATCACCCATTCGTAGGCGTATTCCAAAAATTCTGCGCGATACCAGTCGGGCTGATTGGCGTACCAGGTGATCTCATCCATGCCCCAAGTGCGCATATCGTTTGGCTTGGGAACGTGCAGGGAGGATGCGTCGTCACCGTAGTTATCCAGCTCGACCAAATAGGGCAAGGACTCGCATTCCCAGCCGCTGTAGGTCACGCCGCCCAGACTCTTGCCGTAGATAGAATCGCTGTGGCCCGGCTGGAACGTCGCGAGCTGGGGATCGTCCTCGGTGGGGAAGTGGGCATCTTGCGAGCCGTCTGCCATGGGACGCGAGGGGTACATGTGGAAGTCAAACAGCAACACGCCGTCCGTGCCAACGATGCCGTGCGTGTGGGCATTGATAAACACAAAACCGCGGCGGGCGTTTTCGTAGGCAAATTCGCGGATCATGGACAACAGCGTCGTCCAGTTTTCCCAATCCTTATCATCGCGGCCGATCAGATGGATCTGGCCCATGTGCAACGCTTCATATCCCAGCTGGATATAGCGGCAGGCGCGATAGTACAAAAACAGCATGGTCTCAGTGCGGGTAATGTCGGGCACAGAGGTTCCCACGCCCCACTGATTCTTGAAGCTGCCATCGGGGAAACACATGGCAGAGAAAGAGAAGTTGCGGGCTTCGGGTGTCATGCCGAAGGCCTTGAATACCCAATCGGGAATGGGGATCTCGTTGACCTGCTCGGAAATGCACTCGAACACGCAGGCCTCAAAAACTACGTCGGGATCTTTTTGATGGAGAGAATTGATGAATGCTTTTTGACCTGCGTGAGTGTCGTAGTCGGCCAGCGACGGGCTCCAGCAGGTAGCAAAGCGGCAGATGTACTTCGCGCCCGTGTTCAAAATGAAATCGCGGACGTGGAAGCTGTTGGTCATTGTGGGAACAAAGCTATTTTCCAGCGAAATGGTGACGGCGCGCGAGAGATAGTTGCACAGCACCTCTTGGCTGACGGTGTCTTTGAAATAAAACGCCATATTTTCTTCCTCCTCGGGTGGGGCGTCCGGTGTTTTGTCCGGTGTTTCTTCGGGCGGATCCTCGGGTGTCTCGGGTTCATCCGGCGTTTGGCCCGGTGTTTCGTCCGGCGTCTGATCGGGACGCTCCTCCGGGGATTCGGCGGGGGGCGTGGGCGTATCGGTGCCGCAGGCCGGCAATGCCGACATGACCAGGCACAGGCACAGCATCAACAGAAAAATTCGACGTTTCATGATCGCTCTCCTTGCGGTGAATTTGATATCTGCTTTTAGCATACCATGTTTTGTCCTCCCCGTCAAGAGAAAAGTGCAACATCTCTTGATATATTTATCCTTAACCCCCATAAATGCCCAACAAAATCAACAAACCATTGCGTTTTTCTCTTGAAAATTAGTTGACATTGTTCAAATTTATGATATAATATAAATGTCATTTATGATAACAACGAGCACAGTCAACCAGAGGTTTTTATGGCACCCCGTTTGACTGTGTTTTTTGTAGAAAAACACTTCAACGAAAGAGGTATGATATGAAAAAAGCCCCTGTTCTTGATGCCAACGGAAAGCGCAAATTTGGAATGCGCGACAAAATTTCTTACGCACTTGGTGACTTTGGTTGCAACATGAGCTTCTCTTTGAAGACCACCGTTCAGACTTTCTGGCTGGTCTTTATGATGATGGAAACGGGATTGCTCTCTCTGTTGCTCCTGATCGTCCAGGCGTGGGATGCCATCAATGATCCTTTGATCGGTTCTTTGATCGACAACGACAAACGAAAGTACAAGAGAGGAAAATTCAAAACGTACATTTTCATTGGTGCGTGCGGTCTGTTGATCGCGGGTGCGGCCGTGTTCCTCCCGTTCCCCAACGCAGAGGTGTGGCAGAAGGCTATGCTGTTTGTTGTGGGCTATATTGTGTGGGATGCTTGCTATACGATCGCCAACGTTCCTTACGGCTCCATGCTGCCCTTGATCACGACCGACAAGGTAGAGCAGGCGGAGCTCTCGACCTGGAGAGGCATCGGCTCGGCCATCGGCAATATGGTTCCCGGCATGATTCTTCCTGCCCTGATTTGGCATAAGGTCTCCTATGACGGAGGCACCAGCTTCCTTGACAAGATCGTCATTCCCGAAGGCGCGGAGAGTCAGTTCTCTCCCGATAAATTCCACTCCAACCCCGTGACCGGCGAGGCGTATGAGATGGGCGACGCTGTTTTGAGCCCGCTGACGGGTAAACAGATCGAGGTTCTTTTGGGCGAGAGAGTCTTTTGGGCGGCCTTGATCATGGGCGTCCTTGGCTTTATTGCCTTTATGGTTATGCTCAAAAACATCACCATTCGCGCGGATGAAAACTCTGTCAAGACCAATGAGGGCGGCGGAAAAGTCAACGTGTTCAAGGCGTTTGGTAAGTTTATGAGAAACCGTCCGGCGGTTGGCGCGACGGTCGCGGCCATGGGTATGTTCTTGGGAATGCAGTCTGCCGCAACCGCCAGCACCATTATGTTTGCTACCTACTTCGGCAATGCCTCCCTGTCCGGCGTCATCCAGATCATCGGCTTTGCACCGATGTTCTTGTTCATTCCTTTTATCAAGAAGATCGTTCTTAAGATCGGAAAGAAGGAAGCTTCTGTCCTCGGTACACTCGTTTCCATCTTGGGCGGCGTTGTGATGTTGCTTGTTCCTGTGGTTCCCTTCAGCTTCGCTATGCCGGTGTACATGGTCGGTCTCGTTCTCTTTGGTGTGGGCCTGGGCGTTTATAACTGTGTTTCTTGGGCGCTGATGGGCGATGCCATCGATTACAACGAATGGAAATTCGGCACCCGCGAGGAAGGCACCGTCTATTCGTTGCACTCCTTCTTCCGCAAGCTGGCGCAGGG
>JAZQUX010000176.1:0-3623 GCA_045631585.1 Eubacteriales bacterium | reverse complement strand
CGTTTTATAGAAAGGGGAAACCCCACTTGTGGTTTCCCCTCTTTTGAATCGCTCGCGATTCAAAATTCACCCCTTCGGGCGCTTGGAAAGGATAGGAGTATTTCGCCCTCTGCGGAGGGCGAGAAGGGCTCCGCGCCCTTGACCGCGCCGCCTTTTGAAAAAGGCGGGCGAAAACTTTATGATGATTGGCAAATGCTTTTACTCCACCCTCGCAAAAATGAGAGGTCTATCCTCCGGCTGTTCATCGCCGATGGTCGTCGAAGCCAGCAATTTCTGTTCAGCGGCGGCAAAGCGGCTCTCGTCGCAGGTGTAAAGAGTTGCGATGGGATCGCCTACCTTGACATAGTCGCCCGTCTTGGCGCGAAGCATAATGCCGGCCGTGTAGTCGATGCTGTCCTCCATGGTGTTGCGTCCGGCGCCCAGAAGCAGGCTCGACACGCCGTATCCCTCGGTGTCCACCGCCACAATGTAGCCGTCGCGGGGGGCTTTGACCGTGTATTCGTGCGTCGCACAGGCAAACGTCTCGGGGTGATAGATCACTCCGTCGTCGCCGCCCTGCGCCTTGACCATGCGAGCCAGCGTCTCCAGCGCGCGACCGCTCGAAATGGCCTCGCGCACCTTGGCTTCGCACGCCACGCGGTCGCCGTGCTCGCCCGTCAGGGTCAGCATATCGGTGGCAAGGGCGATGCAAATGTCAGAGAGATCCTCGGGGCCCCGTCCACACAGCACGTCGATGGCCTCCTTGACCTCCAGCGTGTTACCGACGGCGTAGCCGAGAGGGCGATCCATATCGGTGATCAGCGCCAGCATCTTTTTGCCCGCGCGCTTGCCGATATCGACCATCAGCTGAGCCAGCGCTCGGCTGTCCTCCAGCGTTTTCATAAACGAGCCGCTGCCCGTTTTGACGTCCAGCACGATGCAATCGTCGTCGGCCGCCAGCTTTTTGCCCATGATACTTGAGGCAATCAAGGGCATACTGTCCACCGTCGCGGTCACATCGCGCAGAGCGTACAGCTTTTTGTCGGCAGGGGCGAGATTTTTGCTCTGACCTACGATAGCGATGCCAACTTCGTTGACGATGCGCTCGAACTCCTCGGTCGAGAGCGAGGTGTAAAAGCCGGGAATGGCCTCCAGCTTGTCAATCGTACCGCCCGTGTGTCCCAGTCCTCGGCCGCTCATTTTCGCGACCTTGACGCCGCACGAGGCCACGATCGGAGTAACAACCAAACTCGTCTTATCGCCCACGCCGCCCGTCGAATGTTTATCGACGCGCACACCATGGATGCGGGAAAAGTCCAATCGGTCGCCCGAATCGCGCACGGCCAGCGTCAACGCGGTCGTCTCGCGAACATCCATGCCACGGAAATAGACTGCCATGCAAAAGGCGGCGGCCTGGTAATCTGCCACCTCTCCCTTGACGTAGCCTTCGATAAAAGCGCGAATCTCCTCATCGGAAAGCGCCATTCCGTCGCGTTTTTTCTTGATAATATCGTATGCTCTCATAGCGGTGTCCTCACAAATTTTCTTTGGTGAAGGATAATGGCAAAACCTCATCCAAGCGATAAACGCTCACGCCCTCGCCTGAGGCCAAGACAACTTCAAAATCGGGCGTGCAAAACTCAGCCATGACCTGTCGGCAAATGCCGCAGGGGGCGCATACGTCGCCCGGCTGTCCTTCCCTGCCGCCTGCAATGGCAATGGCCGAAAAGTCGCGCTCGCCCTCACACACGGCAGTGAAAAAGGCAGTGCGTTCGGCGCAGTTGACAGCGCCATAGGCGGCGTTTTCAATGTTACAGCCGAGATATATTTGGCCCGATTTAGTCAAGAGTGCCGCGCCGACGGTGAAATGGGAATAGGGGGCGTAGGCTCTCTTTCGGGCAGATTCGGCGAGATTGTATAATTCTTGATGGTTCATGAGTACCTCCGTGGTGGGGATTGAGGGGGATAAGCTAAAGTTGTTGCAACTACTTCTACAGCCTTGCCCAGCTTCGCGCGCTCGGGGTGCGGTATTGATGTTCATTCTTTACCACACGGCAAAGAATGAACCAAGAAAACGTGCCAAAGGGTCCAATACCCTTTGGAAACCCGCAAAATTTCTTGCCTTGGCATATCTGCCGCTGGTGGTGGCTATGTGATGAGCGATACATTTAAACTTTTTATGTCTTTCTCCCCAGTCCTCTTTGCAGAGCGGCACGGACAGGGAGGCCCCGGAGGGAGCGTCCGGGGTCCCTTTCTTTCGCCCTTTCTTTGTGAAACGACAAAGAAAGGGCAATCTTGCTTTTAGCGAGCCCGTAGGAGAAGTAGCCAAAAATCCGGTATTACTCTGTCACATCCATCCAAAAACTCTCACCGGCAATACTTCCCTGCTCAACGCCAAGAGCCTCCAGCACCGTCGCGGCAATATCACAAAAGCCAACTCTGGTACCAAGATCCACTCCCGCCTTGACACCGCCGCCTACCAAAAGCATGGGCGTGTGCTCGCGCGAGTGATCGGTCGAGGGCGTGGAGGGGTCACAGCCGTGATCGGCCGTGATGATCAGGGCATCGTCCTTACCAAGGCGAGAGAGGAAATCGGGAAGCCACGCGTCAAATCTTGTGAGCGCTGCGGCATAGCCGTCGACGTCGTTGCGGTGGCCGTAGGTCATATCAAAATCAACCAGATTGACAAAGCAAAGGCCGTGGAAATCACGCTCGGTCAGGGACAGCGCCGTCGCCATGCCCTCGTCGTTGTTCCCGGTACGGTGACCCTCGGTGACACCCTGCTCTGCAAAAATATCAGCGATCTTACCGACGGAAATCACGTCCATGCCGCTTGCCTTGATGGCGTCCAGCATGGTGGGCGCGGGGGGCAAAAGCGAATAATCGTGACGGCGCGGCGTGCGGCGGAAGGGATGCTCGCCCTCGAACGGACGGGCAATCACGCGGCCGACGCCGTGGGGTGCAACCAACAATTTACGGGCGATTTCACAATAGCGGTACAATTCGTGGGTGGGCACGATGTCCTCATGTGCCGCAATCTGGAACACACTGTCCGCCGAGGTGTAGACGATCAACGCGCCCGTATCGACGTGCTCCTGACCGTAGTCGCGGATGACGTCGGTGCCCGAATAGGGCTTGTTGCAAATCACGCGGCGGCCGGTCGCCTGTTCAAAGGCCGTGATGATCTCGGGGGGAAAGCCGTCGGGATAGGTGGGCAAGGGCTGTTCGGAAACCAGTCCCGCGATCTCCCAATGTCCGATGGTGGTATCCTTGCCGGCAGAGCGCTCCCGCATACGGGCATAGGATGCCGCAGGGGCATCCACACCGCCGCCAACGCCTTCTATATTGAACAGACCAAGCTTGGCAAGATTGGGGCAATCGAACTTATTACTCTGACGGATCGCACCCAGCGTGTTACTGCCCTCGTCGCCAAAGGCGGCAGAGTCGGGCATCTGTCCAATGCCGACGCTGTCCAGCACAATGATAAAAAAGCGTTTGATCATGGCGCTGTCCTCACGCGATCTCCAGAGCGATCTCGATCATGTTGGTAAAGGCCGTCTGGCGCGCTTCGGCGGTCATATTGACGCCCTCCTTGACGAAGGAGTCGCTGACGGTGCAAATGCACAGCGCCTTTTTTCCGGCGC
>JAZQUX010000175.1:0-4760 GCA_045631585.1 Eubacteriales bacterium | reverse complement strand
GGCTTTACCACGATCGGCACCAGCGGCGTTGTGTTTAGCCATTGCAAAGAGTTGCGGGCCGATCCGAACGGACGCATTCATTCTTTCTGTGCGGCTGTTCCGGGTGAGTATCATGTCATGGGCGTCACCTTGGCCGCAGGTCTTTCCTTGCGCTGGTTTAGAGATCAGTTCTGCGCCGTCGAACAAACAGAAGCAGATGCGCGCGGGATCGACGTCTACGCCCGCATGGACGAGATGGCTGAGGGGATTCCCATTGGTGCGGATCGCCTTGTGTTTTTACCTTATTTGATGGGTGAGCGCACGCCCCATCTTGACCCCTTTGCCCGCGGTGCTTTTATCGGCCTTTCGGCCTCACACTCCCGCGCCCATTGTCTGCGCGCCGTCATGGAGGGCGTGATCTACTCGTTGCGCGACTGTCTTTCGCTGTTTGACGCGGCAGGCGTTCAAGCTCCGGCGCGTATGATGGCTTGCGGCGGCGGGGCGGTCAGTCCGCTATGGCGGCAAATGCTGGCGGATGTGCTCGGCTGTACTGTGTGTACCGCCGCCTCCAACGACGGTGGTGCTTTGGGTGCCGCCCTACTGGCAGGTGTCGGTGCCGGCGTTTGGGAGAGCGTTCCCTCGGCCTGTGACGCGGTTATCCGCATCAAAACCGAACAACCGGCCATCGTCTCAAACAATGCAGATTACGAACCCTATTATCAGCTTTATCACACCGTTTACAGCGCGTTGCGTCCCGTTTGCCATGCGCTCGCAACCCTCAAAACCTCGTACTTGGAGGATCGTACATGAACAACAAACAAATACAAAATGCCTGCATCACCCGCGCCAAGGCTCTTGTCGCGCAAATGACGTTGGAAGAAAAAATCGGGCAAATGCAACACGCCGCCCCCGCCATTGAGCGTCTGGGGATTCCCGCCTACAACTGGTGGAATGAGGCGCTGCACGGCTACGCCCGCTCGGGCACAGCGACCGTATTCCCTCAGGCCATCGGCATGGCGGCTTCATTTAACACGGACCTGTTGCATCGCGTGGGAGAAGTCATCTCCACCGAGGCGCGCGCCAAATATAATGAATACAAAACCTTCGGAGATACGGATATTTATCAAGGTCTGACCTGCTGGTCGCCCAACATCAATATTTTCCGAGATCCTCGTTGGGGACGAGGACATGAGACGTACGGTGAGGACCCGTATCTGACGGGGCGCATGGGCGTGTCTTTTGTCAAGGGTATGCAGGGTGAGGGAAAATACCGTCGCGTCGATGCCACCCTCAAGCACTTCGCCGCGCACAGCGGTCCCGAGGCTCAGCGCCACGGGTTTGACGCCATTGTCAGCGAAGAAGACATGAAAACCACCTATCTTTGGGCGTTCCAATATTGCATTGACCATGCCGATCCCGCCGCTGTCATGGGCGCGTACAACCGCACCAACGGTGAACCCTGCTGCGCCAGCAAAACTTTGCTTCGCGATACGCTGTACAGCGAGATGGGCTTTGAGGGGTACGTTGTATCCGACTGCGGCGCCATTTGCGATATTGACGCGCATCACGGATCGACCGCTGACCGTGCCGAAAGTGCCGCTCTCGCCGTCAAAAACGGCTGTGCGCTCAACTGCGGCTTTGCTTACTCCTTCCTCAAAGAGGCGGTCGAAAAGGGGCTACTCGAAGAAACGTATATCGACGAGGCTGTGACCCGTCTGTTTGCCGCTCGTTACCGTCTGGGTATGTTCGACTCCGATTGTGAATACGATACCATTCCTTACGACGTCGTTGCCTGCGATGCCCACCGCGCCATCAATCGCCAAATGGCGCAGGAAAGCATCGTTCTGCTCAAAAACGATGGCATCTTACCTCTGAAAAAGACCACCCGCGTGGCTGTCATTGGCCCCAACGCCGACTCCCGCGACCTTTTACTGGCCAACTACAACGGAACGCCCGACAACTACACCACCCTGCTCTCCGGCATCCGAGAAGCCTGTCAGGGGCGCGTGACCTATGCTATGGGCGCTCATCTGTTTAACGAACACCCCAATTCGGAGCAAGGTATTACCATCCGCGAGGCCATCATTGCCGCCCGACACAGCGACGTTATCGTCCTTTGCATGGGACTTGACGCAGTCTTGGAGGGTGAAGAAGGAACACTCAATAACCAAGGCCTTGCCGTCGGCGACCGATTCACGCTCAACCTTCCTAAGTCTCAGTTGGCGCTGTATGAGGCCATGAAGCAAACGGGCAAACCCATCGTGTTTGTCAATGTCAGCGGATCCTGTGTTGATTTGGCCGACATGAAGGACAACTGTGCCGCTATTTTGCAGGTATTCTATCCCGGTGCCGAGGGTGGACACGCGCTGGCCGACATTCTCTTCGGCGACGTCAGCCCCTCCGGCCGCCTGCCTGTGACCTTCTATCACAGTGTGGACGACCTGCCCGACTTTGCCGATTACTCCATGCAAAACCGCACCTATCGCTATTTCACCGGCACTCCCGTTTTCCCCTTCGGCCACGGTCTGTCCTATTCGGACATTCGCGAGCACTGGCTGGACAACGAAACGGTCGAGGTCACCAACGCCGGAGACGTTGATACCGCCTATGCTGTTCTGCGGTACGCCCCCCTTCCCGATCGTCATCTGATCGGCTTTGAAAAGGTCTTCCTTGCCGCAAAAGAGACAAAAACCATCCGATTCGAACGATAAAACATACCCTGCGTTTCCGCTTCACGGCGAAAACGCAGGGTATTCCTTTTTTTATATAATCAAAACTCGGACGTCGGAGAGCGAGGCCTGATCATCCGCTCGCTTTTCATCCTGCAAGCCGTTGAGGGTCACTAGCTGATCAATGGACTTCGCGTACCGCTTGCCCACGCTCCACAACGTATCCTCACGGGACGGATAACACAATGTCATACGCCCACTGACCGATTCTTTGGGAGAGCCGACGGCGGTGTAGTTGACCGGATAGATTGCGCGCTCTGCCGAGGCCTTCACGCACACTCCGACTTCAGCATCCACAGCAAGCCGCACGCCGTCGAATCTGGCCTTGGCGCTCAACAGGCGAAGCGACGTCTCGTCATCCAGCGTCATTCCGGACGTCACGGGCACCTGCGCGACATACCGCAGCGGAAGTTGGATTTCGCGAGAGCTCATTTCCCCGTCGGGCAAGGCAAGCGCAAGGACGTATCGACCAACACCCGTGATCACGATTTTCCCCTCCTCACACGCCAGCTTTTCCACCGTTACCTGCCCCGAAACATCCCAAACGCTCGTATCTTTGGTCAGCCCCAGTTCCTCGGCCGTACGGGATTCACTCTGCGTCACACGGCCGTTCAAACAGCAAATCGGAGTAGGTATGGCCAGCGAGCTGGTATTGCATTCGCTCTCACACTCCGTCGCATACCAGTCGCAAAGGTAAGTCACTCGCTCTTTGTTTTGGGCTTTGACCTGCAGGACGATCTCGGCGTCGCACAGCATTCTTCCCTCTTCCATTCCCAGACTCAACTCGCTGCAGCTACCGATCACGACTGCCTCTCCCAAAGGAGAAACACCTTCCATGCCAATCTCTTTTTCAAAAGGCAACTTGCGCCAAACGATTTCAGAAAGCGTTGATTCTCCCTCTCTCTGAAGCATCAGTTTGAGGATCACTTCCCCGCGCGCATTCACACGCCCACTGCCGCACCGCACGTCGTCCACAGCCACCTGAGCGTCTCCGCTGACAATGCGCCAATCCCCTTCCAAGGGGACTTCGTCGCTCAAAACAAAGGGCTCTGCGACCTCTCCCAAGCATACCGCCACCTGCTCTTCGCGATACAGCTTTTGTTCTTGCCCGTCCACGGGGAGCGTCCCCTTTTGCTTACAAGCCTGTATATAGTTGCCGTACACTTTGACACGGGCGGCCAAACGGCATTTGAGATTGATCCGGCGAGGTCCGCCAACACGACCAATCGCAGACTCCGCCTCGCAATCGCAAAATACAACCGGCCCCTCGCTCAGATCGAAATCTGCGCCCGCCTCCAGCGGCAGGCGGAACTTATAATCGCTTGACGTTGCAAAGCAATACACGCCCCCGTCCCCACCGGCATACAGGGCGCAGTAGTCCACCGTCCCCGAGCATTCGATGCTGCCGCCCCCAATGTAATGGGACAGCGGTTGTACCGTGGCGCTCACGCGCAACAGCCGCTTGATTTCAGGCTGATAATCGGGCAGAGAAAAATCCTCTGCCACCTCATGCATCATCATTTTGTTGCACACAAGCAACTGCAAGCGCAACGCGTCCTTTCCTATTCCATCCGTATAAAAGTCTTCCATCATTTGATTCTTCTCCTCTCCTCGCCCCATGGCGCGTATATATTCGATTCATTGTATGCGGGAAAAGAAAAAAGTATGCCGCGACTGTGTCCGCGGCATACGTTTCGTTTTTTATGATGTCTGCCCATTGGGAAAGAACAGCTTGTTATAGTCCTCCAAGGCCTGAGCGATAATGCGCTCTGCTTCTTCGTGCCCAAACAATTCCTTGACGGCCGTCTGCTTGTTTTCCAACTGCTTATACACAGTGAAAAAATGCATAATTTCATCAAAAATATGAGGGGGCAACTCGGATACGTCCCGCACATCGTGGTAGGTGGGATCGGAGAACGGCAGAGCAATGATCTTATCATCCAATTTGCCGCCGTCAATCATTCGCATCACGCCGATCGGATACACCTGCACCAGCGTCAAGGGGTACAGTGGCATGTGACATAGCACCAGCACGTCCAGCGGGTCACCGTC
>JAZQUX010000174.1:0-2135 GCA_045631585.1 Eubacteriales bacterium | reverse complement strand
CTTGGCCTCCGACTTCGTCCTCGTCATCATGGTCGCCTTCGGCTACGTGGGCGCAAACGAGGGCAACCAGGTGTGGGAGGTTGCCGTTAATATGAGATATATCGTTGCCGCCACCTTCCTTTTCTCGGCAGTGCTCCAGTTCGTGGGCCTTGGCGTAATCTACAATCTCGGCAAAAAGACGCTGGCAGAAATGAACAAAGCTCTTGGCAGAGATGTGGAGGCAGACGATCTTTTGACTTACACCACCGCAGAAGATACCGATAATTTGATCTAAGAATAGCAGCAGGGTGTCCGATTTTACAGCGTCGGACACCCCTATTCAAATGAAAAAAGGAGAAAAAAAGTGAGAACGATTTTAAATTTCAACGCCAAATGGGCGTTCTCCAAGGGGGCGGGGGAGATCCCCTCGTTGATGCCGACGACTTGGGAAACGGTTGAGCTGCCGCACACCTGGAACGCTGTGGACGGTCAGGACGGAGGCAACGATTATTACCGCGGCACCTGCCATTATGCCAAAGCCTTCGCCAAGGCAGAGCTTCCCATGGCAGACCGTTATTTTCTTGAGATCAACGGCGCCAATTCTTCGGCTGATATTTATCTCAACGGCAAGAGCCTTGCCCACCACGACGGCGGCTACTCGACCTTCCGCGTCGATATGACGGATGCGCTCCAAGAGGATAATTTGCTCGTCATTGCCGTGGATAACGCCCCGAACGACAGAGTATATCCCCAAGTCGCTGACTTTACCTTCTACGGCGGTCTTTACCGCAATGTCAATATCGTTTGCGTGAACGAATCTCACTTTGATCTTGCATACTACGGTGGTCCCGGCATCGCCGTAACGCCCACCGTTTTGGGCAAGGACGCGAGGGTCGAGGTCGAGGTCTACGTGAAGAACAGGAAGGAAGGGCAAACGCTCGTCTATACGGTGTACGATAGTGAGGAGAATGCCATTGCCACCGTCACCGCCGCTGACACCAAGGCGGTATTTGAGCTTGCCGACGTGCATCTTTGGCACGGCAGGCGCGACCCATACCTTTACTGCTGCGAAGTAGAGCTTGTAGCGGACGGCGAGGTGTTGGATAACGTATGCACGCGCTTTGGCTGCCGTACCTTTGAAATTGACCCCGAAAGAGGCTTTATTCTCAACGGAGAGGAATATCCCTTGCACGGCGTATCCCGCCATCAGGACAGATGGGGCATCGGTAACGCGCTTCTTCCCGAGCATCATAGGGAAGACATTGACCTCATTTGCGAGGTCGGTGCGACCACCGTCCGCTTGGCACATTATCAGCACGATCAGTATTTTTACGATCTTTGCGATGAAAACGGCTTGGTCGTTTGGGCGGAGATCCCCTATATCTCCAATCATATGCCTACCGCAAGAGAGAACACCATCTCGCAGATGCGTGAGCTGATCACGCAGAATTACAATCACCCCTCGATCGTCGTTTGGGGACTTTCCAACGAGATCTCCATGAAGGGCGATAAGGACCCCGACCTTCTCGAAAACCATAGAATTCTTAATGATATGTGCCACGAGATGGACAAGACTCGCCTAACGACCATTGCTGTCGTTTCCCCTTGCTCCATCGACAGCCCGTATATTCAAATTCCCGACGTCGTTTCCTACAACCATTATTTCGGCTGGTACGGCGGGGACACCTCGATGAACGGTCCTTGGTTCGATAAGTTCCATGAAAAATGGCCGAATATTCCAATCGGATGCTCCGAATACGGCTGTGAGGCGCTGAACTGGCACACCTCAGACCCCGTGCAGGGTGATTACACCGAAGAATATCAAGCGTATTACCACGAAGAGCTGATCAGACAGCTTTTTACGCGCAAATATATTTGGGCAACGCACGTTTGGAATATGTTTGATTTCGGTGCCGATGCGCGCAGCGAGGGCGGCGAGCTCGGTCAGAACCATAAGGGACTGATGACCTGTGACCGCAAGTATAAGAAGGACTCCTTCTATGCCTACAAGGCATGGCTGAACCCCGATCCCATGGTACACCTCTGCGGCAAGCGCTATGTGGACCGGGTAGAGGACGTGACCAAGGTCACCGTGTACTCCAACCAGCCCTCCGTTGAGCTGTTCGCTAACGGTGTCAGCCTGGGCGTGAAGGAAG
>JAZQUX010000173.1:0-2618 GCA_045631585.1 Eubacteriales bacterium | reverse complement strand
TTGGCATGATAAAAAGGATTTGAACTCTCTACTCCAGTTCTGCTGAACTCTATCGAACACCAGTGCGATAAATCCTCGATATAAACAGCTTCAAATGGCGATTCGCCTGTAGTGCTCCTTGAAAATGCTTCAACCCCTATCGTCTTCACACTAGACGGTATTGTGATGCTCTTGAGCGAATCGAAGCCGGAAAATGCGCTTTCCCCTATCGTCACAACGCCTGGCAGCACCACTACATTTGTGATATGGGAATAACTATTGTAGAATGCGCTTTGCATGGTCGTGCGTGATGCGCACACGTTCTTCGGCATCGTAACGTTTTTAAGTGAACCGCATGAGTCAAATGCATAAGACTCTATCACAGTATCGCTTGATGCTATTGTTAAACGCTCAATCCAGTCGCAATTATAAAAGGCATAACTCCCAATTCTGCTTATAGTTGATGGAATTACAAGATTTTCCCCTGACAAAAGTTTCTCATTTACGTAAAGCCTTCCGCCCTTTGCCAACGGATTTGAATATGAACTATTAAATGTAATCGAACACCAGTGAGACAAACTATCGCAATACACCCGTTCTAGCGCATCGCATCCTGAAAATGCTTCATATCCAACATTCCTTATACTGCCGGGGATTACGACACCCGTTACATACTTACAATTAATAAACGCTCCAGCTGCAATATTTCTAACTGGATACCCCGCCAATTTAGATGGAACAGCTATTGTACCAGAAGTAGATGTTGAAATTGCAGGACTATAACCATTTCCTACATACCCCCTTCCTATAGTAGCTTCTCCATCCGATACCGTGTACGTCCAAACTATACCTGTAATTACATCCAAATGCGTATCCGCCTTTGCGAAAAAACCTAAAAACAAAAGGCCTAACGCAATTGTAGTTTTCTTCAACATCTTCATTTCCTTTTCCTTTTTCTTGTTTTGCACATCCACGTTTGATGCGAAAAAGAACGTGGCGTGCCTTCGATCCATATCGAAATCATTGTCAGGACTCCCAAGCTCCTTCTTCGCCGTGCATTGTGCCACGGCGGCAATCTTTCAGCTGCCGCCTACGTCAAAGATCATATCCCAAGAATCACGTTCCTTGAAATAGAACGAATAATAGCACTTTCGATATCCAAAAGCAACCGAAAAAGCAAAATAGGCAGCAAAAGCTCCATCGCCACTTTTAGGAAACTTCACTGGCCCATTTGCCTTAAGACTTACGAACTTATGCGTTAACATTTACGGTCCTTTGCGTTAACACTTGCAGCCTTTTGTCCTAGGACTTACGGATTTTTGCTCCGAGACTTTTATGCATAATCTCCGAGACTTTTATGCGCAATCTCCGAGATAATTTGCCGCCCTTACTTCACCTTTGGAATAGGGGTCAAAGGAGAATTATCCTTCGTTCTCACATATGATCCGGCGGGCGGCACGACTTTGCCGTCCGGCAATTCCAATGGCTCGAACCCAAGGTTGAACACTATCAATTCCTCCGCATCGCACGCATGCCGCATCACCGCAAATCCTGCAGGATCGTTGACGATCGCAAACGTTTTGGACGGCAATTCGGCCATTGTTCCGACAAATCCGCCATTGCGGTAAAACACGCGCCACTTTCCACTGACGTGAAACTTCGCCACCTTCTCCTTATAGAAACGAATCCATTTCTTCACGGTTTCACGCCGGGAATGCGGCATTCCTCCAAGGTCGGCGGAAAGCATGGGGACTCCGGCCATTGCCGCCATGAAGTGCCGGTCGATGTTCGCATCCGTTTCTGATTCCGCCCAGAATACCGGGTCGGAATGGATCGGAACGCCATCTCCCATCGTCAACCTGATCTGGGCTATCCGCAGGATATTGTCGAGCCATTCGAACGGCACGTCTCCGGCGCGGAATTGCGTGGCGAGTGATGCCGTGACGGGAGTCGCATAGTCCTGCCTGAACTCGAAAACGCCATCGGGACGCAAACGGCGAAGCTTTTTCATGAGATCCGACACGTATTCGTGCGCTCTCGCTCCCTGGGGATTTGCTACAGACGGCCTGATATAGTCGAGAAAATCGACTTTAAGTCCATCCAACTCGTAGTCACGCATCAACCGGACGAGCTGTTCGGTGACATTGTCCATCATTCGCACATTCCCGATATCGGCAAGCGCGTTCCCCTCCACCACATCGACACCGGCGTTTCCGGCATATCCCCATTCTTTGAATGCACGGGACCTCGTGCCGATGAAGTACGGGGCCACCCAAACTACGTAATTGAGTCCGAGTTTGCGGATCTTTTCGCGGTGGCTCCGGAAATCCGGGAATTTCACCGATGAAAAGGCGTCCCACTTCCCCACGTCGCGGTACCACGTTTTGATAGTCTCGGGATTGACGCGTTTCGGTTCGTCGTAACTCCAGCCGTCGTCGAGAATGAAAGTGCCGAATCCAAGGTCCGACGCAATCTCCGCCGCATTTTCCACCCATTTTGCGTTGATGGTCGCATGGGCGGCATACCATGTGCAATATGCGGGCTCCCACGACGAAGACGGATATGCGCCACGTTCGTATTTGAGGGAGTTTCGCCAGTCGCCGACGGCTTGCGTCCATGGGATCTGGCGGCGGTCAATG
>JAZQUX010000172.1:0-2648 GCA_045631585.1 Eubacteriales bacterium | reverse complement strand
CCATACTTAAACGACCATTGATTATGGAGGATAAACTGCTCCCGATCATCGGCAGTCAAGGGAACAAGGGTCACTTCCGTGTGTTTCATAGTAACCTCCTAAAAAAGAATAAGGCTCCGGCTATTGTGTAGACAATAACCCGAGCTCACTCGGCCACCTAATCCGGCAATATGAGCACTACGGTGCTCTGCCTCCGGTGACGTATTTTTTTAGTATTATACCGCCAAATGCACGAAATGTCAATTGCCAAACAAAAAACACATTGACAAACGTCTATGTGTCGCATATACTATAAACATAGACGATTATCTATGCGAGGTGTTTATGATGTGTGAAATTGACGTGGCTTTGATTTGTAAAGCGTTATCTGATTCCAATCGTTTAAAAATTGTGGAAATGTTATCGGACGGCAAAAAATGCGGATGCAAATTGCTGGAAGCTTTTAACATTACCCAGCCGACCCTTTCCCATCATATGAAGATATTAGAGGAAAGCGGCTTGGTCAAAGGCGAAAAGCAAGGTAAATGGACGCATTACTCCCTTTGCTGTGAAACCTTAAAGGAATTCAAAGCGTTCATTGCATCCCTTGAGTGTGTAAAGGACGGTGACTGCGAATGTCGGTGATTTGGGATTTTATTCAAGATGAAATTCTCGGTATGGCTTGGCTGAACCGTTTGATTGCCACCGTTCTGAACGCTTGCGGACTGGATACCGCAAGTAAAATCGGCGGAAGCGTACAGTTCTTTATTTACGATATGATTAAAATTATGGTGCTGCTCGGTGTTTTGATTTTGCTTATCTCGTATATCCAAAGCTATTTCCCACCCGAGCGCACCAAAAAGATACTCGGTAAATTCCACGGCATTGGGGCGAATATCATTGCCGCCTTGCTCGGTACGGTAACACCGTTTTGTTCTTGCTCGTCTATCCCACTGTTTATCGGTTTTACAAGCGCGGGCTTGCCCGTTGGTGTAACCTTTTCGTTCCTCATTTCCTCGCCGATGGTAGATCTCGGCAGTCTTGTTCTGCTGATGAGCATTTTCGGTTGGAAGGTCGCCTTGCTGTACGTGGTACTTGGTCTTGTCATCGCTGTGGTCGGCGGTACGCTGATTGAGAAACTACACCTTGAAACACAAGTGGAGGAATACATCCGTAACGGCAAATCCCTTGATTTACCGCAGGCGGAATTGCATTTCAAGGATCGCATCAAATACGCTTGGGATCAGGTGGTAGATACCGCGAAAAGAGTGTTCCCATATGTTTTGGTCGGTGTGGGAATCGGCGCGATCATCCACAACTGGATTCCCGGGGATTGGATTATTTGGGCACTTGGCAACAACAATCCGTTCGGCGTCATTCTGGCTACCGTTGCCGGTGTGCCGATGTATGCCGATATTTTCGGCACCATTCCCATTGCCGAAGCACTACTTGCCAAAGGGGCGCTTCTCGGCGTGGTGCTGTCCTTTATGATGGGCGTTACAACTTTATCCTTGCCGTCGATTATTATGCTCCGCAAGGCAGTAAAGCCGAAATTGCTCGGTATCTTTGTGGCGATCTGCACGGTGGGAATGATCCTTGTCGGCTATTTCTTTAATCTGATTCAGCCGCTTATTATGTAACTCGGAGGTATGTATATGAAAATATTTGTTAAGAAGAAAGAGAAAACTTGTTGCTGCAGCGGTGCTGCTTCCAAAGAAGCACCCATTACCAACGAATGCTGCGGTAAAACCGTAGAGGGAATTTGCTGTATCAAAGTGTTGGGTGCGGGGTGTAAGGCCTGTCATCAGCAGTTGGAATATGTCAAAGAGGCGGTAAACAAGCTCGGTCTTGATACCCCGGTGGAGTACGTTACCGATATGGCGAAAATTATGGAATACGGTGTGATGAGTATGCCCGCCATCGTGATAAACGAAAAGGTCGCCGCCTTCGGCAAGGTGCTGAAAGTGGCAGAGGTTGAAAAGTTATTGAAATGAAAAAAGTAGCTTTTATTTGTGTGCACAACTCCTGCCGCAGTCAGATTGCCGAAGCACTCGGCAAGCATCTGCGCGGTGATGAATTCGACTTTTACTCAGCGGGTACCGAAACAAAGCCGCAAATCAACCAAGATGCCGTAAGATTGATGAAACAGCTCTACGGCATTGATATGGAGCAAACGCAATACAGCAAAACGTTTGATAAAATTCCTGCGCCCGATATGGCTATCTCTATGGGTTGCGACGTCGGTTGTCCGTTTGTTGGCAGAGCGTTTGATGAAAATTGGAACTTGCCCGACCCCACAGGAAAGAACGATACGGCGTTTATTACCGTGATGAAAGAGATCGAAAAGAAAATACAATTATTGTAAACAAAAATACCCACTCAATTTGAGCGGGCAAAAAAATAAAACTTGACGAACCAGTGGTGGAGATAAGCGGGATCGAACCGCTGACCTCTTGAATGCCATTCAAGCGCTCTCCCAGCTGAGCTATACCCCCATATGAGGGTTCGTCAAGTTTTTATTTATGAAATTATTATGTGGGGTTCAACTTTGAGTGCATCGCGCTCCCAGCTGAGTTATACCCCCCATATGTGTTCCGCGGAACGAGATGTATAATACCAAACCTTGCGTGAAATGTCAACCCCTTTTTCGAAAAAAATCCAATTTTTTT
>JAZQUX010000171.1:0-19168 GCA_045631585.1 Eubacteriales bacterium | reverse complement strand
TCCTCCGTAAAGGGAACGGTGACGTCCAGCGCTTTGTCCACGTGCAATTCGCGCAAAGATCCGTCCGCACCGCGACGCTCGTAGTCATAGACGCGATAGGTCAGATCGCAGTTTTGCTGGATTTCGGCAATCAAAATGCCGGCACCAATGGCGTGCAGCATACCCGAGGGAATAAAATAGGTCTCTCCTGCGTGGACGGGGCAGTGATGCATCGTGTCTGCCAGCTTTCCTTCACGCACCGCGGTGCGGAACTCCTCGGCGCTCATGCCGTCCTTCAAGCCATAAATGATTTCAGCGCCTTCATCGGCCTCGACGATGTACCACATCTCGGTCTTGCCGCGATCATTCTCTACGCGAGCGGCATAATCGTCGTCGGGATGTACCTGTACCGACAGCTTATCGCAAGCGTCGATCAGTTTGACAAGAAGAGGGAAGTCCCCGCCCTGATAAGCCGTGCCGATCACGCCGGAACCAAACTCATCTATGTACTCACGCATCGTCTTTCCTGCAGCAGCGCCGTTCTGAATAACGCTCATTTCCTTGTTGCGCACACTGAGCATCCAAGCCTCACCCACCGTGTCGGCATCGGCCTTCATGCCCCAGCCATCGAGCAGACGGCGGCCACCCCACAAGGGAGATTTGGTGATATAAGATAATTTCAGAGGGTATAAATGTTTCATATTAAACGTTCCTTTCGAACAATATTTACGATAACTAAATTATACCACGCTCCCGCTTGTTTGTCAATCACGATTGTGAATTCCCGCGAGCTATCCGTTTTATGGTTGATGCGCAAGCAGAAAAATTCTTGACAATCCAAAAAAATCATGCTACAATGATGATGTAATAGACAAGGTGAAAAAGTTATGATGAATTTCATTCTCAAACAGCAGTTCGACCTGTCGCAAAACGTGTTTTGGTGTTGCTTTCACGACAAACGAGGACAACGGAAAACGATAATATAAGAGCGCATAGGTACAACTGCTTGACGGGCTATCTGTGCGCTTTTTTGATTTTGATATTTTACGAAAGAGGTGAGCGATATGAAAAAAGTAATTTCGATATTTCTGCTATGCGCCTTGATTCTCTCGTGTTTCTTGGGCTGCTCAACGCCCAACGCCCCCGTGGATGAGAATCATCCCGACGAAGAGGGGAATTTAACACCTGATGACACCACGCAAGAAGAAATCCCCGATAATGTGGTAAATCCGCTCCCCGACGATGATACTGACGAGAAAGATCCCGGTAACGATGGCGACTCAACGCCCGATGATACGGATGAGAAAAATCCCGGTAACGAGGGCGACTCAATGCCCGATGATACGGATGAGAAAGATCGCGACAATGAGGAGATGGAGTACGTTTTCGTTGCGGTTGAGGGAAAGGGCAACCTTGGTCCCAAATACATTACCTGTGTAGAAATTCCGTCGGAATATGAAACGTCGAATGCTGAGATTCCGATTATACTCTATTATGGAGTGATTAAAACCACTTTTGTAGATACAGATCGCTATCCGGAAATCGTTGTGCGCGCGATGAATGGTGAAGAACAGGTGATTTTAATCAACAGGCTTGATAGTGAAGATATATTGAAACCTGAATATGATGTTAAATGCGTGTGGGATGAGGAACGAACATGGGTTGTCGGTTTCATGTTTGCTCACATGCAAACCTTAACCCTGCCGCTCTCATTGTTTTCCGGTGAATCCGGGGTGGTTCATATTGTTTTGCAGGAGTGTGCAAACTTTGATTCGGATAACGTTGTTTTTGGCTCCGGAGGTTGCGTTGTTTTGTACTATACGCGGAATGAAACGACTATATCCATTAGAGCAGAGCGGTTGGTATAGGTTATCGACGAAGGGAGTAATAAATGAAACGAATTATTTCCATACTTGTTTTAATGTTTCTCATCGTAAATATATTTGATTCAGCCTTTATAGCAAGCGCGATCGAAGAAACTTATGAACAAAGCTCTACCAATAGTTACAACACAACATTTGCGAGCAATCATATATGACCTGTCTGTGCGCTTTTTTGATTTTGATATTTTATGGAAGAGGTGAGCGATATGAAAAAAGTAATTTCGATATTTCTGCTATGCGCCTTGATTCTCTCGTGTTTCTTGGGCTGCTCAACGCCCAACGCCCCCGTGGATGAGAATCTTCCCGACGAAGAGGGAAATTCAACACCTGATGACACCACGCAAGAAGAAATCCCCGATAATGTGGTAAATCCGATGCCCGACGATGATGCTGACGAGAAAGATCCCGGTAACGAGGGCGACTCAACGCCCGATGATACTGACGAGAAAGATCCCGGTAACGAGGGCGACTCAACGCCCGATGATACGGATGAGAAAAATCCCGGTAGCGGGAGCAATGTGCGGCAGCATTATCATGATGGCTATACGGGGGACGAGAGAGGTGACACTCAAAGTCTAATAGATGCAGAGAAATTAGAGAAAATATTTGATCAAATAAGAGCGGATGCTGAGACCAATGCCAAGTTGGAATTTTGGGTTACACGTGAGCAACTTTATTACGAACTCAAAAATTCGGGGGAATATGATAATTGTAGGTGGGATGAACCTTGCTTTGTCATCGTTGTTATCTGTTCTTATGAAGATGCGGTAAATGAAGAGTGGTATCAGCAATGTACGGCAACCGATACAGAATCATTAAATAAGGCTTTCTATGATGAATACGGAGGGAATATCTCTCATGGAGAGTATCACAATATAGCGATTTCTTCCGGAATGCTTTTTTTCTATTCATCATCGGATGCTTCTCATGTAGAATCTTTTGTTAGTGATTACGATGCCTTAAAAGCGTTGCTTGAATTGAGTTGTGTTAAAAAGATCAACATAGAATATCAATTTCCTGGTCCTGAATGTTATTTTTATGAGTAGTGATTGTCTATAGCAAGGTGGATTTAAGAAATAGGACAGAACTTTGATGAAAAAGTAGTGTGTTTGATTTTAACGGTTTGCTCTATTTTCCTTGTTTCCTGTGGGATGTGGCCGAAAAGCATTGAATCGGAAGAACCATAATCAATTGTCCTGCCAATACTGTAAATTTTTATCTACACCGCCAAAAAACGTTGATTTTTTTGGCGGTGTATGTTACAATAGGAGAGTATTTGGCGCAAGCTGTGAAAGGAGGATGGTAACGTGGAAAGATCAAAAAAACAAATTTATCTATTGCTTTGCATCGTTTTGGTGTTGGTTGGCATTTTGCTCTTGTTCTATTTGAATCCTTCGATATTGCAAAACCTCCCATGGCTTTCTTCTGACGAGGGAGAGCCGCCTTCGGTTGAACAGCCGAGCGGCAACGAAAACGCTGGCAACGAAAACGGCGGGGAAGACCACCCCGACCAAAATCCACCCGGCCAAGACCAACCCGGTCAAGAATTGCCTCCGGAGGACACGCCGTCCAATCCCGATTCTCCCGGGGAGGATGTAGAAGATCCTCGGTCAGCTATTGTCGAATTGACGGGGCAGTACTATACATACACAGAGATGAAACAGGATATGGTGCATCTGTACGCGCGGTATCCCGATCTTATGTCCTATGGATCCTATGGAGTATCGGCCGACGGCCGTGATCTGCTTTGCGTGACACTTGGCAATCCCAACGCCACCGCGCAGGTCCTCATCACCTCCGGTATGCACGCCCGCGAGTATGTTAATGCTTTTGTCGTCATGCGTCAGCTGGAATATTACCTGCAAAATTATGAGACGGCTACCTACCAGGGACACCCCATGCGCGAACTGTTTGACGAGGTCTGCTTTGTCATCGCTCCCATGACGAATCCCGACGGCATCACTTTGGCACAGGAGGGACTTTCTTCTCTTCGCAGTGAGCCTCTTCGCCAGATGGTACGAAACATCTGCCGCTCCTTGGGCATCACGGATGATGCCGCTATCGACAAATATCTGAACAACTATTGGAAATCCAACGCCAACGGCGTGGATCTTAACCGCAATTTTGACGCGCTTTGGGCCGAGCACTACGACGGCGTCGGACAACCCGCGGTTAAGAATTACAAGGGAGCGTCGCCTCTGTCCGAATATGAAGCGGCCTATCTTACAACCTTGACGGAATCGCTTTCTAACCCCGTAGCGTCGGTCTGCGTCCATTCGCAGGGCCAGATCATCTATTGGCGCTGCTTCCAAGAGGGTGCTTTGGAGATTCAAAACCACCGACTGGCCGAGCTTGCCTCATCCATCACCGGCTACTCCATCATCGATGAGAACCAGACCGAGCCTTCCTTTAGCAACTGGACGATTTTAGAGCACGGCATTCCGACCATCACGGTGGAAACGGGCATACAGGGCTACCCTCAAAACCACGCGATCATGTGGGAGGCTATCTTTGATGACGTCCGCGACCTTTGGGCCGCTTTGGCGCTGGAATACGGCGATTTTGCCAAAGGATAATCGCAAAAACAAGCGACAAGAATCATTCTTGTTGCTTGTTTTGTCTATAATGAACAAAAATGAGTATTTTGTTTTGACCAAAATGACACCCTTGAACAAAACATAGCAATATTTGTCTCATAATTGACCATAGATGACTTGTGTGACAGCCAAAAATGTCTTATAATAATGCTGTTATAGTGGGTGGATGCCCATAAAATCCTGAAAAAGGAGGACAAAATATGTCTTTACCTGTTGCAGTTCAAATTTATTCCGTTCGCGATGATGCGGCGCGTGATTTGCGTGGCACATTGGAAGCAATCAAGCAAATGGGCTATGATGGCGTGGAATTTGCTGGTCTGTACGGCTATGCTCCCGCGGAAATCAAGGCTATGTGTGACGAAATCGGCCTTGTCCCGATTTCCGCTCACGTCCCTTACGTTGATATGGTGGCGGATGCCCGCGGTGTTCTGTCCCAGTATGCTGAGATCGGTTGTAAATACGTTGCCGTTCCTTACCTGATGCCCGAGCATCGTCCCGAAGGCGATCAATTTGCTCAGGTCGTGGAAAATATCGGCAAGATCGCCTTGGTTGCCAAGGAGCTTGGCATCCAACTGCTGTATCATAACCACGATTTCGAATTTGTCAAGCTGGACGGCAAGTACGCCCTGGAGGTGCTGTACGATACCGTACCCGCCGACCTGCTCCAGACGGAGCTGGATACTTGTTGGGTCAACGTCGGCGGTGAGGATCCCGCCAATTATATTCGCAAGTTCTCCGGCCGCGCTCCTGTCGTTCACCTCAAGGATTTCTACGGCGAGCGGAGCGACGATATGTACGAGCTGATCGGCATTGAAAAGACGGCTCCCAAAAAGCCGAGCAATTTTGAATTCCGCCCCGTCGGCTCAGGACTTCAAAATTTCCCCGAGATCCTTCGGGCTTCCGAAGAAGCGGGTGCTCTGTGGGTGGTCGTAGAGCAGGATAATCCCAGCATGGGTCTTACGCCTCTGGAGTGCATTGCCAAGAGCAAAGAATACCTGAGCACGCTTGGCTATTGATCAAACGTAATAACAGAATAATCATACATCATTTCATGAAAACAAAAAGGAGAATAAACCATGGCAGAAAAAATGGATGCAAATCTTGACTACAACAACGGCAAAAAGGAAGAGGCCGTTATCGACGCTAACAGAAAATTAAGAATCGGTATCATCGGT
Source organism: Eubacteriales bacterium (assembly GCA_045631585.1). GTDB lineage: Bacteria > Bacillota > Clostridia > Oscillospirales > CAG-272 > SIG644. The sequence continues at coordinate 13,534 of JAZQUX010000171.1, read as the reverse complement.
ACGGGTTGGATCGCAGACTCCCACATTGATTCCTACAAGAGAATGCCCGACGTAGAAATCGTTGCCGGCTGTGACCTGATCCCCGGCAAGGCTGAAGAATTCTTTAAGAGACACGGCGTAGAAGGTGTCAAGACCAACTACGCTTCCCACAAGGAAATGCTGGACGATGAGTCCCTGCAGCTCGACGCCGTTTCCGTTTGTACCTATAACCGTCAGCACGCCATCCCCTCCATCTACGCGCTGGAGAAGGGTGTTAACGTTATGCTGGAGAAGCCCTTTACCGTTACCCTGGAAGAGGCGCTTGAGGTCATGAAGGCCGAAAAGAAGAGCGGCAAGGTGCTGTCCATTGGCTTCCAGCCTAGATTGGATGCCAATATGCAGATGATCAAGAAGATCGTCGAGTCGGGTGAGCTGGGTCAGATTTACTACATCCAGACCGGCGGCGGCCGCCGTCGCGGTATCCCCACTCCGTTTGGCACCTCCTTTATCGAGGACAAAACCGCAGGCTTGGGCGCTCTGGCAGATATCGGCTGCTACTCTCTCGATATGGTGCTGAATGCCATCGGTTATCCCAAGCCCCTGACCGTTACCGGCTATAAGTCCGACTTCTTCGGTAAGGATCCCAATTATGTAGGCTACGGCGCACACCACGAGTATGCCGACGTCTTCGGTGTTGACGATTTCGCCGCTGCATTCGTTCGCTTGGAAGGTGGTATTATTCTGGACTTCCGTATCGCATGGGCGATGAACATCGACACCCCCGGTGACACCATCATTCTGGGTACCAAGGGCGGCTTGCGCATTCCTTCGACTGACTGCTGGAACGGCTCCGTCGGTGGCCCCATGAAGATTTATCACGAGGTTTGCGGCCAGCAGACCATCACTGAAATTCCGATCATCAAGGACAACGGTCCTTCGCTGTTCGACCGCAAGATCCGCTCCTTCTTGGACGCTTGCAAGAACGGTACTCCCGCTCCCGTTCCGTCCTCTCAGATCATCTACAACCAGGCCATCCTCGACGGTATTGCAAAGTCTGCAGAGCTTGGCCGTGAGGTTGAAATTAACGTACCTGAAATCTAATATGTATCCCATTTTCAGCCCTGTGGCGTTGACCGCCACAGGGCTGTTTTTCTGCTTTGTTAAGTTTTACCAAATAACAGTTTTGAAATTTGTGTAAACAGAATATTGACATATTAACAATGCCGTGATATAATATTAACAGTTCAAGTGAACGTAAGCAAAGAGCAACGGAACACAAAAAAGCAAATTTGGAACACGTCTTAAATTCTTTTGTTACAGATCTAATGCATTCAAGGAAATAAGAATGATTTTCATGATTTCAATATGAGGTTCCGGCCGGCATTCCTAAGAGCGTATGCAAACATATTTGTCAATATCAATTTTTAAGGAGGCATTCTCATGGCAACCAAGAGCGAAACATTGTATCAAAATCTGCAAAAAAATATCGGGCAAGTCGTGTTCGGTAAAGAAAAAACAGTTCGATTGTTGCTTTGCGCGCTGTTAGCCCAAGGCCACGTTCTTTTGGAGGACGTCCCCGGAACGGGAAAAACCAGTTTGGTTCGGGCTCTTTCTGCCTCGATTTCCGCTACAGATAAGCGAGTTCAGTTTACCCCCGACATGTTGCCTTCGGATATTACGGGCATCAATTTCTATCGCCAGCAGACGGGAGAATTTGTGCTTCGCAAAGGCCCCATTTTTGCCAATTTGTTTTTGGCAGATGAGATTAACCGCGCTACTCCTCGTACGCAGGCGGCCCTGTTGGAATGTATGGAGGAGCGTCAAGCCACGATCGACGGAGAAACGATTCCTCTGCCCGACGTGTTTATGGTGCTGGCAACCATGAACCCCATTGAATTTCAAGGAACCTTTCCGCTGCCGGAAGCGCAGATTGACCGTTTTATGATGAAATTGCATCCGGGTTATCCTGATGAAGCGGACGAGCGAAGAATGGTAGAGAATATTTGCGTTTCCGAACAAGCATCCACGCTTGCCCCGGTGGCCTCTGTGGAGGACGTGTTAGCCGCACGAGAAGAGATCAATCGAGTTCAAGTCAGCGATACCATCCGCGATTATATCGTTCGTATTGTGCGCGCCACTCGCGAGAGCGATAAGGTCAAGCTGGGTGTCAGCCCTCGTGGCACCGTCGCCTTGACCCGCGCTTGCCGCGCGTTGGCTGCCATTCAGGGAAGAGATTTTGTCATTCCGGATGATGTCAATGAATTGGCGGTTCCGGTTCTTGCACATCGTATCGTTTCTCAATCGCAGAGCAGCATTCGCTTGAGCGGATCTAACGAGGCCATCATCGAGTACCTTCTTTCTAAAATTCCGGCACCTTTGCAGTAAGGTATCGGTAAAAAGATAGGAAAGGAGGGAAACGGATGGAGTGGATCGTTATTATCATCGTCATTGCCATCTTTATCACTTGCTTTGATATTCGGCGAGACGTGAAGAAAACGTCCAATAAAATGCTAACATATCATTTTGAGTTCAGTACAGACGAGGTGTTCGAGGAGGAATATGTATATTTGATCCAAGAAATCACCAACGACTCGGAAAAGGATGTGGCCTTTTTGAAAACGGAAACGCTGATGCCTGAGGGGCTTCGCATTGTTTTGGTGGAAGACGGTAAATTGTATTCCGGAAACGATACCGAATGTCAGTCCGTTCAAAGTGTATTTCAACTGCCCGCCGGTAGTACGGTTCGTCGAAAATGGCGCGTGTTGGCGCAAAAGCGAGGCGTGTATCGAGCGGAGCAAGTACAAATGATTGCTATTTATAATGATCCTTTGGGTATGACGGCGACGTCGCATCAAATGCAGACAGAGGACGGAGGACACGCTCAGGTGACTGTGTTGCCTCGCGTCAAAGAGTGGATCGCCAACATGGCTCTCAGCCCCACCTATGCGGGAGAACGCATCTTGCCGCAAGGGTTGATTCACGATCCGATGTCCTTTATCGGAGTGCGGGATTACGAACCTCGCGATCCGCTTAACACCGTTGATTGGAAGCAATCGGCTCGCCTTGGACGCACCGTTGTCAGAGAGACGGAATATCAATATAACGACAGTTACAATATTGTACTGAATATGCAATCCATGCTGATTGAACCAAATCCGCCGCAGATCTCTACTCCTCCGTACATTGAGGATTGTATCTCGGTGTGTGCATCGTTGCTCGACAGCGCCGTGCGCCGTGATATTCCCGTCGCCTTGATTGCCAATGTTCCCACCGTGGAGCAATACGGTCATCCCTTGGTGGAAAACAATGAAACGGGAAAACAGATTTTTTGTAGTGAGGAATACAGACAGCAGGCGCAAGTCATTCGTGCTTACCGTATGTTGGCGGCACTGCCAATGCAAATGACGGTTACGATTGAAACCATGCTTGACGACATGATCGCCCGTCCGCATCTGTATGCTCGCGGCGGAAATATTGTCTTGGTTACGACGTTTCTAAACGATCGTATGATCGGTTTCCATCGCGCTATGCAAGAACGAGGCATACAGGTGATTTTCTTTGTGGCTACGACCAATAATAACGCCGTCAAAATTCCAAATGACGTGCCGGTTTATTTCCGCGTCACTCAATGGATTGGAGGTGTCGGCCATGCGTCCTAATACCGCGCAGGATCTTCGTTGGTTCCGCCGTTATAAGTTGATTGCCGTCATCGGCATGACGGCTGTTGTCTCTGTTGTTCTGGAGTTTTTGATGCTGATTGTTGCGGGAAAATCGGCCTCGTGGATCACCCTTTTGACTTGTCCTGTCGGTGTCGGTATCGGCTATCTGATGGAGCATCTGTTGCTCCGTCTGAGTAGAAAAGAGGAATCCTCGGAGCTTGATTTTGCCTATGAAAGCAAAATTAAAATTCCACGAGGACTAACGTTCCTTTCTTGTTTGATCACGGCTGTGATTATGTCACTGTTTGCTTACTTGATAGGAAGTATATTGAACCAAATCCGCATCAATCTTATCGGAATCGGCATGGAAAAGAATATGCTGATTACTTTTCGAATATTGCTTGGCGCGGCCTTTATCGTGGCAGGGTGTGTCGGTTGCTGTTTGCGTCCTTGCGCGTTTAATCAAATTGTGGGACTGCGCTCAATGGTGGAATGTAGTGCTGTGTTTGCCTTCTTTGGCGGGTTGCAGGCGATATACGGAAATTATGGAATCAGTTGGTTCTTTTTGCTTTGTATGGTTGTTTATTTGTTGTGCATGGCTATTATCATGAACCAGATCCATGTGATTCAGCCATCATATTTTTCGCCGACCTGCCATGCGACGGATGAGCTTCGCCGCGCAGGCATCAAAGCGGTATTTGGTATGTTCGGCAAATGCTTGACGTATGTGTGGTTGCTTGTCGCGGGAATGTCGTTGCTTGTTTTTCCCTTGCGCGTCATTACATTTTCTGGACAGCGGGGAGCCTTTTCTTGGATTTTTGTTTTTCCGTTTTCCGTGAATCCAATTATAAACCTGATTATTTATATTTTGTCGCTCATTACCATGATCGGGTTTCTTGTGTATATTCTTATGAGAACGAAGACACCGGAAATTTTTTGTTATTTGACTCGGATCAAAGAGTTCCTGCGTCGTTTGTGGTTGCGTATTTATCTTTTGGTGTCATCTGTGCCGAGTGAATTGCGCCGATGGCACAAAGGAAAGAAAAAAGCAGAAAAAGAAGAGGATGAGCCAAAGGCGCAGACCGCCTACCAGGACACGGTAATTCGGCGACCTCGAAGAAAAACGGAGGAGAATGTCATCAGCTACGGTACCTTTGCCCGACGTGTCATGTCTCAGCCCAATGCAAAGGCTCAATATACATACGCCTATCGAACGCTGGTTGGATGCTTGCGCCGTAAGTATATCGGTATCAATGATCATACCACTCCGCAGGAAATTGCGGATATCGTAAAGGCGCGCACCAACATTCGTGGCATTGACAATATTACATCTTTGTTTTATGCTTCGGCTTATGCTCCCTCAGCGCCTGCACCGACAGTAAAGGAAATTATTTCGCTGTGTGATATCGTCCGAGCGGAGCTGGAACGGGAACGCAGAACCAAATAAAAGGGAGGGACGAATATGACTGAATACGAAAGAGAATCTCATGTGTTTGAGTTGCCCGCTTCCTATGGCGTTGTATATCAACAAGGAGATAAGGTCTTGAGCACGAGCGGCATTTACTACCCTATCAATCTTACACAGCACGAGCAGACCGTTTGTCCTTGCTGTAACAATATTACACCGTCGAGCAAAGAAAATTGTATTGCTTGCCATTTTGATATGCGCCAAGAGGAGGAAATTGAATCATGCTGAATTCCGATCAAGTTGCCCAATCCATTATCGCAATCAATCGAAAAAAATATATTCTTTCCTTAATTAAAGCGGCTATCTTTTACGCCGCTGCGGCCGCTGCTCTCATTTTTACTGCCAAGAGTAGTGATATTCTCCATCCTGCCGCCCGTCCGATACCGTTCTTCAGCGTTTTGCTTGTGTTATTCCTCATTCCTGTTTTTCGTTATCGGTTGTATCGTGTCTTTACCCGTCCGTCTTTTGTGGCAATGGTAGAAACCGCAAGAAACAGTAGTGCGCTGGAAACGCGTAAAGAGCTGAACACGGGCGTGGTGGACGTGCCGTACGAGATGCGCAAAGTGGAGATCTATTCCATTGGCGTCCGCACCGATCGCGGGCGGTCACATAACTTTTCGTTTCCCTCGGGTAAAGTTTCGGACTATGCCAGAGAATTTATGAAGCAGGGAAATCGCATCCGATACGCTTTCGGCGGACAATACCCGTGGAACGAAGATCTCGCTCCCGACCGCCCGTTTTGTCCCAATTGCGGACATTTCGGTGCCGAGAACGAGACGCATTGCTCATGTGGGTGCCTGTATTTGAGAGAAATTCATGATAAAAAAGAGGATTGAATTATGTTAAATTCCGATCAAGTAGCCAAAAGTATCATCGCGCTCAATCGGAAAAAGTATATCCGTTCGCTAATAAAAGCGGCGATTTGGTGGAGCGTGTCGATCGTCGCTATGATTTTGACCGCCAGAAGCAATAGTGTTTTGAATCCTTCGGTGCGGCCCCTGACATTTGGAGCTGTCACATTGGTCTTACTGATCATTCCGGTGTTGCGCTATCGCTTGTACCGTGTCCTTACTCGCCCCTCTTTTTCCGGAATTGTAAAGAGTTGCCGTGATATTGCCGGACGCGAGCCACGCACGGATATCAACATCGGTACGATAGCAAACGGTTGGGAATTGGAGCCCGTTTGGGTTTATTCTGTCAAGGTGGAAGACCGTCATGGACGTGTACATTCCTTTGTTTTTTCATCTCTTGCATCCCAAGGCTATGCCCGTGACCATATCAAGGCAGGTGACCGTGTCCGATATGCGTTCGGCGGTCGATACCCTTGGAATGAACATCTTGTTCCCGATAGCCCGTTTTGTCCCAATTGCGGAGGCTTTGGGGCGGCAAACGAAACGCACTGCACGTGTGGATGCCTATATTTGAAGAAAATACAAGATGAATAAGACAGTAAACACCGTTTGCGATTTTGCGAGCGGTGTTTTGCTGTTTTTCATTGACAATTGTCAAAAAAAGGTATATAATGGTGTCAATTCGCGGCGGGGAAGTCCGCCGCACAGCATGAAAGGAAATCAATATTATGGCAAAAGTTAAAATTGGTATTATCGGTGTCGGTAATATTTCCGAGAGCCACATCGCGGGATATAAAAAAGACCCTAACGCCGAGCTGTATGCGTTCTGTGATATCAACGAAGAACGCCTGAAGGCCAAGGGCGCCCATCATGGCGTCACCCGTCTGTATACCAGCGTTGAAGAGATGGTCAACGCGCTGCCCGAGCTGGACGCTGTCAGCGTTTGCGTTTGGAACTGCAACCACTATGAATGTACCATGGCCGCTCTGCGCGCCGGTAAGCACGTTCTGTGCGAAAAGCCGCTGGCCATGAACGAGGAACAAGCTCAGGAGATGCATGACCTTGCCAAGGAGAAGGGCAAGCTCTTGATGGTTGGCTTTGTCCGTCGTTTTATGTACGAGACCGAAGAGCTCAAGCGCCTGACCGACGAAAACTTCTTTGGTGAAATGTACTATACCAAGGCAACCTACCTGCGCCAGAACGGGAACCCCGGCGGTTGGTTCTCGGATAAGAAGCGCAGCGGCGGTGGCCCCGGCATCGACCTTGGCGTTCACGTGATCGACGAGGCTCGCTACCTCATGGGCAATCCCCAGCCCGTTTCCGTCTATGCAGCTGTCATGAAGAAGCTGGATCGCTCCGCTCATCGCGGTAACGTCGGCTATGTCGCCTCCGATGCCGGTCAGATTGACGACGTTGAGGATTTTGTTCAGGCTACCGTCCGCTTTGATAACGGCGGTGTCATGATGCTGGAAACCAGCTATGCGCTCAATACGCCAGAACCCTATTGCCGCATCGAACTGTATGGAACCAAGGCAGGTTGTATCACCGACCCACTTCGCGTATTGGCCGACGAGCATGGTCATTTGACCAATCTCAAGTTTACCGATATGCCTTCCAACACCTTTGAGGGTATGTTCGATAAGGAAATGCGCCACTTCGTCGAGTGCGTTCGCACCGGCTGTGAGTGCCGTAACCCTTCCGAGGACGGCGTGGTCGTTATGCGCATTCTCGATGCCATCTATGAGTCCGGCAGAACCGGCCATGAGGTCGTTTTGAAGTAATCAAATATCAGTAAATCAGGACCATCGGCTAAGCCGATGGTCCTCTCTAATTTGATACAAGATCAGTGATGATGGTGATGGTGGTGATGGTGATGGTGATGATGGTGATGTTCGGAGGAAGAAACAAACTCCACATGGCAATGCTCTTCGTGGCAATGCTCATTTTCTTCTTCCAATTCGAGTGTTACATGTCCAATACCATGCTCTTTTAATTCCTCACGGATATCGTGCTTGATTTGATGTGTGTCACCATTGACAACAACGTGCAGGGTAGCGTAATTGTGATGTCCGTCCATCGTCCAAAGATGAATGTGATGAACGCCCACCACGCCCGCAATTTCATATATATGCTCCGTAATCTCATTTGCGTTGATATTGCGAGGCGTCTTTTCAAGGAAAATATCCATCGCCTCTTTTAGGTTTCTCAAGGCATTTATGAGAATAAATACAGCTACACCGATGGACATCAAGGGATCGATCAGATAGAAATTTGTAAATCTCATCACGATAGCACCGATGAGAACGACGATCCAGCCAAGAACATCCTCCAGCATGTGGAGATTCACCGCCTTTTGATTGAGAGAACTACCATTCCGAGTCAAAAGTGCGGCCCCAAAATTGACGCATACACCAACGATGGCGAACATAATCATTCCGTTATAGTTGATCTCAACGGGATGGATCATACGCAACACTGCATTGTAAATAACCAACACAGAACCTAACAATAGAATTAGGGTTGTTAAAACGCTACCGATAACGGAATACCTACCATAGCCGTAGGTATATCTATCATCGGGTTGTTTTTTGCTTTTCTTTTCAAGAAATAGGGAAACACCGATGCTGGTAGCGTCTCCGATATCGTGAATGGCATCCGAAATAATAGCAACACTGCCTGTGAAAATGCCCCCTGCAAATTCAAATATAGAGAACGCTAAATTGAGAATGAAGGCAATAAAAATATTTCTTTCCGTTTTCATCTTCTCTCCAAATTGACAAACGTGGATTTTTATAGTACAATAAATACGTTATAGAATACTTTGTATGATAACAGTATAATCAGAAGTCGAATGGAAGTCAACAGATGTATGATGTGAACCGTTCAATACCGAACATATTTTCAAAAATGTATGGAGAAATATCAAATGGATAGACGGCAAAAAAAGACACGAGAAGCGATATTTAACGCCTTTACGGAGCTTTTGTCAAAAAAGCATTATAACCAAATCACCGTAGGAGAAATCATTGAAAAAGCCGACATTGGCAGAGCAACCTTTTACGCACACTTTGAAACAAAGGATTTCTTGTTAAAAGAGCTTTGCGAAGAACTGTTTTGTCATATCTTTGATGCAACGGTAGACGGCGGGGAACAGCATTGGCATATTTTTACTTGTGATGCCCCCTCATCTGTTATACTCCACTTGTTACAGCACCTGCAAAAGAATGATAATAAGATTTTGGATCTGCTGGGGTGCGAGAATAATGAACTGTTTTTGCGCTATTTCAAGGAGAATTTAAGAGATCTGATGAAGAATCATCCACACCTTTTCGGCAGAGAAAAACCAAGAGAACTTCCTGACGATTATTGGATGAACCACGTTTCGGTCACTTTTGTAGAAACAATCAGATGGTGGCTCAATAACGATAGGAAGGAAACACCCGAACAGCTGGCAGAATATTTTGAAATTGTCAATATAGTGTGACAAAGGTTTATGGGGGGATTTTAATTCTCAACAAAGCACGGTGTCCATAGCGTTTTCCTAAGATAGCAGCGATGATGCTCGTTTTGTTTCCATCAATCTATCTGAAGATGCAACTTCATGTAGTTATTATGCAACATATACCGATGGCGATTATTCGTACCAAGAGAATGTAACTCAAGGATATATAAATCCTTCCACCTTTACAAGATATACTTCTATTGGATATTATTCAACCGAAGGCTCCTATTGGACGCTTTCTTCGCTTTTGAACACATACCAAGAAGGAATAGTGTATGCTTTGGATTGGTTTGAGGTTTTTCTTGAAGCTTTTAGTTTTAGATTTACGTTATCTGATTATGGATTCCAATCTTTTTCTTAACTGATTCAAAACTAACATTAAATGCTGATTTTGGCATATCCCGACGGGCAAAAGCTCGTCGGGATGTTTTATTTTGAAGCAAGCTTGAAAAAATTTAACATTTATGCTACAATAAATACAGAAATTTTTTCCCTTTTCATGGTGCATTTTTTGTGAGTTATCGTCTATATGGGTGAAGGCCCCGATCTTCATCGAAAGGAGAACGTCTATGCAAGACGGTTTGATTATTGAGCTGTATAACCAAAGAGATGAAAAAGCCATTGCCGCGACGCAGGATAAATACGGCGCGTATTGTATGACCATCGCTTATAATATTCTGGCCGATCGGCTGGACAGCGAGGAATGTGTCAACGATACCTATCTGCGCGCATGGAACACCATCCCGCCAGAGCAGCCCGCAGCCCTGCGCGGCTATCTTGGGACGATCACAAGAAACTTAGCCCTTGATCGTTATCGGGAGAAAACGCGCGATAAGCGCGGCGGAGGGGAGGCGACTGTGGCATTGGATGAGCTTGACGAAATCATTGCCGCACCGACCGACGTTGAGCGCGAATACGAATTGCGCGCTCTGGGTGAGTGTATCAACCGTTTTCTGCACACCCGTATGTCCAAACGCGATTGCGACATTTTCCTCGGCCGCTATTATTTCGTCTATCCCGTCGAGCAAATTGCCGCGCAGCTGGGACTTGGCGAAAACTACGTGCGTAACATCCTCTCCCGCACAAGACGAAAACTGCGGCACTATCTTGAAAAGGAGGGATATTCGATATGAAACAAAACGATATTTTCTCGGCGCTGTCCTTTGTGGACGACGAGCTGACCGCGCGCGCCCACAAGACCATGCAGGGCGAGCATAAATATAAAAAGATCGCCGCTTGGAAACGGTGGTCGATGGTCGCGGCGTGTGTGTGTTTGGTTTTGGCAGGGGCATTGCTGTTTCCTCTGTTTGAAAAACCACCGGTTGAAGACTTCATCGACCATTCGGTAGCTCCTTGGGAGAATCTATGGGTGCCGGGGGATGAACTATCTGTTGAAAACCACGTAAGTGGAGGTTCGGCGGGGGACGAGGCGCCGGCGACGGTGGTATATCAGCGAGGATTGGGTGTGGTAGCGAAGGTCGTTGAAATTTTGCCTGACATATACATTGATGCCGCAAGCTCGTCTTCTAGGGGGGCGAAATATCATATTTTAAGGCTTGAAATCCTTGAAGAATTATATGGAGAAAATATACCGCGACAAATCTATTTTCTCTTGAATTCTTATTTGGATCCATCACTGGACGAGTACGATTATATCGTGATTGGCGGTTTGGAACAGGTCGGCTTTGAGGACTACACTATGATCAACGTAACACAAAAGAGAGCCGAGAGCTTTACGCTGATGTTTGAATGCTCAGGTTTTACCGCCCGTGGCGCGATACTGCCCTTTAAGAATGGCAAATTTTCTTTGGAGCATTGGAAGAAGGATGGGTGGCTCAATTGGTATTTGACGGTGGGGCGTTCTTGCTATGGTGATGAAGACTTCCCGGCAAGGGACGGTTGTACCTTAGAGGATACCAAGCAGGCAATTAACGCGTTACGTGATCCGGAGAAATATTGGCGTATTACCTTTGATCGCGTTCGTACCAATGAAATTTTTGCCACGGAAGAGCAAAAAGAAGTTCTTGCATACGTCAAGCCATACGACAACGGGCTGTTTGCGCAAGGTGCGTATTGTAATTGTAATAGCGGCACGGTGTGGTATACCCGAAATATCGGCGGATTTATCACCAATGAAACCATCTGTATGACAGACGAGGGTGACGTTGAATACAAGGGCGAACGCTTTACACAGCAAGATCTTGAGAACATTCAAGACCTTGGGGCGTTTGTTTCAGCGCTTGATCTCAATGCCTTGGATCCGCCGCATACACCTGGACATGAGCAGATGGAGATCGCGACGCGATATTTTGAAGCAAAATACGTGAAGCATAATGGCACCGTGTACGGGGTAGTGCGAGTTGTGTGGACTTTGAAACAACCGGGTGAATCCTGGCGAGATACCTTGTATTATAATGACGATTTGTATTATCTCATTATGCCGGACGGCACATGCCGGACGGTAGAAGTCGACGAATTGACAGAATATATCGGTGATGATAGCATCGTCAGTAAAATAAAATATGGCGTTGGTTATTATAGAGATTTTTATTGATACCAAAAAATAGAAAAGGCAGAGTCACATTTTGTGGCTCTGCCTTACTTTTATCTCACAAAATTCGTCCAAACGGACTTTTCCTTTTCGGGAAGACCAAACGCCTCCTTGCCCAGCGCGATGCTCTTCATCAAAAAGGTCATGTTGCGGGCGAGCGTACGCATGGTCTGCAGTCCCTCGCCGTCCTCGGCGGCCTGACCGGGGAGCGCTCCGTGGACGCTGTTCCAGTATTGGCTGGTTGCGACGGGCATACCGCTGATGGTGAAATACTTGTTGAGCTGTTCGAAGGTCGCCGAACATCCCCCGCGGCGAGCAACCGCCACGGACGCACCAACCTTCATGCGCTTATCGATGCGGGTGCTGTAAAACAGACGGTCAAGCAGGGAAATGAGCGTTCCGTTGGCCGAGGCGTAATAGACGGGGCTGGCGATCACCATACCGTCGCACTCGCGGAATTTTTCCGAGATTTCGTTGACAATATCATCCGTGACGCATTTCCCCAGCTTAAAGCAAGCGGCACAACCGGTACAGCCCTTGATGGTCAAGTGTCCAACGTGGACGTAGTCAACCTCAATGCCTTCGGCTTCAAAGACTGCTCTCATCTCGTTCAGCGCCATGGCGGTGTTGCCGTTGTCCTTGGGACTGCCGTTGAGAATTAAAACTTTCATGGTGTTCTCCTTGTCAATCAATATCCGTAGAATGCTTTGGCAAACGACTCCGAGCGACGGTTAAGCGCGGCCAATGCCTGCGTGTCCTGCTCACACAGCGGCCACTCGGACAAAAGAACTCCTTGGCCGTGGCACCGTCTCATATAAACGGGGTAGAAGTGGTCGAGCAGGAAACGAGTGAATTTGACCAATCGGTAGGGGCCGTGGATGGCCTCGGGAGTGCAGTGATTGAATACTGCCAGCGATTTTTCATCACGCACCGCTTGCATCAAATTTTCGGGCGAGCGGTCTTTGGCAAATACCAACGTATAGCCGCCGACAGCGGGGCGGTGAGGATTGGATGCGTCGGTATAGTGCGAGTCGGTCGAAGCCACGACGGGGATGCGCGCGCCCTCAATGCGCATTTCGTTCCAAAGAGCAACCGTGGTGTCAGCCTGATGAATGTCAAGACCGTCATCACTCAGATCCAGTGCATCGTGTACACCGTCGCGCAAAAGTTGCATCGTGGTTGCCTCACCCATAAAAAATACACCGTTCCAAATCCAATGGGGGTGTGCCAAGATGGACAAACCACCAAATTCGTGGGATTTTTTTGCAATCCAAATGCGCCATGCGTAATCCTCGACAGACACGCCAACGGGGAGGGACAGTGTTTCTTTGATGGCATCAACCTCGTCGCGAGCCTCGTCGCGATGGGCGCGAAAATAAGCATTAACGCTCTCTCGGCCACCCAAATGAACCACGTGGATGTGTTCGGTGGGCATGTGCACTTCCTCGCCAAGCATGAGTGTCATATCTACGGGGGTGTCGGCATACAGGCGCATACTCTTCTCGGAGGACATGCTGATATAGT
>JAZQUX010000170.1:0-14683 GCA_045631585.1 Eubacteriales bacterium | reverse complement strand
TACAGTTGCCTTTGCGGCATCATCGCCACTTGCGCAATTGATGATGAACATACACTCGTAAGAACTAATGATTTTTTCCATACTGTTTTACACCTCCCTATGGACTTTCGACCGTGCCACTTGAATTTTTTGCACGGTAAGGAGACGGGCGCTCCGGCACCCGTATCAAATCGGAATTATATCATATTTCCCCTTGTTTGTCAATACTTTTTTTCCTTTTTATCAAAAAAAGTTGCTCTTTTCGTCATTTTGCGGAATTTGTCGTTTTTTCTTTTGCACCTATTGCAATTTTTGGGATTTTTCTATATAATAGGATGTAGATGTTACACTTTTGATCCGGGAGGATATTATGGCAAGAAAAAAGAACAGCACAAAGAAAATTCTCTCCTTTATCGTATTTTTACTGGTTTTGGCCGCCGCGGCATTGGCTTATTTCCGCCCCGATCTGCTCGGCCGAACGCCCCCCACAGAAGATGATACGACGGCCCCGCCGCCCGTCACGGACGGCGCGACCATGAAAGTCCACGTCATCGACGTCGGTCAAGGGGATGCCATTCTTCTAACTGCGCCCGGAGGCAATATTCTCATTGATGCCGGCGACAATATCAGCCGCTATGAGGAGGCGCTTCAGAATCATCTGAACAATCTGGGCATCAAAAAGCTGGATTATTTCATTCTCACCCATCCCCATGCCGACCACATCGGCGGTGCGGATGTGATACTGAACAATTATGAGATCGGCACTGTCATCATGCCCGACAAGGCCGCAACCTCCAAAGTGTACGAAGCCGTGCTGGATGCGATCGAGACGCATGAGATTGACTTGGAGTTGGCCGAAGCCGGCGCGGTCTACACGCTGGGAGAACTGTCCGTCAAAATTCTCGCCCCGTTGACCATTCATTCCGATGCCAATGACTGCAGTATCGTTCTGCGAGCCACCTTTGGCAGCGTTTCCATGATGTTTACCGGCGATGCCGAGGGCAATGCGCAGGGAAAATCCGAGAAGGAAATCGTACAGACCTATACCGCAAGTGAGTTGAAGTGCGACTTTTTGAAGGTCGGTCACCACGGATCGGACACCTCGACCAGCGCCGCATTCTTGACAGCCGTTTCCCCAAAAATCGCCGCCATCTCGGTAGGTACGGGCAACAAGTACGGTCATCCCGTCCAAAGCACGCTGGATGCGCTGAAGGCCGCCGGTGTCACCGTTTACCGCACCGATGAGTCCGGATCTTTGGTCTTCGTATGCGACGGCACAACCATTGCGTACGCAAAATAAGCGAAATGATATCATGCACCCTGCAAAAAAACATTGGCAGGGTGCATTTTTTTGCATATTTTTCACTTTGAAATGCAATTTTACAAAACAGCCCTTGCATTTTTTTAAAAAATATGATATAATCAGCTATTCCATCGGGAGGTAGTTGCCATGAGAATTGTCGTAAAAGTCGGAACGTCTACCCTGACGCACGCCACGGGAAACTTAAACATTCGCCGCGTAGGAGAGCTTTGCTGTGTACTGGCGGATCTGAAAAACGCGGGACACGAGATTATTTTGGTCTCGTCGGGTGCCATTGGCATGGGCGTGGGCAAGCTGGGATTGCGCGAGCGTCCCTCGGATATGCCCACCAAGCAGGCGGCGGCCGCCGTCGGTCAGTGCGAGCTGATGTACGTCTACGACAAGCAGTTTTCGGAGTACGGTCACACCGTCGCTCAAATTCTTTTGACGGGAGATGACCTCAGCCACGCCGACCGTCACGAAAATTTCCGTAACACCATGTTCCGTTTGTTGGAGCTGAGTGTGCTACCCATCATCAATGAACACGACACCGTTGCCACCACGGAAATCGCGGTGGGAGACAACGACACACTGGGGGCGATTGTTGCCGCCTCCATCGGCGCGGATCTTTTGATTCTTTTGTCGGACATTGACGGCTTGTATACTGCCGATCCCCACGAAAATCCCGATGCCAAGCTGATCGAGGTGGTCGAAGAAATCACGCCCGAGATTCTTGCGCTGGCGGGAGATCGCGGCTCCGCGCTTGCTACCGGCGGCATGAAAACCAAGCTGCGCGCCGCCTCCATGTGCCGCGAAGCAGGATGTGATATGGTCATTGCCAACGGCGCTGACCCTTCCCTGCTCTACCGTTTGGCGGATGGCGAACGGGTAGGAACCAGATTTATGGCAAAGAAAGGTTGATACACCATGAGATCAACAACAGATATTTTGCAGGCAGCCAAGGCCGCCAAGGCCTCGCTGTGCCTGTTGACCACAGAAAAGAAAAACGAAGCGCTGGCCGCCATGGCAAATGCACTGGAGGAGGCCGAGGAGGATATCCTTTTAGCCAACGCACAAGACGTCGCGGCCTCGCGCGAGGTGCTGGGCGAGGTGATGGTTGACCGACTGACCCTGACCCCTGCGCGCATCAAGGGCATGGCGGACGGCATCCGCGCGCTGATTGCCCTGCCCGACCCCGTCGGCCGTGTGATGGACTCTTATGTGCGGGATGACGGCTTGATTATTCAAAAAATCGGCGTTCCGATGGGCGTGGTAGCCATCATCTACGAGAGCCGTCCCAACGTCACCTCCGATGCGGCGGCGCTCTCCCTCAAGAGCGGCAACGTATGTGTGTTGCGCGGCGGTAAAGAGGCTTATCGCTCCGCTCGCGCCATTGTCACCGCCATGAAGCGGGGACTGCTGGCTGTCGGACTGGATGAGCATTTGATTCAGCTGGTGGAGGACACCACCCGCGACAGCGCCACGGCGCTGATGGAGGCGGTCGGCTATGTCGATCTTCTCATCCCTCGCGGCGGCGCCGGGCTCATTCGCACGTGTGTGGAACGCGCCAAGGTTCCCGTCATTCAGACGGGTACCGGCATTTGCCATATTTACGTCGACAAGGACGTCGATCTTGATATGGCGCTGACCGTGCTGGAAAACGCCAAGACCAGCCGCCCCTCGGTCTGCAACGCTTGCGAGGTTTGTTTGGTTCACAAGGACATCGCGGCAGAATTTTTGCCTGCATTGAATGCGCGGTTGGCGAGCGACCGAGAAGCGGCAGGCAAGCCTCCCGTCTCTTTCCGTTGCGACGCGACGTCGCTTCCCCTGATGCCTCACGGCACGGCGGCAGGCAAGGACGATTTCGATACCGAATTTTTGGATTATATCCTGGCCGTTCGCGTGGTGGACGGTGTGGACGAGGCCATCTCTCACATTGCCGCTCATTCCACGGGACACAGCGAGGCCATTCTCAGCCGTGACGAACAGGCGATTGCCCGCTTCACTGCGGCGGTGGACAGCTCTGCGGTGTACATCAACGCATCCACCCGATTCACCGACGGCGGCGAATTCGGACTTGGCTGTGAGATGGGAATTTCCACTCAAAAATTGCACGCCAGAGGTCCGATGGGTCTTTGTGAGCTGACGACCTACAAGTACGTCATTCGCGGCAAGGGGCATGTAAGATAAAAGCGGGGGGCTTCAGCGACCAAAGAACTTTCATGGAGGGGCTCGAAAATGTTACTTCAGTGGTTATACCTTACCGTGTGCGGTCACTGACGGAATGCTTGTACAGATTCCGCCAAAGCGTATGCTTCATCCACGGACGCTTATTGCATTACAACGTATCCATGGTGCCCCTACCCCATTTGACAGCAAAAAAGCTGTTTGACGCCTCAAGTCATTCGAGTAAGTTTTTCAAAATTCTAAATCTATAAAGGTTTTACGCAAGGTATGGGGCGGCACCCTGTACGAAAGGAGTCTATATGAAATACGGATTTATCGGCGGCGGCAACATGGGCGGTGCGATGGCGCTCTCTTGCGCACGCGCCGTCGGATCGGACAACGTACTCTTGGTTGACCGTGACGAAGAAACCACCGTGCGCTTGTCTTGCAAGCTCGGCGTTACCGCTTCAAGCTATGAGGAAATTGCCCAAGAATGCCGTTTGATCTTTATCGGTGTCAAACCGAATCTGGTCGCCACGGTTCTGTCCCAACTGCGCCCTGCGCTGGATGCGCGGACGGATCGCTTTGCGTTGGTCAGCATTGCGGCTGGGGTCAAAATCGAAGATATGTGCCAAGTCGCAGGGGATGGCGCCCCCATCATTCGCATGATGCAAAACACGCCCGTGGCATTGGGTGAGGGCATGATGGTCTACGCCACTTCCCAAGCGGCGGGCGAGGACGACATCAACGAGCTCAAGCGCGCCATGTCGTGCGCGGGACGCCTCGATGCCATTGCAGAGGAAAAAATTGACGCGGCAACGGCCGTCATGGGCTGTGGGCCTGCGTTTGCTTATCAATTTGTCGAAGCACTGGCCGATGGCGGTGTGGCTTGCGGCCTGACCCGAGAGCAGGCTCAGCTCTACGCGGCTCAAATGCTGGCGGGCGCGGCGCAGATGGTATTGCAGACGGGCAAGCATCCGGGCGAGCTCAAAGACGCGGTGTGCAGTCCGGGGGGCTCGACCATCGAGGGGGTACGGGCACTGGAAAGCGCAGGCTTCCGCTCGGCCGTTATGGATGCCGTGATCGCATCGTTTGAGAAAAATCAGCTACTCGGCAAGAAATAAGAATAGCAAACGGGAGGACGAGTGTCCTCCCGTTTGCTATTCAATCGAGCGAATCGGGATAGTATGTCAATCCCTCAAAAACGAATCCTCCGTCCTGTGTCCATGATAAAAGAACTCTTTGTGTGACTTCCCCATCAACAAACTCCAATACAATACCGTTTCCTGTGAGCTGATAGCTTCCTCTGAGATAGCTTTCTTCGTCATCGAAGTGCCCCGTGCGATACAAAATGAAACGACCGTTGGAATTCAACCAAAACGTGTACTCTTCATTGGAATATATCATTTCGGGATAAGCCGACATCTCGTTGTCCACCGAATAATACCGATTGAGCTCGTTAACGGTAAAGCTTGCCTTCTGATACGAAGTATAGCTGCTTCCCCCAACGAAAGTGATATCATCGGGCGTAAAATAGGCCTGCGCCGCATCCGTTTTGAAATAGCTGCAGGTCATACCCGTGATCAAGCCCTGTGCGTCCAAGGTCAGATCAAAACGGAAATTGTCCTGTGCAAGATTTTTAACGATATAAAATCCGTCGATATACTTATGCGTCGTAAAATCCATCTCGGTGGGGCCACCGCCGTTGCTCAGGCAGGTGTAAAAGCGGTCGCCGTTTTTGAAGGTAATCATATCCTCCAAATCGTTCATGGTAATCACCACGTCCACGATCCCCGTGCCGATTCTGGTTGCCAAAAATCCGTTTTCATCGGTAAGCTTGATTTGGCAATACATCGTCTTCGTGATGGTAAAAGCCGTATCGGGTTGCAACGCATAGTGCCAAATGTCCTGCATGCTGTCGGGGAAAACACCGGGCTCGGAAGGCTCGGCCGAGGCGGGCGGTGTTTCTGCCGTCGCCCCCGAGCTCTCGTCGCCCTCGTATTCGGGAGGAGAATCCTCCGCGTCATCTCCGCTGCCGCGATTGTCCTCTTGCGTGGTCACCGTCAGAAAATCAAAGGTGTACGGCAGAACGGTAGTCGCCGCCAAGCTGTTCTTTTCTTGTTCAATCAGGCGAATGGCGGCGTAGTAGTTCAGCTTGTCAAAGCTGTCAATAAATCCTATCTGATAGATGTCAGGCATACCGGGGGTGTCGGGCATCCCCATCATTTCGTCTCGAGGCGGGTACGATTCTTGATTGTTGTTGGTTGTTCCCCCGTTCGAACTGCCTGTGGAGACAAGACTTTGCCACAGGGGGAGCGTCAACACCATTCCCATCACCAGCAACAAGCAAGCGCAGGCTACCGCCGTGCGGCGCCATACGCGGGCGCGAGTCGCCTTTTTCTCTTGTCGGCCAAGTTCCTTCATTTTCGCGGCACTGTCGACCTCATACGCCTGCGCCAAAAGATCCGTATCCACATTTGATAATTGTTCGGACAGCCTCTCTGCTCGATGTTCTTGATGCTTCATAGCTCTATTTCCTCCTTTTGTAGTTCTTTTTTTAGTTTTTTACGGGCTCGGTACAATTTGACCGATATGACGTTTTCACTCATGCCGAATCGCTCCGACAGCGCGCGGACACTTTCCATGTAAAAATATCGACGCACAAACAATACGCGGGTATCTGCTTCCAGCGCTCGCAAAACATCCGACATCACGCGACCGATTCTGTCAGAAACGTCGCCGGTCTCCTGCGTCGAACGATCGGGGAGAATATCGGTCAACTCCGAGAGCATTACGGTATACTCTCCACCCCGCTTTTGGCGTGTGTTGTGACGGTAACGGTTGATGCCGATACGTCTTGCCAGCGTAGAGATAAAGGACGGCAGATGCGAAGGACGCTCGGGCGGGATACGATCCCACACGGCCAACAACACGTCATTGGCGCACTCCTCAACGTCACCGGCGTCACACAAAAGCTGACGCAGAATGGAGAGGCACAGCCGACCATATTGATTCGACAGCTCTTGCAACGCTTGCTCATCTCGGGAAAACAGTCCGTCGATAATCGCGTCGTCGTTCCAAAACTTCTCTTCCATCTGATCTCCTTTCCGTGACCGCATGACCACATTGGCCACTACACAAAATAAGTCAACATTTTTTGTGAAATCTTACGCTCATGGCAACATTTTTTTCATTTTATCATATTTTTTTGCGATTGTGTAGCAAAAACGAGAAAATCTTTGCAAAAGGCTTTTCAACGTTCAAAAACAGCCGGGGAGGAAACTTCTTTAACAAAAGTTTCCTCCCGTTTGCTATTTAAGTTCTCTCCCACGTGCCCGCACGTCCGCGGGGTGCGGCGGGGGTAAGAAAGCCGAGATCTGTAAGAATATGCAAAAGAGCATACGTCGCGCGGCCGCGAATGCCGGTGGCTTTGGCATATTCCGCCGCGGTAAACGGGGCCGGCAACGCCTCGGGAGACGGCAGAAAATAAGCCGCGTAGTCCTCGGGACATTCCAACACAATCTCCTCGCGCAACGCCAAGGGGAAACGGTCATATCGCTCCGACCCGCGCTTTCCACCGTTGCCCCAGCCGTTCTGCAGTCGGATCTCTTCGACATCAATTAGGGGCAGTACCAGCCGAAAGCGGGGCTCAGCCAGGTAGGGCGCGAGCCAATACAGCTCTTTTGCCACATCTTTCACGCTTCCTTTTTTCGGCGACTTGTGGGGAGAGGTCATCTCGCCCGTTTCCGGATTCATCCAGCAAAGATATTTGGCGGCGGGGATGGGATGCACCACCGTCACATCAAAATTTGTCGCACACAAATAAAAATGCAGTTTTTTGATCAGCGGGTAACATCCCCCCGTCTGAATCTCAATGATCTCGCCCTCGTCCGTCAAAATATCCGCAACGTAGCGGTCGCACTCGCGGCGCGTGGCGGCGTCGGTCAGGTCGGCATACGCCATCGTCAGCATATCATCGGACAGACGAACCTCCTGACGGGCACCCCGGGGCAGATAAAATTCTTTGAGCAGAGCGTGCAGCCGTTTTTCTTTGTATGTGCCGATGCCATCGCCCGCCGTCACACCCGCCGCGGGGCGGTCGGATGCCCGTTCCCGATCGCAAAGGGCGGCAAACCGAAGCTGTTTTTGCTCAAATTCGGGGTCGATGACAACGGGCTCTGCCATGGTTTTCTTTTTGGTCATCAGGTTGCGACCCCCGCGAACTGGCTGCTGTACAGCTTGGCATACTCACCGCCGGCGGCAAGCAGAGCATCGTGATTGCCCGCCTCGGCAATCACGCCGCCCTTGAGCACGACGATCACGTCGGCATCGCGGATGGTGGACAATCGGTGGGCAATGATCAGAGAGGTGCGGTTCTTCATCAGGTTGACCATGGCCTCCTGGATTCTCATTTCGGTTCTGGTATCGACCGACGAGGTTGCCTCGTCCAAGATCAAAATCTTAGGATCAGCCAAAACAGCGCGGGCGATGGACAACAGCTGGCGCTGACCTTGCGACAAATTGGAGCCGGATTCGGCCAGCACGGTATCGTAATTTTCAGGCAGACGGTCGATGAACACGTCAGCGTTGGCCGTTGCGGCCGCTCGTTTCATGTCCTCGTCGTCGGCCTCGATGCGGCCGTACTTGATGTTGGTTCGGATGCTGTCCGAGAACAGAACGGTATCTTGCAAAACAATCGCGATCATGCGGCGCAATTCGTCCTTCGGAATGGTTGTGATATCCACGCCGTCCACCGTAATCACACCGCTGTCCAGCTCGTAAAAACGAGTCAGCAGATTGACAATGGTCGTTTTGCCGCTGCCTGTCGCGCCGACAATGGCGATTTTCTGGCCGGGCTTGACCGACAGATTGAGGCCACGGATGACGGGCTGTCCCGGAACGTAGGAGAAGTGAACGTCCTTGAAGTCAATTTCTCCCTGCATGGCTTCACGATCGGGGATGGTCGTCCCTTCGTCGATTTCATCGGGCGTATCCATGATGGCAAAGATACGCTCAGCGCCCGCCAGAGCGGTCAAAATAGCCGAATATTGGTTGGCCACTTGATTGATGGGCATGGTAAATTTCTTGGAATATTGCAACATGGCTTGCAATGCACCGATGGTAATACCACCACGGCCGGTCAGCATCATAAAGCCGCCCACCGCCGCAACGGCCACGTATTGAAGGTTGCCGATAAAGTTCATCAAGGGTCCCATGATGGAGCCCCAAACACGAGCCGAGATACTGCTCTTGCGCAATCCGTCAGATACCTGACAGAATTCCTCGACTGCCTGATCTTCCTTTCCGTAGGCAACCACGGTTTTATAGGAGGTCACCATTTCCTCCACCTGTCCGTTCAGGTTGCCGAGTAGTTTTTGGCGACGAACGAAGAACTTACGCATGACTTTACCCAGCATGGAGGAAACGCCGATGGTCAAAGGAATGGTAATCAGCGACACCAGCATCATCTGCCAGCTGTAGTAAATCATCATACATACAACACCGATCAAGGTGATGACGCAAGAGATCAGGGTGGTAATAGACTGAGCCACCGCGTTGGATACGTTCTCAACGTCATTGGTCATGCGGGACATGATGTCGCCGTGGCTATGGCCGTCGGTATATGAAATGGGTAATTTTGAAATTTTGCGGAACAGGTCGTTTCGCATGGTGT
Source organism: Eubacteriales bacterium (assembly GCA_045631585.1). Classification (GTDB taxonomy): domain Bacteria; phylum Bacillota; class Clostridia; order Oscillospirales; family CAG-272; genus SIG644. The sequence continues at coordinate 5,564 of JAZQUX010000170.1, read as the reverse complement.
ACACAGTTGCCTGGGACAGCTTGGCCGACAACAGCGACTGGCAAAGGCTCATCAAAGCGCCAAACACAAAGGCGATGCCCATGACACTCAGATATCCAAACAAAGCGTCAAGATCGATGGTCAGTCCCTCGTCTGCGACACGGATGGTATCGATGGCAAGCTGCTGGAACATCGGCCCCAGCAAATCAATCACGGTGGTCAAGAGCATAAAGAATAACAGCGCGGCAAGCAACCAGCCGTTTCGTCCGATGTAGTGCAAAAGACGGCCGATGGTGTTACGCATATTCTTTGGCTTTTCGACGTGCATACGCGCGCCGGGGCCCGCACCCGGCCGACCGGGACGAAATTCGGGCATGGCTCCGCCTTGGCGTTGCTGCGGAGGAGGAGGGGTAGGACGTTGATTCATCACACAGCACCTCCTTGTCCGGCTTGAGAATGAACGATATCACGGTAGGTTTCGCTGATGCGGAGTAACTCCTCGTGAGGCGCGCAATGCAAAATGGTACCGTCGGCTTCGATGACGGCAATGCGGTCTGCGTGCTTGACCGAGGCGATGCGCTGAGCCACCATGATTACTGTCGTGTCCTTCAGCATCTCTTGCATGGCCCCCCGCAGGCGAGCCTCGGTGGCCAAATCGAGGGCGGAGGTCGCGTCGTCCAAAATCATGATTTCGGGACGGCGTACCAGCGCGCGGGCAATCGACATTCTCTGTTTTTGACCGCCCGAAAGAGACGCACCCTTTTCTGCGACGTAGGTTTGGTATCCGTCGGCAAAGCCTTCGATAAAGCTCGAGGCCTGTGCGGTCGCGGCCGCCGTTTTGATCTCGGCCTCGTCCGCTGTTTCCTTACCCCAGCGAATATTTTGCTCGATGGTATCCGAAAACAGCTCGCTCTTTTGCATGACAAAGCCGATCTTACGGCGCAGCTGTGACAGCTTATAATCCTTGATGGGTCGGCCGTCGATCAGAACCTCACCCTCGCAGGCATCATAAAAGCGAGGAATGAGAGAAACCAGCGACGTCTTTCCGCTGCCCGTTGCGCCGATGATGGCCAGCGTTTCGCCGTGTTTGACTTCCAAGTTGATATTTTTGAGCACGGGACGTCCGGCCGTTCCGGGATAGCGGAAGCTGACACCGCGCAAGGCAACGGCAACGTCGCCCGATGCCGGGATCTCATCCGCGCCGTCGGCAATGACGGGCTCGGTAGCAAGAATCTCATTGATACGCTTGCCGGACGCCATCGCACGGGACACCGATTGGAACATCATGGTCACCATCATGATGGAATGAAGCACGTTGGTCACATAAGTAATACCGGCCATCAGCGTACCCGTACTCATACCGTCCACGCCCTCACTGATCGAAATGCCGCCCAGCGCAATAATCGCAAGGATGGCCAGATTCTGTACCACACTCACGACAGGATGGAGGATGCTCATCAGGCGGAGAACACGGTAGTTAACGTCTTTCATCTCGGTGTTGGCGCGGTCAAATCTCTCGTTTTCGTAATCCTCGCGCACGTAAGCTTTGACAACGCGAGCGCCCGAAACGTTCTCTTGAACGACGGCATTGACGCGGTCCAGCTTTTTTTGTACCACGCCATACATGGGAACGGCTCGCGCAAGAACCAACACGATGGTAATGAGCATGGCAGGAAGAGCGCACATCAAAACCGTGCCGAATCGGATGTTGAGCGTCAACAGCATCACCGTACCACCCGCCAAGAACATAAAAGAGCGAATAAACATACGGAGGACCATTTCAATAAAGTCCACCATCATGGCGATATCGCCCGTCATGCGGGTGACCAGCGAGCCGGTGGTAAATTTGTCCGTCTGCTGAATGGAGAGCGACATGACGCGGCGGTAGGCATCACAGCGGAGATCGTGGCCAAAGCCTTGCGATGCGCGAGCAGCCGCATAGGCACAGAACGTGCCGAAAAATCCGCCGACCAACGTAATGAGCAGCATCATGACACCAAAGGTGATGATAATGTTCATTTGCGTATAGCCGCCCTCGCCAAACAGCGTATTCATCACGCCGAGCGCGAAATTGCTTCTTCCGATCGTAACAAGACCGTCCTCGGCAATACCGAAGTCTACAATATAGGACATCAAGGTAGGCAAACACAAATCCGCCAGCACCTCCCCCATCATCAACAGCGGCGCCAAGATAGCGTACAGCCAATGGGGTTTCAGATATTTGATCAATTTCATTCGCTCTCCTCCTCTCCGTCTCGCTGTAATTCCGAGAGCAGATTGTTTCTCATGCGGTCAAGAAGCTCGCACAGCGTACGGCGCTCCTCTTCCTCAAAGCCTTGCATTAAAATTTCATCCAGATGGCGCAACATGGCTCGCACGCCCTCGTCGTATTCTCTGCCCTTGTCGGTCAAATAAATACGAACCGCCCGACCGTCACCCTCGCAGGCACGTCGGCAAATCAGCCCCTCGTTCTCCATGCGGCGCAGCGTAGCGCTGACCGAGGGGGCGCTCAAATGCAGAGCGGCGGCAATTTCCGTTTGACGCACACCGTCCTGCCGCACCAAAAGCCGCAAAATACTGCGGGCGCTGTGCTGGGACATGACACCCTCCGGCTCCATCTGCCGCACCTTGCCGAAAAACAGATGAGAGATATCATTGACCATCATCGGAGCCGTTTCGGGGAACGGCGGCTTGGGACGGGGGAGGAGTTGTTTTTTTGTTTGGGACATAGCAACCTCCTTTTTGTTAGTTAACTAACTAATTATATCAGAAGGGTGTCATCTTGTCAAGAGAATTGTGATTTTTATCCCTGATCTCCGGCTTTTACCCACCGCGCATCCGTCGGATAAAAAAGTCCTCCGACGACCGTATCACCGATCGGCGGAGGACAACATATATCGTTTTTTACTGTTTTCCCACTAACTGCCGCGCCCAGTTGCTCTTGGCCAGCAGGATGGCTCCGAATATGCACTTGACAATCTCCACGCTCTGCCCTACAATAAACAGCCAATGGATATTGATGGGCGTGAAGCGCGACAGAACAAAGACCAGCGGCACCACAAAAGCCCACATATACACACTGTCAAACAGTAGCGTAATCAGCACTCTGCCTCCCGATCGTATCGTAAAATAGGCTGAGTGTGCGTAGGCGTAAAACGGCAACATTACCGACGAAGACAGGATCATAAACGTCGCCAACGTTTTGACATCCTCGCCAACGTTATACAGCTGCGGGAACAGCACCGACGTCGCCGCCAAAAGAAGAGCCATCGCCGCCGCGCAGAAAATGGAAAACGCCATCATTTTGCGGGCGGAATCCTTGGCCTTCTCTATCTTGCCCGCGCCAAGCTCGTTGCCAACGATAATGGCAATCGAACCGCCCAGTGCAAAATAGACAACGCTGAACAAATTGACAATGGTTACCTCAATGTTCTGCGCGGCAACCACATCCAATCCTCGGGTGGAATAACATTGATTGCGGAAGGTCATGGCCGTAGCCCAGAACACCTCGTTGAGCATCAGCGGCAGACCCTTGACGGAAATGCGCCCGAACAATGCGGCGGGCAGGTACAACGAACGATACGCTCCCTTCAAATAGGGGCATTTCTGTTTGTGCGTATGTCCCCACAAAAAAAGAATTCCCAGTTCCACGCCGCGCGAGGCAACCGTAGCAATGGCCGCACCCTGCACGCCCAGCGCGGGGAGTCCAAGGTGGCCGAAGATGAGCAGGTAATTGAGTACAAAGTTGGTCGCGACCGCCGCGGTGCTGGCGATCATAGGCACGACCGTCTCGCCCGTTTCGCGCATGGTAGAGGCGTACGCCTGAGCAATCGCGTAAGGGATCAGGCCGATGAGCATAATCATTAAATATTCCCGGCCGTAAGCCAGTGTCAGATCCAAATTGCCTTCGACGCTACCCGAATGTAAAAACATTTGGATCAAACCATCATCAAACAGCCAAAACAGCCCTACGCTGAGCAAGCCCGCCACAGCGGTGATGATGAACTTGAAACGAAACGTGTAACGTACACCCTCGCCGTCGCCGAGTCCGTGATATTGCGCCGTGAAGATGCCTGCCGCGGACACCGCGCCGAACACCAAAAGATTAAAAATGAACATAAACTGGTTGACGATGGAAACGCCCGACATGGCCTCGGTCGAAAGACTGCCGACCATGACGTTGTCGAGCAAATTGACAAGGTTGGTGATGCCGTTCTGAATCATCATGGGAACGGCCACGCCTAAGACCTTGCGGTAAAATTTCCGATCGCCTACGTACTTACTTACTAACGTCATACGATCCTCGATTTCTGTTTTAATCGGATTATTGTACCACGATTCTTGCCGTTTTTCAAGCCTTTTTCGCAATATCTTGGAAAAAGCCCCCGCCGAGGTAAAAATACCTCGGTGGGGGCGGAATTCCATTGGTCCGGTCTTATTTCTTGAGCGAGTTCTCGTAGGACTCGATCATCTTCTTTACCATCTGACCGCCGACGCTGCCTGCCTGACGAGAAGTCAGATCGCCGTTGTAACCCTGCTTCAGGTTGACGCCGACTTCATTAGCGGCTTCCATCTTAAACTGATTCATTGCTTCCTTTGCTTCGGGAACCATCGTCTTATTGCTTGCCATACTATTATCCTTTCCGCGCATTCGCGCGACCGCTTGTGCGGTGTTTGATTCGGTTTACAAAATCTATCTATATCGAGCCGACAAGATCCGCGCCTCCGTCAAACGGCGCGCGTGCATCGGCTCGAATGACCTAAACGATATCATGCTCGTTTTTTTCTCTCATTCTGCCGCAGCGTTCTCTCGACTCTGCTACTATTGTGCGCGAAAACTCGTTTTGTATGATAGGAATTTTGTGTTATTTTTTGAAGCAGCTGAAAAACGAAAAAATCCGCCTCGTCACACACGTGTGTGGCGAGGCGAGAAAATAATATCAGATTCACGGGTAACGTTGAGAGATATCAAGACCAAACGCCTCAATCATTTCATTGAGCGCATTTCTTTGTTCTTCGCTCAACTCACAGTATCTCTCAAGGAGCACATCGTGTACTACTCCGTGCAAAGAGCTATACTGAATTTTTCGGTCACCCCAGGAAAATTCGTAGTTGCAGGCTGTTTTCGTTTCTCCCTGTGTCCACGTTACGTCGTTCAATGCAGCTTCCAGCGTTTCTACGTTGGCTTGAGTCAGTTCATACTCCTCGCCCGGAATCCTATCGATTAAATATCCGGCAGGCTCCTCCGGCGTCGGTTGTTTGCAGGCAGGTAAAACTAAAAGCAGCGCGAAAGTCAGTAAAAACAGAACCCATTTTTTCATGTCATTTCCTCCTTATCATTACTTTAGCGTTTAAGCAAAAAGCGTATACGAAGCCTCGCAACCGTATGCGCTTATACGCTTTATGCCGACATTTGGTTAGTACTTGGCAACGGCACATACGTTGTCAAAAGAGACCTTGGCTTGTAGGTTTATTGTATCACAAAAAATCCCGTCTGTCAATTCCCCATAATACCCGCTTTGCCCCGTCGCCGGCGACGGGCAAAAAATATTTTTGGAAAATCATAACCACCCGTCAAACGGGTG